>JAKJCY010000014.1:32010-42848 GCA_022706235.1 Candidatus Hydrogenedentota bacterium | reverse complement strand
CGACCGGGCCCAGGCGACAACCGTCAACGGATACAGGTGTTCCCGCTTCGAATTCAATTTCCACGTAGGTGGGGGTATCCGGAGCGGCCATGGGAGACACACTGAGGAGGAACATGTTTTCCGGCGGTTCATTCCAAGGGTCTTCCAGTATACCGCCCTCAAAAGAAATATGCAGTAAGTTCCTGTCGGAGGAATAGGGCTTGGCTTTGGTAACCGGCACAGGAATATTGTGCTGCTTTGCATACTCGATCATTTTATCCCGGCTGTTTAACGTCCAGCTCGGGTCCCGCCACGGAGCAATAATACGTACATTGGGTTCCAGCGCCATGTAGGTCAATTCAAAGCGGACTTGATCATTTCCCTTGCCGGTGGCGCCATGAGAAACGGCATCCGCCCCGGTTTCGCGAAGCGCGTCTATCTGCGCCTTGGCAATAATCGGCCGTGCCACGCTGGTTCCCAGCAGGTAACAGCCTTCATAGAGGGCATTGGCGCGCATTGCGGGAAACACGAAATCACGCACAAAAGGCTCGCGCAAATCGGCAACTATCACCGATGCGGCACCGGTATCCACCGCTTTTTTACGGGCAGGTTCCGTTTCTTCGCCCTGGCCGACATCAGCAATAAATGCCACTACTTCGGCCTTATAGGTCTCCTGCAGCCATTTCAGAATGATGGAGGTATCCAGCCCGCCGGAATAGGCAAGCACGATCTTTTTGACGTTGCTCATAGTCATCGCATCCTTATTGTTATTTGTGGTTCAGTTCGGCAAAAATGGAAAGTACGCGGTCGCCACGCAAGAGCGAAGCCAACACCGCTTTCTGGGCGTGCAACCGGTTCTCCGCTTGATCAAAACAAACGGAATTAGGCCCGTCAATTACCTCGTCAGAAACTTCATGGCCCCGGTGCGCCGGCAGGCAGTGCATGAACACGGCGTCCGGCTTGGCCAGTTCCATAAGCTTTTTATTGACTTGATAGGGTAAAAAGACTTTTTCCCGCATGGCCGATTCCTCTTCCTGACCCATACTCGCCCAGACATCCGTATACACCGCATCCGCATCCTTGAGCCCGGAAACCGGATCATGGGTTATCGCAAACGTTCCTTGCGCCTCTTTTGCCACGCGACCTGTTATCTCCGGGTCGCCTTCATAGCCTTCAGGACACACCAGCGTCAGGTTGAGGGGTAGTCGGGATGCAAAGTTCGCCCAGGAATGGAATACGTTATTACCGTCACCCACGAATGCTACCTTGAGGGAGCACAGAGACGTTCCCTTGTGCTCCCGCAGGGTCTGCACGTCGGCTAAAATCTGGCAGGGATGCAACTTGTCGGTGAGCGCGTTAATTACGGGGACAGCGGCGCTTCGAGCCAGCAGGCACACATCTTCATGGCGAAAGGTTCTTGCCATGATACCGTCTACCCAGCGCTCAAGATTATGCGCCACGTCCGGCACGGACTCCCGCACGCCCAGACGGGAATCCATCAGCAGTGAAAAACCGCCCAGTTGAAACATGCCCAATTGGAAGGTCAGCCGGGTACGCAGGCTTGGCTTTTCGAAGATCATGGCCAGGGTTTTTCCCTCGAGAAGCCTGTGGGGGCGTCCCGTCTTCTGCAGACGCTTCAATTCGTCCGCAAGATTCAAGAGGGCCATGATTTCCGCGCCGGTGTAATCCGCCAGTGAAATGAAATCTTTTACCATCCTAACTCCTCCAGGCAGGCCTCAATAGCCGCCATTACACAATCCACCTCCTCTTTTCCCACCACCAGCGGGGGCAGGAACCGCAGCACGTTTGGACCGGCCGGACCGCATATGATACCGGTGTCCAACAGTGCACTGATGAGGGGGGCTACTGGCCGGTCAAATTCCACGCCAATCAATAAACCACGTCCGCGCACCTGCACAATCGAGGCATGGTCTTCCGCCAAACCGGCGAGCATGCCGAGAAAATAAGCGCCTATTGCATTAACCTTGTCGAGGAACCCGGGCTCCGTCAGAAGTTCCATCGTGGCCAGGGCCGCCGCCGTGCTCAGGGGATTGCCCCCGAAGGTACACGCGTGCGAACCCGGAGCAAACCCTTCGGCCACAAGGTCGCTACAGCCCAGCGCCCCGATGGGAACTCCGCTGCCCAAACCCTTGGCAAGGGTCATGATATCCGGGGTAACACCTTCGTGTTCATGTGCGAAGAGTCTTCCCGTACGGCCCAATCCCGCCTGTACTTCGTCAAAGGCAAGCAGCACCCCCCGCTCATTACACAGTTGCCGCACCGCGGCCAGATAGCCCGGGTCCGGAACATGGATACCCCCTTCCCCTTGGATTGGCTCCAGCAGTACCAGGCCAACCTTGCCGTTTAGTGCCGCTGCAAGCGCATGCACATCATTATAGGGAACATAATGAACTCCCGGGAGTAATGGCTCAAAACCGGCATGAAATTTAGATTGTCCCGTTGCACTCAATGCACCCAGCGTTCGCCCATGAAAGGACTGTTCCGCGCTGATAATTTCCGGTTTCGGCGTTCCCTGCACAGTCCAATAGCGGCGCGCCAGTTTGATGGCCGCTTCATTGGCCTCCGTACCGCTGTTGCAGAAAAACCATTTCGTGGCGAAACAATTTGCGGAAAGCATGGCCGCCAGCTTCACTTGAGGCTCTATATAATATAAATTGGATATATGAACCAGCGTCTGTGCTTGACGACAAATAGCCTCGGTAACCTTGGGATGGCAATGCCCCAGGTTGCAGACCGCAATTCCGGCAAAAAAATCCAGATACGCTCTCCCCTCCGCATCCCAAAGCCTGGCGCCCTCCCCGCGCACCAAGGCAAGTTTCCTTTGCCCGTACGTGTTTATGATATGTTGTTCGCTGGCGTCGATTATTTCTTTTGTATTCATGAGATAGGTTCCTGCCGGTTACAGTGTCATAAACGAGTTGATACCGTGCCTCTATTCTGTTTTCACCTTCGTAGGGGCGGTTTTCGCCTCCCCTTTGGCCGCCGGTTTTCCCGTCGAATCGCCACTGGATTTTGGCTCCGCTTTTGTAGCGGTTGACGCGGTCTCGGATGCCGGGGCTTTTCCTTTCTTCTTGTAGTCCGTCTCGTAAAAACCCGAACCTTTAAATATAATACCGGCGCCGGTACCCAGTAGCTTTTTACATTTGCCTCCGCACTCGGTACATTTTATCTGCGGCGTTGCACTCATGCTATGGAAGACGTCCTGGATATGATCGCAACGATTGCACTGATATGAATAGGTAGGCATCCTAAATTCCCGTTTGGTTTAAATACAAACAAGTATTTTTTTATAAGGTTTCCTGTAACCGGAAGTTTTCCACCAACCATCCGCCTCCAGCCTCTCGAGCCAGACAGTTGCGTATATCCCCCTACTTTCACGGATGAAGGATAACTACTGTAACACTTTTAGGCTCGCCGTGCAAAAATGTCTAACCATGATTCGCCGATGAGTTCCTCTTCACAGGTCAGATATGATGGTATATTCGACAATCTTTGCCCCCCTATTTCACTTTTCATGTTCCGCCGGGTATGGCAGAGCAGCCCTCCCCGCCTCCAATTTTCACCATGGTTTATACCGTATATGCATGATTGATTATTGGTAATCTACCTGACCTTTGGTATAAAATAGTGATCCTTGGCTTTCATTCTTTTACAATACACATAGCGTGTCTGAGCATTTTAAAGGGACATGACTTTATGGATGATGTATCCAACAGCATTCGCACGTTTAAAGACCGGGATATGAGTTCCGAAGGTGGCCATTGGCGCGAATTTACTTATGCGGACCTGTCCCATTCCCGCGCGCATTACCTGCTTGCCATCGAGGCGCTCCGCAATGATCTTGGTTATGCCAGAACAACTGATATTGCGGAAACCCTTGAAGTATCGCGAGGCGCGGCCTCCATGGCGCTTGCGCAGTTGAAGAAGCGTGGTTGGGTAACGGAAGACCCCAATCGTTTTCTTCTATTAACAGACGAAGGACGGCACATCACAGAATTGATTGCCAAGAACTTTGATATTCTTCTCGACTTTTTTGTGGAGGTGCTGGGTCTCACCCGCGAAGAAGCGTTGGCGGATGCGTGTAAGATGGAGCATATCATCACGCTCGATACTGGTCAGCGATTACTCAGCCTTACCCGTCTGCTCTCGGAAAACCCCTCATTTCTTTCAAAAATAAAAAAGGAAATGACTGACCTATCCAAAGGAGCCTCCCACACATCGTGATGGGGACGCGCTACTATCCTCCCGTCTCTTTGTCACGCCGTGCCAGTGTATCCAGGCGTTCCTGGAGTTTCTTTTCTTGACCCGCCGCTTTGGGCTGATAATAAACTCCCCTCTCAACGCCATAGGCCTGGGAAACATAACCGTCTTCAAAATCATGGGCGTAAAGATAGCCTTCGCCCCGTTGAAGCGCTTTCGCTCCTCGGTAGGAAGCGTCCTTTAAATGGTCCGGCACGGGAAGACTTTTCTTTTCCCGCACATCAGCCAGCGCCTTGTCAATGGCCAGGTAGGAGGCGTTGCTTTTGGGGGCGCATGCGATATGGAGCGCCGCTTGCGCGAGAATGATGCGGGCCTCCGGAAAACCCACGAACTCAGCCGCCTGAAAGGCTGCATTCGCCACCACAAGCGCCATCGGATCGGCATTACCCACATCCTCCGACGCGGCGATACAAATACGGCGTGCGATAAAACGCGGGGTTTCTCCCGCTTCAATCATGCGCGCCATCCAATAGAGAGCCGCATCAGGATGGCTGCCCCGCATGCTTTTTATAAAGGCGGAAGCGGCGTCATAATGCTCATCTCCCGTTCTATCGTAGTGAAGCAATTTCCGCTGTATGGACTCCGCCGCGATTTCTTGCGTCACATGGATAACACCACCATCCTGCGGGGTTGTCAGCAGGGCGATTTCCAGGGCATTGATAGCCCGGCGCGCATCCCCCTCCGAATACCGCGCGATATAAGCGGCCGCGACTTCATCCAGAAGAATGTCGGTCTCAGGAAATCCACGTTTCGGATGCGTTAACGCCCGAAACAGCACATCGCACAGATGCCCCTCCTCCAGCGGTTTGAGTTCAAATATCTGGGAGCGGGAAAGAAGCGGCGCCACAACGGAAAAATACGGGTTTTCGGTCGTCGCCCCTATCATTACCACCCTGCCGTTTTCTACGTGGGGAAGAAGAGCGTCTTGCTGCGCTCGGTTGAAACGGTGTATCTCATCCACAAACACGATAGTCTGACGTTTATTGACAGCATAGCGTTCATCGGCTTTTTTTATAACCGCCCGGATATCCGCAACACCGGACAAGACGGCATTGAGCGCCTCAAAGCCTGCCTTGGTACTGATGGCAATCACCCGCGCCAGCGCCGTTTTCCCGCACCCGGGTGGCCCGTACAGGACCAAGGAAGTTATCCGGTCCGCTTCAATGGCACGGCGCAACAGTTTTCCTTTTCCCAGTATATGGTCCTGCCCTACGATATCATCGATACAACGCGGCGCGACCCTACGGGCAAGCGGAGCATCCTGCCTGCCGGGAATCGGCCCTGCTCCAGAATCCTCAAATAAGTCCGGTGTCATTGCGGATTCCTTTCCCGGAACGCATCAGGTTTGCCCAATATACATAAAATAAAACATATCGGACTGACAAAAACCCAAACCCAGGTCCAACCGAGACGAAAACCCATAATTTCAGGAAGCATATAGGGCTGTAGCATCAGCACCGCCAGCGCACCGAAGCCGAGGGATACATAAACGCTTATCACGTTGCCACGCCTCGTGAACAATGCGGCGCAGAAAACACCAAGCAGGGGGGCGAGGGCAAATGCCATTATCCCCAGCGCAAAATCTATCAGGGTTTGTCCGCCCCGCTCCTGCATATAGATGGCGCCGACGGCAAAACCGGTCAACAGCAGGCCCATAAGACCCACGGCCATTCGCGAATGGCGCAGTTCGGGCAATACCTCGTCGCCACTTTCCTTAGGAATTCGGCTATTGCGCCATGCCCGCCAGGGTGCATAAATATCAGCGATAAGACAACTGGCCATCGCCGTAATCGCGGAATCAAAGGTGCTCATCGCCGCGGCGAATAAACCTGCCATAAGCAGTCCCCGCAACCCCGACGGCAAATGGTGTAACACAAACTGGGGAAACACTTTTCGCGTATCCTCAATCACATCCAAAGGCGCCGCCGCTCCCATCAAGTCGGGACGTTGATAATAAATAAACAAAAGCAGCCCTATGACAAGGAAAAGAAACACCAGGGGTACAGCGGCCAAAATGGAACTGACAAGCGCGAGGCCGCCATGCAGGGGCGACTTTGCCGTCATCACCCGCTGCAGCATATCCTGGTCCACTCCATGGGTGGATACACATACAATCGTCATGGCGAAAACACCCGACCACAGGGTAAAGGGACTACTTACGTTAAATCCATAATCCACTACACGCAATTTGTTCATCCCATTGGCATCGCACAGGGCACCATAAATTTCTTCCCCGGATGCGGGAATCAGATACCATAAATATCCCAGGGCAAGTAGGGCAGCAGAGGTAAAAATAATGAGTTGAAGAACGTCAGTCCAAATTACGGCGCGGATGCCTCCAAACACCGTGTATATGGTGCCGACAATACCCATAATCACCACTGCGAATACCAATTCTCCCGCTGTTGTATTTCCGGAAAGCATCATGGCAAACGCGATGCCTGCCATATACAGTCGTGCGCCGGATGAAAGGAGGCGACCCAACAGAAACATGACGCTGGCTGCGGATTTGGCGCCGGTGCCGTAACGCTGCCCGAGATATCCGTAGATGGTTATGGTACCGGCATTATACAGGGCCGGCACAAAAAGGAGCGCGATTATGAAGGCGCCGATAATACTTCCAAGATAGGTGATAAGATAAGTCAGGTCCCCCTCAAAAGCAATTTGCGGAACGCCGATGAATGTCGCCGCGCTGGTCGCCGTGGCCAGGACGGAACAGGCGACCGCCCAGGCAGGCACGGAGCGGCCGCCCTGAAAAAAATAGCGCGTATCACTTTGACGTCGAGATATCCACGCGCCCATCACAAGCACGACGGACATATATACCACAACCACAGACCAATCCAAAGCGCTGAACTGTGGACTCACTGGGCGTCCTCCTATTGGTATACTTCCCTTTTTCTGCCTTTACACCACCCTATCGGTGCTTTCTTTGCAGGCCAATGTTTGCAGGCAAAGGTCGGGCTTGTTAGTTATCAGGCCGTACACGCCCATCGCGGCAAGGCGCCTCATGTCAACCGGTTCATCCACCACCCATACCGCACAGCTGAATCCGCCGTCTTGGAAGCGTTTGAATCTAATCTCGTCCAGTGATTCTTTGTTCACATTGAATCCAGCGACACCGACTTTTTCTCCAAACGAAACATAATCCCGCCAGATATTCGGGGGGTCTGGCAAATCCATGCCGAGAAATTCAAAGCGTATATCGGGCGCCTCCCGCAAAAATACCAAGCCAATGATTGGCGAAAAGGCCTGCGCTACTATCCTGCACCGTCCGAGGTAAGGTCGTATCACATCAATAGCCCTGCGGGCCATAATAACGCTGTCCGCACTTATGCGGTATGCCGCTTCATAAAGATACCGCCATTCACGCTGTGTGACGGTATGTGATTCCGCAATAACTTCCAGCATGTCCGGAATCCGCGGTGTTTCGTCTACGGCGCTTTTCAACTCGATATAGACGCCCGTATTCTGGTCCGCCAACTCCAACGCCTCTTCCAACCGCACGACGCGCTGGTCGGCAAATTCCGGAGAAAACCATGAACCAATGTCTATTTTGCGCATATCACTCATCAACATGTCCACTACGGAAACATGCTTGATACAGAACCGGCTGACGTCCCTGTCATGAAACACGGCCAGGACGCCATCCCGGGTGAGTTGTACGTCAAGTTCAAAATAATTAGCGCCCATATCCTTCGCCTTTTGAAAGGAAGCGATTGTGTTTTCAGGAGCATAGGCACTGGCGCCCCTATGGGCGATGATGTAAGGTCGTCCGAGTGACGGCAAGACAGATATATCGGTCATAGTGTATTCCTTAAAAGCGGTTGACGGTGCGTCATTATACCGAAAGTTTCCGAAAAGATATAAACAGACGCAAGATGAATTGTTTTACCTAAGTCAATGTAAATCCACCGGCGCTGCCGGTAAGAATTCGTCAGGCTTTGCCGTTCCATCGTTTTTCTTTGCTTATGAACATGTCGGCTCATTTTGCTGTTTAAAACACCCTTGCTTGTACCGTCATGCCGTTTTTTCGCGCCTAACGGTACTCCCTTTGAAACGCGTCCAAGCGCACAAAAAAACCGCCATGACGTCGGCTTTGTCATGATAAGATGGACAATAAAGCTTTGAGACGGAATCGATAGTTGTTTTCATGAAGCCCCTTTTAGGGGCCTTCCTCACACCACCGACTTTACCGGTGGTTATTGATTCCGCACGTAAGGAATGCCGCTCCTACGTTCCTTGTCCTTATTGGCTTTACGCCAACAACTCGGTTTCTTACGTGCGTACTTGGGTTCCAGTATGCCGGTTACGGGGATGGAGGGCGCATTCGGACATGCTGAAGCCATTGTTGAAACCGGGGATGTTCCAGGGGATTGTCCTGCGCATAAAAGAGGTGACTCGCACAATGGCAATCGCCACACCCGAAACCAGGCGTGGGAACCGTCAGTAACGAGACCAGTTCATTGGCAAGATTACATTCGTACCGCTCTGAAGCCCGGATAGCCACTATTCCTGCAAGTTCGCACGCCGCCCGAAGATAATCAATGTGCCAGTGCATTTTTTTGCGTTTACGCGCGTGTCGCGCGATTCTTGCATTTAAACCATTCATGGCGGAGCCCACGTACATGTAATAACCGGCCTCAAAAAAACAGTCGCCCAAGGCGCCCACCGACATCCGCACAGGGCGATTCAGTTGTAGAACCGCGAGATAGGCCCCCTTGTCCTGTGCCTCACGTTCAATATAGCCCCAGGGAATTTGCAGCAGGCTTTTGCCCGGCCGAAAGGACAACTCCCGGTTCCAGTTAACTGGCAGCGCCATGAATTGAACATTATCTTGAACCGTCAGCATGGTTAATGCAAAGGCAAGATCAGTATGATAATCTGGCATAAACCACTTGACATGGTCTGTTTGTACAACGAACAAGACCCGGCAGCGTGTTCCTTTTTGCGCAATATCATTTAGTTCCAGCAAATGACGGCGCCCCCGGTCCGTCACCGCATCCGGGAACATGGCGACACCATTACCGAACAGAGTACATGATTTGACCTCCAGGTAGAGTTCGCCCTCATCATCTTCCAGCAAAAAATCAAAACGGCTGCGCCCCACTCTAATTTCACGGCGTTTTACACGTGCCTGCTCCAGTCCCGGCACCGCCTTATCCCTGAGGAGGCTATGAACCATCTCGTTACACCAATGGGTGTGGAGCATTACCGGAATGCCATCTCTTTCAACGGCCAAAACGGTAAAAGAGGTTGCCCGGTCCCGTTTTTCTTGGTCGTTATCAAGGATATGTAAAGTAACCCCCTTGAACAATAGTTCTGAAAGACGGCCTGGATTGGGCAGGAAAGCACGGATAGCGTGGCCACATTCGTCTTCGCATAGTACCAGAAAGCGATTGGGCCTGGATATAAAAGCCGCTCGGAAAACAGGCCTGCCTGAAAGAGGCAAAGAATACCATTTTTGTTTGGCACAATTTTCGGACACCATGATGCACATGCTCCCATTTTCGAAAAATGCAGTATAACAGAAGCCCTAAATAATTGATTAGCACGTGCGATTTGTGTTTGCGTTTACAAATCCGTAAACGTTATACAAAATACCTGAGAAGCACTTTCCGTCGTTTGCGGGACAGATTACCCTATGCAAAAGATACTTCTTGTGGCGTTAACCCCATTATAGATGCCAAAAGGACCACCCATTTTATTTAAAGCCCCCGTTTAGGCTATCATTATCGCTAGTAGGAATGTTCGATTACTTCAACATCAGGTGAGAATATGCATTCATTGGAAGGTCAAGAGAGGCGGCGTTACCCGCGGAGCAAGCGTCACCTGCAGGTGTTATTCGAGGATGGTGGCCCCGGGGTACTTAATCATGTTGATAATATCAGCGAGGCGGGCGTTTTATGCCATACCATTAAACCGGTAGCATTGATGACCCGTATCGGCGTTGTTATGGATTTACCCAAACCGATTGACCACCGCATCGAGACAGAAGGCGTTGTGGTACGTTGCGACCCGGACGAATGCGGAGATGACCATTTCAAAGTTGCCATTTTCTTTCCCAAGTTGTCGGAAACGGACCAGGAAGCCATCCGTTCTTTTATTGATCTGGATATATTGAATAGTCCCTGCCCTGAAGCCTGATTCGTGAACAATAGCGTTTGCCTGTCCCGGCCCGTGGCTATGACAAGTCACCTCAAGCACTTCTTCGTGTCTTGAATTAATAACAGGCAAAAAGAAATCTTTTCCAGTAGGACATAATTTTTACAAAAAAAAGGAACAAGAGATGTACAAAAAAGACGTCACACGACGGGCGTTTCTAGCCGCAGCAACCACAAGTGCAACCGCTTCTATCCTTGGCATTACACGCGTAAATGCGGCTCAGGTCATACCCCGTAAACTGTCGCCAAACGAAAAAATCCGCGTTGCCGGCATTGGCGTCGGCGGAAAAGGATTCGGCGATATCATGTCCTGCCGAAGGGAAGAGGTTGTCGCCCTGTGTGACCCCGATGCCAAGCGTGCCGAAGAAGCGTTCTACAGACTTAAAAAAGCTAAAAACTACAAAGATTACAGGG
>JAKJCY010000014.1:0-31913 GCA_022706235.1 Candidatus Hydrogenedentota bacterium | reverse complement strand
GGTTATGTTTGAGGAGATGGCCGACGAAATTGACGCTTGCACCATCAGTACCCCGGACCACACCCACGCACCAGCGGCTTATCTGGCCATAAATCTTGGCAAGCATGTGTATGTGCAAAAACCTTTGACTCATACCATAGCGGAAGCCCGGCTCTTGACAAAGACCGCAGCCGAAAAAGGTGTCATTACCCAGATGGGAAATCAGGGACATTGCGGTGATGGCGTTCGTGAACTGTGCGAAATGTTATGGTCGGGTGCCATAGGGGATGTTCAAGAAGCCCATATTTGGACAAACCGTCCTATTTGGCCCCAGGGAATGACTGAATCTCCAGCGGAACAGCCCGTGCCGGAAACGCTCGATTGGGACTTGTGGCTCGGTGCCGGAGGGATGCGGCCCTATAACGAGGCCTATCTACCCTTCGTCTGGCGTGGCTGGTGGGATTTCGGTTGTGGGGCCATTGGAGATATGGCCTGTCACATTATGGACCCCGCCTTCTGGGCGCTTAAACTCTATGAGGCTGATTCTTATACTGTGGAAGTGGTCCGCCAGGAGGGGATGACCCCGCTTTCCCCGCCGTTGAAGTCTGTTATAAAATATGAATTTCCCGCACGCGGCACGATGCCCCCGGTAAATGTATTTTGGTATGATGGCGGCAATTTGCCGCAACGGCCAGAATCAATCCCTGCCGGACAGACTCTGGGGGACGGCGACAATGGTTCGTTATTCATTGGGTCCAACGGCTGCCTTACCGCTGGTGAGTATGGTGGAAAAGCGCGTCTTATGCCGGATGAGGCCATGACGAGTTACACGATGCCGGAACCTACCCTTCCGCGTATTCCCAGGGAAGATCCCTATAAGAACTGGCTTGACTGTATTCGTTCCGGCGAACAGCCCGCCTCAAACTTCTCTTACGCTGGTCCCCTTACCGAAGTGGCCAACATGGGGAATGTCGCCTTGCACGCCGTTGGTAAAAAACTTGAAATGGATGTAAAAAACCTGAAAATCGTGAATGACGCTGATGCCAACCTGCTATTGACAAAGGAATACCGTAAAGGTTGGGAACTACCCTGTTAAAGATAGATTAGGGCCAGTCATGAACGTACGGTTCCGATGGGTATACGGGTCACGATTACCGTCCAACGCGGACACTGCCCGCAAATCAGAAGGATAATATTCAGGGTTTCTTGTTTATAGATTATTATGTGTTAACACAAGCAACTTGAATAGCATAGCCTGTTAAAGCATGATCAAGATGCTTATCTTTTTGTTTTTGTTTAAAGAAAAATTTTGATGAGCGTTATCTAATCATAATTGCACATCGTCTTGTAGAGTACGTGTATCCAACAAGATGACAAATTGCTGTGTTCTGTTTTTCTTCCCTAAAAACAGCAGCGTGTCACATGTTGTCTGTTACGACAGCAGGCTTCCCTTTACCCCCTATCGCTTACCCGGCAACTATTATTTTCCAAGAGTATCATAACCCTATTCATATCACGGATTATCCTTTTTGATTCTTTGATGTGTCGACTTCAGTTTAGTCATCTTTTAAAATAAATTTATATTTTTGCCAAAACGATTAATTTTACTGAATATTTTAGAGCATACTTTTAAACAAAACTGTTTACAACTTTGTGATATATGTATTTAGAAACACGAACTTTATGCCAAATGTCAATCAAATTATTTTCCTTCTTCGTTTATTTTTAGATTATTGCCTATAAGAAGGTTATCTTTTTAACTATTGACTTTTTTTGAGACTTGATATATAATGCATCCATTGTAAAGAATTGTTACGCTGTAAGTCTATCATCTTTCTAGAGATATTGTTTTTTGTGTGCTACGTTTATTCCATAAGCGTACCGCAGGCGTCTGACCAGATTAGGTTCTTTTGTAACTTTTTTAAGGAGAAAAGGTTTATGACCTTAAGACTTGCCACGGGATTGTGGGTCTATTCAAACGCACAAGACCGATTCTGCGCCGAAGGCTATCGTGAATCTACCCGTATTCAGGATATCATTCCGGCCATAGCCAAACAAAAAAGCATCAAAGCCGTTGAATTACAGCAAACAGATATCACACCAGAAATGCCTGTAAAAGAGGTGAAACGTTTGTTAAAAGAAAATGGCCTTGCGTGCAGTGCTGTCTCAACCTCTTTGTGCCACTCCAGACGGTTTGCCCTAGCCGGTTTTGCACAGCAGCACCAAAAGACGCGTAATGCTGCGATTGACGAAGGACGAAAAGCGGTCGAGATTGCGCGGGCACTGGGAACCACGGAAGTCACCTTGCGTCTTTACACGGATGGGTTTGATTATCCTTTCCATGTAGATTACACAACCCATTGGAATACCGTCATTTCCTCCATTAAGACCATCGCGAAATTCGCCTCGCCAGACGTTAATGTCGCCGTAGATTACAAACCGCGCGGTCCCCGAAAATACCTCACTATATCTTCGGTAGGCAAGGCGCTGTCCATGTGTCAAGAGATCGCCATGAAAAACGTAGGCGTTGCCATCAATTTTTCTCACGCGATAATGGCCGGAGAAGTCCCTGCTGAAAGTATCGCTTTTTTGTCGCGGGCCGGTAAACTTTTTCAAGTCTATATCAGCGATTCCTACTCCTATTGGGATGACATGATGATTCCGGGCAGCCTGCATCTTTGGGAAACGCTGGAAGCGCTGTTCTATCTTAAAGCGGCCAAGCACCGTGGCTATATTACGCTTGACATACAGCCGCAACGGATGGACCCTACCCATGCCCTCCAAATCGCCATCGGCAATCTTGCGATATTGTGGAAGAAACTTGAAAAACTGGATGCAGCTGAAATGCGTAAAGCACAGCGCACCTTGGACGCAACAGAAAGTCAGCGTATTATTCGTCGCATATTATTACAGGGGTAATTATGATATCGCCCATCACGGACGGTTGCGTACCATTTCCTTTCCCCGCCTGTGGGCAATATTGGTTGAAGGGATCAGCTTCTGTTAACGGGCAATTTGCACGGGCTTAAATCAGCCCAGGTGAAAGCGTTAGAACATCTTTCAAAACGCAGGACGCGCAGTCAGGCCTTGATTTCAGTGGAACTTGCTCGCGAGATGGCACTGCTGTCCTTCGAAATACAGCGCCAAGTTGGAGTGCTTCTTGACCGGCGCGGACATGTTGCCGGCGTTGTTGTTGGAGATGCTCGAAGCCTGTTTCTGCCGGAAATTCCGCGCCGCAGCCGGGACCGCCTTTCCGGACTTCGATTGGTGCATACCCATCTTGCCGGTGAAAAGTTGACGGAAGAAGACCTAACCGATCTTGCCCTTTTGCGTTTTGACCTGGTTGCCGCTCTGCTTTTAGGCACAGATGGGAACCTTTCCCGGCTTCAAATCGCTCATCTTAAGCCGGACAATGCCGCTGAGACCCCTTGGGAAATCCTGGCTCCCCAATCCATTTTCAGTCTCAAAGAAGATTTTCCCGAATTTATTGGCGCTCTTGAAGAAGAGTTTGCACGAGCCCGCCAGACTGGAATGGCCCATGATACCCGCGAGCGCGCGGTCCTGATCCACGTATCCACACTCCCCCCAGCACTGGCACAGGATTCTCTCAAGGAACTGCAGGAACTAGCCCGTAGCGCCGACCTGAACGTGGTCCATACCATTTTACAGCGCCGCCCCTTGGACCCCCGTTTTATTCTTGGAAGGGGCAAGCTTCAGTCCGCCGTAATAACCGCCATGCAAAAAGGCGCGGACATGCTCGTGTTTGACATGAACATCAGCCCGTCGCAAGTGCGGTCTTTATCGGATTTCACCGACCTGAAAATTTTGGACCGCAGCCAGCTTATATTGGATATTTTTGCCCAGCATGCGGTTACGCGCGAAGGAAAACTCCAGGTAGAACTGGCCCAGCTTCGCTATTTGATGCCCATCTTAAGCATCCGTCAACAAGCCCTTTCACGGCTTACCGGCGGCATAGGCGGGCGCGGTCCCGGGGAAACACGGTTAGAAATAGACCGCCGACGCGCCCATGACAGGATTGCCCGCCTTGAACAAGAAGTGGAACAACTCGGTAAACGTCGACGTTTACGCCGTCGAACCCGCACTATTAAAGAAGTGCCCACGGTTGCGGTCGTCGGCTACACTAATGCCGGAAAGTCAACCCTGTTGAATCATTTAACCGATAGTGACGTAATCGCAAAAGATTTTCTGTTCGCCACATTGAACCCGGTTTCCCGGCGCCTGCGGTTTCCCCGGGAACGCGAAATAATTATCACAGACACCGTCGGTTTTATCAGCAATCTCCCCAAAGACCTGCTGGCCGCATTTCGAACCACCTTTGAAGAATTGCATGAAGCCGACCTTTTATTGCATGTAGTGGACGCCTCCTGCCATGATTTAGCCCAAAAGATGAAGGTTGTTCAGGACACTCTCATGGAACTGGAACTGAATGACAAACCTGTTATCACCGTCTTTAACAAAATGGACGCATGCAATCCCTTGGAAGTTGAAGGGCTCATTGGGCAATATAACGGGGTGGCTATTTGCGCCCTGAATAGAAACACCTTCGAACCTCTTTTAAAATACATGGAAACACTTCTATGGCCCCATTAAAGACCGCTGTCATTCTATATTTTGTTTTGCTGCCGCTTCTTGCCGCAGCGGAGCCCTCCACGGACGTTGGCCATGAAAACCAGCCCGGCGACGTATCTCGAAAGAGTCTTTTGGAGCGTCTCGAATCTATGCGGAATGCCGGTGTGACCTGCATGGAACCCGTTGAAGGCGCTGACGCTTATTTGGAAGTATTAAAATCCCTGGGATATCACGATCTTCTGGCCGCATGCCTCCAAGAACGCCTAGACGCCAATTACCAGGGGGCGGCGGAACAACCGGAGTTGTGGCGCGCCTTGGGCGAGGCCTGGATGCTTTCGGGACCACATGGGTCCGAAAAAGCATTTGAAGCCTTTCAGTCCGCACTGACATTAAGAAAAGACGATGCGGAAACACAGGCGTTAATCGGGCACCTTTTACACAGGGAGGGTTTGTACGAACAGGCCTCAGCGGCCTATGACCAGGCACTGACCTTTGAACCGGAAAATATCCGTGCACGCGTGGGGAAAGCCGCTTTATTGGCACGAAATGGCGATATCAGCGAGGCGTCAGCACAAATCGATGCATTGGGGAGTGATGCCCAACCCTATGATATCACTACAAGGCTAATGCTTCGTAAGGCCTTGTACGATTTTGAAAAGCGGAGGGGATGGTTTGAGGACACCGCGACCAATCACACGGCCTATGCGCGCCTTCTCTATCGCGCAGGGCGTATCACAGACGCCCTGGTCTCGGCCAGACGCGCAGTGGGGTTGTCCCCGGAGGACGTTGCTGTCTGGAATTTTATCGCAGCCATGCATATACAACTGGGAACGCTGGAACAAGCCAAACAAGCCTATGAAAACTCTCTTGAGGCGAAACCGGACCAGCCACAAGTCGAAGCAGCCCTAAGCCAGATACGCGCTCAATTGTCACCACCTCCCCAAGAATAAAGTGCAGCGCAGTTTTCATTGCAGACAGGTTTCCCCAGCCGCTGTTTCCGGTGTGCTCTTCCTCGATATGCCGGGTTATGCACAAAGAAAAGAAACTTGAGGAAGCATAAGCATTTTCGGTTCACGCGAAAATAATAACTTATTGGCGCGTTGGCTAACACGCTTAATCTTTTGCCAGCCGAAGTATTTTCAAGGTTCTGCCTTCCATTTTCCACAAGTTTTCTGATGGAGCGTCTGGAGAGGACAACGAGAAATAGTTATCACGGGTAGCCACATTTACAACAGAACCACTATAGTTGGCAAGCACAAGATATATTTCTCTGTTTGCGAACACGGAGGCTACCGTCCCTTCCGGAAGAGGGTTTAGAAATAAATCACTGTCACCAACCTCAAGATAAGCACAGGTGCCTTCTTCCACCATGCAAAGATACTGTTTCACCCAATGCAAATGAGCCGGACGTATATCCGCTCTTCCGGGGATGGCATCCCAAGCGCCATAGGAGTAGGGCCCTTCGGGATGTTCATGATAGTGTTTCCACGCTTCTTTACAGATGCGCATCCAGAAGTCGTTTGGATCCGGGTTATAGGCGACACCAGGTATCAAGGCTCGTTCACCAGTAAAAGGACGCCCCGCCTGAAGAAGGGGAAATTGCATATAGGGTATACCGTGCAGATAAGGTTCATGCGGACCTTCATATTCGGCGAAACTGAAATCCGGACAGGGCACTACATAGGGCATGTAGTTTTTGACAGTTTCTCGCATCCCCTCCAGGTTTCCAACCCCTTCCCCCACCCAAAGATAGTCATATACCCGTAATCCCCGGGTCATGGGTTTTTCGGCACCATTGACATGCAGTTTAAATATTCCGCCACGACGTTTGACTTCACCATAGAGGAGTCCGAGAAGGTCCGTAAACGATCCATCATAGTCATCCTCTTCTGGAAAAGCCGAAACCTCGTCTGTTGTTGGCGCACCGCGTCCATGATGCTTATTGGCGAGATAACCTCCATCGTTATAGAGGCCATCTGCGCCATATTCGTCAAGGACTTGAAGCACTTTCTTCATCATATATGCACGCCACCCCGGACTGGACGGAGAACACCGAGCCATATTCCAGTAACCCAGCACAAGAAAATCACCTTCCCTTGACCATTCTGGTTTGAAATCCGGGTCCGTCCGCTGTAAAAAACCGGTGGAAACATACGGTAGGATTTTCATGCCGTTTCGGTGCACACAGTCAACGAACCGCCTGAAACCTTCCGGATTTACTGGGCTGTATTTATCCCCGCCAAAAAGACGAAGAGAATCATTCCAATCGTCGAACACTTGTATAATCTGTATGCCATGGTCTTTAAGGCGGCGGAGCTCCTTTTCATCATAGTCGTCAGGTTCCCATCGTGTCCTGGAAGGGTATTCGCCCAGGTTATAAGTCGCGTGCGCGGGAAGATAATCCGTTATAAGATGCCTGCGCATACAAGTGCGAATGGCAAACTCACAAAAGCCTATATTTTCCAGACGCTCCCTATGGTCTTCAACTGTATAGGATTTTATTACGGGAGAAGGGTTCCCCGTGCCTCCCTGGCAAGATAAAACGGTGTCGGAACCCCTGTTTGCGAGCGCCAGTTCTCCCACCCCTGTACACATACCCGCATAGATAAATTCACGCCGCAACATTTTGTCATCCCTTAATTTTTTGCCGTTACCATCTGTAAAGACTTCTACTCCGAACTAATGACTCTCTATTCTCGGAAACCAGTATGTCAAGACCGATCGATAGTACACGCAAAGAACACTCCGACACGACCGTTGTCTCGCGTCTTCTACCCTGCAGAAATAGTTGTCCCTACTCAATCACCTGAAGTCCTTCAAACAACACATAGTGTTTCTGAATCCCCAGCCGGTCCATCCATTCACGAACCTCCAGGGTTTTCCAAGGCCCCGAACCCTTACCGGCACCCGAATTGTTGTCCCACAACCAAAGCGGTGTTGGCCACAGGCAATACCGTGGTTTAATCTTTTGGTATACGGCTTCCCCCACGCCATTTTGTCCGTGATGGGCCATCTGCACATAGTCTGAAGGGAGATGTTCGGCCAAGGGACTTTGCAGCAGTTTTTCGCCGCCTTCCAGACCCAAATCCGCCAGGAACAGAACGGATTTGCGGGCATCATGAAAGCGCAAAACGACAGAGGAATTATTGACGGCATTCTTGAGAATTTCCGGATTGTGAACAGAAAGAACCTGTATAACGACACCGTCAATTTCCATGATTTCACCAAGTGACAAGGATTTCACGTCCCTTTGCGTTTTGGCGATTGCATCCATAAGTGCGGCATACGAACCGTCGGTATCTCCGGTTTTTGCCATCCAATCGGAATCAGGCAGGGATGCACATATCGTCCCCGGGTCTATTCCTTCGGGTTCAAAAAGAATACGCGCAAGCGCGCCCGTATGGTCGTCATGGGGATGCGTGATAAACCATGTTTCCACTTTGCCGCCCCGTTCGTGTAAGAAACACCGCAGATACCCTGCATCACTGTCCCTGCCGCCGTCAATAACAATCAGTTTGCCTCCCTTGGACTGGATAACGTAAGACATCATCTGCGCAGGCGCCTGGTTCGGCAGTTGCCAAAGCGTAAAGGACTGTGACGCCTCGTTTTGTACGGCATCTTGAGGATAAGCACCGGCAACACCTCCCAGCAACGCGAGAATTGCCGGGAAACATAACATACGCGCCGTACAATGCATTTCTTTCTCCTTTGCGGATAAACCTATCCATGTTTCCGATTAGAGGTCTGCATTCTACCCGTTTGGCGTCTAAAACAGCAATAGCAGGCTGGTTAAAGAAGGGCGGTCGGTTTCGGGGAAGGTATGTGCAGTGTTCCCTCATGTCGGTCAATTGTTGGAACAAGACGCTGCTAATCGAATATTCATTTGACACTCCCATTCCCTCTTCTGCTATATTGACGTGCAGAAACGTCAGGAGGTTTTAGGGCTGGTAAAATCGGCGCGTTACCCTCAGAGCATCCGCAATGCGCTTCAGGTGCAAGTATCCGGGAACACAACCATGATGAGCAATGCTTCAGAAGTCGAATATACGGTATTGATGGATGCGGACGCCGTTGCCGCCACTATCCGGAGGATTGCTCTAGCGGTAGCCAATGATAATGAGGATATTGAATCTCTTGTCCTGCTGGGCATTCTCCGTCGCGGCAAACCCCTTGCGGACCGTTTAGCATCCCATATAGGACACGTAACCGGATACCGCCCTCCGGTGGGCATCCTCTCCACCACCCTCTACCGTGACGATCTTCACGCCGGCGGGGCGGGTGAGGCCGTCAACAGAAGGGGTGAAACCCACTTTGATTTTTCAGTGGACGGCCGTACCGTGCTGCTGGTAGACGATGTGCTGGCCGCAGGCCGCACCATCCGTGCCGCCATGGATGAAGTCATGGACTACGGCCGACCGCGGCGCATCCAGTTGGCCTGCTTAATTGACCGTCGCTGCCGCGAGCTTCCCATCCAGGCGGATTACCTTGGGTATGATCTTGTCACAAAACCTGAAGAATGGGTTTGTGTGCGGTTGGAGGAAACAGATGGTGAAGATGCCGTTTTACTGCACCGCCGCTTCATACCGTCGGACGATAAAGGAAATTGAACCATGGAGTCCGCTGCGCTCACACGATGGACCAAAAAGGATTTAATCGGCATCCGCGAACTGAATCGTGAAGAAATAGAAATCATTCTCGATACGACGCCCCAGTTCCTTGCCGTGTCACAGCGCGTAAGCGGGATCAAGAAAGTACCGCTGTTGCAGGGAAGGCTTGTCGTCAACTGGTTCCACGAGCCCAGCACACGCACCCGCACCTCGTTCGAACTGGCGGCGAAGCGTCTAAGTGCGGATACCCTTTCCATAACCGCTTCCTCTTCCAGCACGGTAAAAGGCGAGACGCTGCATGATACACTCGCCAATATAGAGGCAATGAGCACCGATATCATCGTGCTGCGCCATGGTTGTTCGGGCGCTCCCCACATTTTGGCTGCGGACCATTCTTCTCATATCATCAATGCGGGAGACGGCAGGCATGAACATCCGACACAAGCCCTGCTGGACGCTTTTACCATGCGAGAAGCCTTGCGCAAACTGCACGGCAACCCTGCGCTCAACCTCGACAACCTCAAGGTTGCCCTTATCGGGGATATTGAGCATAGCCGGGTGGCCCGCAGCAATATTCATACATTGACCCGCCTTGGCGCAAATGTAACCGTATGTGGACCTGCGACATTGCTGCCACGAGGTGTGGAGAAATTGGGTGTAACCCGTACTACCGACTTGCGTGAAGCACTGAAAAACGCGAACGTCATTTATGCGCTGCGTATTCAGCGCGAGCGGCAAGCCAGCGCCCTGTTCCCGAGCATCCGCGAATATGTAAAATTGTTTCGTATCGACCGGGAATCCCTGCGGTTTGCCCCCGACCACGCCATTGTCATGCATCCCGGTCCAATCAACCGAGACCTTGAACTTTCCACCGATGTGGCAGATGGTCCCCAAAGCGTCATTCTCGAACAAGTCACGAACGGTGTCGCCGTGCGCATGACGGTTATGCACCTGCTGGCAAACAGCGGAACCTCGCGCATCACCTAATCCCGCGTATGCGTTCACATACCCCTATAGAATTAGGAGGCCCCGATGAGCATCATCATAAAACACGGTTATTTTATAAATCCGTCCGACAATACTTCCGCGCCCCGCGACCTGCTGATTGAAAAAGGAAAAGTAGCTGAAATCGGCACAGGTCTGACAGGCGATGAGGTACTGGACGCTTCCGGTTGTGTCGTGTGTCCGGGTTTTGTCGATATTCATTGCCATTTCCGTGAACCGGGCTTTGAGTCCAAGGAAACCATCGCCACGGGAAGCCGTGCGGCGGCCCGGGGCGGCGTAACCACCGTAGTTACCATGGCTAATACCAGTCCCGCCATTGACAATGCAGGATTGGTGGAACTGGTTATTCGTCGGGCTAGTGCCGAAGCCTGTATCAATGTACTGCCCGCCGCATGTGCTACCAAAGGGCTCTCCGGCACAGAAATCACTGAAATGGCTGACTTGAAAGCCGCAGGCGCTGTCGCGGTCACCGATGACGGACACGACATTTCTTCCAGCAAACTGATGAGGCATGTGCTGGAATATGCAAACATGGTTGGAATCCCTTTTCTCAGCCATTGTGAGGACGAACAGCTCGCTGCAGGCGGTTCCATGAATGAGGGCTATATGGCAACATTGTTGGGAATTCCCGGGATTCCCAAGGCAGCCGAGGAAATCCGCATCGACCGCAATATCCGTCTGGCGGAACTTGCGGGGGCGCACATCCATATCCAGCATGTAACCACCGCAGGAGGTGTAGATATTATCCGTCAGGCCAAAAAACGCGGCGCACGCGTTACCGCTGAATCCGCTCCCCACTATTTCAGCCTGACCGAGGATGCCGTATCCGGGTTTAACACCAATGCCAAAATGAACCCGCCTCTGCGTGAAAAAGAGGACGTTCAGGCCATAATCGAAGGATTCAGAGACGGCACGCTGGACTGTATCGCCACAGACCATGCACCCCATACTCCCACGGAAAAACGGGTTGAATTCACGGATGCCCCTTTTGGTATTGTCGGCCTGGAAACCTCCCTTGCCCTTACCATTACACATCTGGTCAAACCGGGCCATATCAGCCTTGAACATGCCATACGGTTGTTGAGCCTTGGCGGCGCCCGAGCTTGCCAGATTGATGCGGGCAGCCTCCATATCGGTGCTGGTGCAGATATTGCTATCTTTGACCCGGAAGCATCCTGGACGGTGAATACGCTGGAATTCGCCTCAAAAAGCCGTAACTCGCCTTTCCTTGGCCAAACCCTGCAAGGACGGGTCATGTACACGCTCCATAATGGGAAGATTGTCTACAACGCCACACAGTAACTCGTTGTCTGTCTGTTACTCTGTTCGGTACATATTGTCACGGAACCACAAACGTGTATAGTGAAAAGCGGGCCATTCCCTCCATACACAACCTTAACAACAACTATCCGGGGAATGTATGAATAAGTATCTGCTTGAGATGCACCATATTACAAAACGTTATCCCGGTGTGGTCGCGCTGGATAACGTTCATTTGGCTGTGCTACCCGGCAATGTACACTGTCTAGTCGGGGAAAACGGTGCCGGCAAATCAACACTTATGAAGGTGCTAGTCGGCGCCATACCGATGGATGAAGGCCAGATACGCATCGGCGGGGAAGAAGTTCATTACGACTCTCCCCAGATGGCGGCACGCCTCGGTATCAGCATGATCCACCAGGAGTTCAACCTCGTACCCCATCTTAGCGTCGCGGAAAATATCTTTTTGGGGAATGCCCCCCGGCATTTTGGATGCATACAATGGCGTCTTTTATATGAACAGGCCCATGCAGCGCTCCAGCGTCTGAATTCCGACCTGGATCCGCGCCGCTCTGTGGGTACGCTTAGCGTCGCCCAGCAGCAGGTGGTGGAAATAGCCAAAGCCCTTTCCACCAACGCGCGCATTCTGATTATGGATGAGCCGTCCGCCGCCTTGACCGATCACGACCTGGCCTCGCTGTTCGCACTGGTGAAATCTTTGTCACAACAGGGTGTATCCATTATTTATATTTCCCACCGGCTGGAAGAGATCTTTTCCCTGGGTCACCATGTCACGGTGATGCGTGATGGCAAATGGATTGCCACCCATCAAGTTTCCGAGGTGGACCGTGAAGATCTGATTCGCATGATGGTCGGTCGCGAACTGCAAGATGAATTTCCCGAACGCCAGGTAACACCGGGCAAGACGAGGCTGCGCGTGG
Organism: Candidatus Hydrogenedentota bacterium; assembly: GCA_022706235.1. Classification (GTDB taxonomy): domain Bacteria; phylum Hydrogenedentota; class Hydrogenedentia; order Hydrogenedentales; family CAITNO01; genus JAAYBJ01. The sequence goes on along the minus strand of JAKJCY010000014.1, from coordinate 19,531 downwards.
AAAACCTGGGGCGCAAGGGCGTATTCTCCGAAATCTCGTTCACCATAGCCGCAGGCGAGGTAGTGGGCCTTACCGGCTTGGTAGGTTCGGGACGCACAGAAGTTGCCCGCGCGCTCTTCGGCGCTGACCCGCTGACTTCCGGAACTGTCTTTCTCGATGACGAGGCAGTACGCATTCATTCACCCCGTGAAGCTATCGCCAAGGGCATTGGGCTCCTCACCGAGGACCGTAAAAATCAAGGGCTGGTGCTTCCAATGAGCGTCCGCGCCAATATTACCATGGCTAACATGGGGGCTGCTCTTCGTGGCCCGCTCCTGCTCCCGTCGGCGGAGCGTGCCATTGCCCTGAAGTATGTCGACAGTCTTCAGATTAAGACACCGCATGTTGAGGAGATTGTACATCACTTGAGCGGCGGCACCCAGCAAAAAGTAGTCCTTGCCAAGTGGCTATTAACCCAATCCCGCTTCCTGATTTTTGATGAACCGACCCGCGGCATTGACGTCGGCGCCAAGATGGAAATCTACCGGCTCATTCATGAAATTGCAGCACAGGGAGTCGCCATTCTGCTCATCACGAGTGAACTGCCGGAAGCACTCGGCATGTGTGATCGCCTCTATGTAATGCGCGAGGGAAGCATCATGGGGGAACTGCACCGCGGCCAGGCCGACCAGGAGGCTATAATGCGCCTCGCCACGGCAGATAAAAGAAATGTGGCTGTTTGACGCCTAGCCTCCTGTTAGCGGGTATCCGTAAAGTATATTCCCAGCCCCACCCGCATTCTATCGAATATGAGCACCCGGTCGATCATGTGCGTTTTCGTACCTTTTTTTATATTTAACAGATGAATGCCGAATCGTAAGTAATCGACAACCACCGGCAGAGCCGGTGGATGAACATTGATTTAGGACTGCATAGTGAATTTTCTGAGGTAGCACGGGCATAGCAAACGCTGTGGAATACGTTTTCACCAAAAATTGCCATTTCTCCCTGTGGACGAACTGATATCCGCTTGCCAGATGCTTCAGCACAGATGAATCCTTACATTGGTTTGCGGCAGCGATGGGCGCGACCGCTTTGCATGAAAGCGTGAATATTCTCCGGTGGAGTCTCCTGCGGCAGATCACATCCCGTGCTTAGAATAAAATTAGGATAGGGGTCCATGGCGTCAAGCAGGTCATTCACTTTGTTTTCCACTTCAGTGGAACTTCCGTACAGCATTGTTCTGGCCGGGTTGATATTGCCGATAATCGCCACATGTTCAGGTACACGTTTCGCGACCTCGGGCAGGCGCACACCCACATCTTCACTGTCCAGGCTGATACCATCCACACCGGATTCCACCATGGCCTGAATCACATGAAGGGTATTGCCGCAGGTGTGGTAAATGGTATTGATGCCGCTATATTTACAGCTGCTGAGAATATGCCTCACGTAGTCCGCAGAATACTGCTTGAACTGAGCGGGCCCCAGCATCACCGCACTTGGCTCGAGCACACATATCACCTGCGCCCCTGCCGCTATCAGTAGGCGCACATACTCCTGTATGGTCTCCGCCACGAATTCACACAACCGGGTAAATTCTTCCGGCTGCAACATGGTGGCGATGGCCGCCTCATCCGACCCAATGATAAGGCCGGCCAATGAATACGGACCCGTCACGTAAGCCCCCCGCAAAACATCTCTTGGCAGGCCAAGATTCATTAACTTAACGGTCTCCACATAGCTGTTTACCCGCGCATCAAAGGCAATATTCACCTCTGGAAGCCGCTCAAGCTCCCTGAAATCAAAGGGGTCTTTCGGAACGGTTGCAGAGTCATGTTTGGGGAAGATGGTATACCGCCCCAAGGCATTTGCCTCCACCGCAAGGTCCATCAAGGGGAATACAAGGTCCGGACGGTATTCTTCCACCAGGCACTTAATAGCTTTAAAATGTTCGCCATAATTTTGTTGTGCCATCTTGATGCTGCTACCGGTAAGCACCACACCGGGAAACCCCACCAGAGGCGCCACAAGCCGGCGCTCTTCATCGTAGGCTCTGCGGGCCATTTGACCGAGCGTCTTGTACTGCTTATACATGGGCAATTCCCTTTCCAAGTATTTCTTCAAGGCAGCTGCATTTCCTGTGCGCCGCCTTCGAGGCGCAACCAGGTCCGAAATTGCCGCTTACCCTCCAACAGTTCGATTACGCGGGCTCCTCGCGGGAAGCCATCCTTGCCATAGGTGCTGTAGCCGGTACCTCGACCATATGCCAGGTAAATACCATTTAACTCACCGATGTAATCGTTGATGTGGTCATGACCCACAAAGACACCCATCACGTCGCCCATTTCCTTCATCACATCAAACAATCCAGAATTGACTGGAGAATCGGCGACTTCTTCCTGACTCACCCCCAGGGCGTTTCCGGACACCCAAGCCTGACGGTATTCGGGCAGAGGAATATGAAAGAAAGCCAGGGCCGGCAGCAAAACTTCCGGGATTGCTTCTCTAAATCGTTTTGATTCATTTCTATACCACTGAAGTTGTGAAGGTTGAATATAGTTGTATCTTTTCTCTCCTTGGTGCTGCATATATCCAAGGGAGTCAAAAAAATACAACAGCGCGGCGGGTGTCTCCGCCTTCCGGGAAGATGTCACCGCCAAAACATAATTACTGACACCACTCACCGCATCCGGACCTGCCGAGGCAAGGCAACCGGGGAGGTTTCGCATAAGTTCCATCATTTTCCGCCGATCCGCTCTTCCCTCATCGTCATGATTTCCAAAAACGGCTGCCCAGGAAATATTCCGCTCCGCGCACGGCGCTGTGACTTGTCGTAGTGCGCGGTACGTTAAGAGTGCGCCGCCGGTAATATTGTCGCCAGTGTAGACCACCAGGTCCGGTTGTTCTTCATCAAGAACCGCCCGCATCAACCGCCCACTTTTCCGGTCATCACCAATGCCCCAGGTCCAGTGCACATCTGCGAATTGCACGATCCTGAAAGTGCCGTCATCCCTGAAGCGCAGCGAAACCTCATCCCCCTGGCTTTGGGCCGCAATAACGAGCATCAGACACATGGAAATTCCTATCCACGAAAGACGCTGCATGTTCATGGGTATCTTTCCTTTCATATCCGGCATTATCATAGCAAATCAGGCGCATGCCCCCGTACTCCCGGGAAACGATGCCGATTACTGTTCGGGCACGATACGACCACCAGTCTGTCTTACAGGTAACATAAGGCACTATGAAAGAGCATGGCAGCGAAAACCAACAAAAATACACCAAGAAGCCTCATGGTGTAAAGATATGCCTTTCCCTTGAACAAATGGCGCGATCGTCCCACCATTAATGCGATGCCACACTTTGCTCCCAACAAACAAACATAAAAAGCCCCCAGAAAAGATGCGGCGCATGCGGTACTTTGGCCATATCCTTTCAACAACATGGGAGAACCTACCGTAAACCAGAAAAGATAGGGGTTCGGATTCAGTAAATTCACCAGAACACCTGTACGCAAGGAATTAGGGGCCTTGGAGCAAGTTGCTATGTATACGTCACCTGTCCGGAAGGATTTCCATGCCCGGTAGAAAAGAAAAATACTGCCTGCAGCGGATATTTCCCATAAGGAAATAATTCATATTCGCCACTTGTTCTAAAAAGATTAGAGACGAGATAATGATTGGAAAATCCGTAATCAATGGGGTCAAAGACACTTTTACACCTTCCCGGACACCATGGGCCAATGTGTGCGAAACCACAAAGGTCATGAAAGGTCCGGGAGAAAATCCTGACGATAAACCGAGTATAATACCTGCCGATAAATATGCCCACATAATTTTGCAATTATAAGCAATGGAGCAAACCTTTGTTCAAATGAGGTATAACGGTCTGCATATTGATAAACTTATGAACGCGGTTATCAGTAACGGTTAAGTTTGCGGTTAAGTTTCGTTCTTGCTTGTCTTTTTTTATTTCTTAGATTATACCCGTGACCGCATTTCGCTAAAGGATTTTGCCATGAAACATACGCATTCCATTTCTTTCTTAATTATATTTGCGCTGGCAGGTATCACCTCACAGTCTATGGCACAATCCCCGCTTGAACAACAAAGCACCTCCGGTCCTGTACCTCCGGCTTCTGTGTTGGATAAAGAAGTGATGAAGATGTCTCCACTGGAAAAGGAGGGAACATCAAAAACTATCGAAGGAGTTCCTCCCTATGCCTGGTGGCGCGGATGTGGTCCCACCGCATTGGGTATGGTGCTTGGTTTCTATGATGGCCGGGGATTTCCGGACCTCTTTGACGGTGAGGCAGGCACACAGACCTATTCTGTAAATCAAGGAATAGCCTCGTGGGGCAGCGGAGTGCGCGGCGAGGGAGCACAACTCCACTATGAAGACTATTCGCTTCCCATGGATGATGGGGAACCTGCGGTGCTTCCCGACAGTTCTGAAACCTACCCCGACGGTTGTCATAGTGATGATTCGATTGCGGATTTCATGCACACCTCTTGGAGCGCCGACAACAATTTTTACGGGTGGAGCTGGTCGAGTAAGGTTACCCCCGCCTTAACGTCCTATGTAACCCTCAGAAATCCGGATTATGTTCCCTCCGTTACTCAGTATTGGATGGGGAACGGAACGCTGACATGGGCGATTGTGAAGCAAGAGATTGATAATGACCGGCCCATGATTTTTCTGGTAGATACGGAAGGGGACGGCAGCACCGACCATTTTGTGACCATTGTCGGTTATTCAGACGGACCGCCGCGGCAGTATGGGTGCCTTGACACTTGGCATCCTGTCGGTCTGGTGCGCTGGTGTGATTTCAGCAAAATCGCAACCGGCGTGCCCTGGGGAATCTTCGCGGGATGGTCATTTGCCCTGGAGGGGGCCGTTGAAGGCGAGGGCGAGGTATGTGTTGAAAATCCAGAGCAGTGCGCAAAACCACAGGGGGGCCATTTCGTTGAGGGAGATGAACTGTGTTTATGTGTGCCCTGCCCTGCTTCCCCCCTATCCCTGTATAGTTGGGCGAAAGATGGAACGCCTCTTCACAGCGGCGGGCGCATATTCGGTGCCGATGAACGAACACTTCAAATACTGCTGCTGGAAACAAGCGATTCCGGTTTGTATTCCTGTACGTATGATGACGGTTCCAAAGCGACGCAGGTCTTTGAAGCAGAGGTCACCGTGGCAGAAAAAGTGCCGCTAACAAACATGGTAACGCTTGTCGTTCTGCTTGCAGTCTTCGGGTCCCTCGGGGTATATACGCACAGGAAACGCGCGCAAATGGTCACACAAAACTGCATAAATCATGAGGAAAAATGGGACTGTTCCCGCGGCCCACTGTAAATAGGCTCGACAAATCGTTTATACCGTAGATATTTTTTTGAACTGAGAAGTACGAATTTCTTAAGCGGCGGGAACTGTCCCGCTTTTTTCGGTCTTGTTCAAGAAACCCGCAAAAAAGCGGGACAGCCACCGGCGCCGTTCGTGTTTAGTCCAACACTTATTAGTTTTACATGCGCCGGAGGCAGTCCCATTTTTTGCTCAGATGTTGTTTTTTTCTCGGGTTTTGGGCAACGCCCTCATTGGCTTCTATAGGACTTATAGGACCTATAGGACCTATAAACTTAATAGCGGAGTCTGTTGTACACTATTCCGTTGGCACCTCCAGGATAGCAAGCCATTCTTCGGTAATTTTCTTTCCCAGCAGAAAGAATTTTCGTTCGGGATGCCACAGAACATAATTCCCGTTTCGTTGGGTCACGCTGGGATATACGCCAATATCAATTCTTTTCAACGGACCGATCTGCGCGCCATCGTTGTCCATCAGTTCTTTGGAATCACTGAACCAGATGGGCTGTTCCGCATTGGGGCGATACTCTCCCAACGCGAGGAAGGCAGGGCGCCGGTTTTTTCCGGTGTCCTCCGGGGCGGAACCTTCAAAACGCCCATCGTTGTTGTGATGAAGCAGGATATAACGTCCTTCGCCGCACTCATAGATTGGGCAGCAACACAGCGGTTGCAGAATAGGTAGTCCATGGTCGCGCCGCAACAGCGGTCGCGGCGCGCACCAGTTATGCCCGTCATCCGCCGAGAGGCTGTACCAGATGTAGCCGGACATGGTCCGCATGGCACAAAAGAGGCGCTTGTCGGGTAAACGTACCAGGCTCGGTTCCTGTGCCACGCTCAGCACCGGATTGGTGTAATGGGGTACGCGCAGGGCCTGGTCCCCCCAGGCGGAATAGGTAATCTTAATGTCTTTCGGTTCGGGATTGTCCTCTACATTTTCAAAACGCATGAACTCGACTACACTTTCCATGGCAGTCCATGACCGCACATGAGCCGGATGGGCCACGGCCTTGCTGACCCATCGCGTAAAGCCTGTGAACCACCGACCGTCCAGGTCGCGAATGGGTTTCTGCCAGACAATCCAATTTGAGTACACCTCTTCCCTCGGATCGTCATAGGGACTTTTCGGCATGGGGATCGTTTGCGGGTCGGACCAGTTTTTTCCAAAGTCGTCTGAATAGGAACAGTCCATACTGCCCGTAAACTGCCGACTGAGGTCAACGGGACCCCGTTCCTGGTTCCAAATGACATAAATACGGCCGGACTTCGACAAAAGAGGGAACCCCCAACTCGACATTTTGCCGTCCTTTTCCGGGCGGTCCGGCCCTGCAATTTTTAGCGGTGCCGACCAGGTGACCCCTTCGTCCTCCGAACGGCTGAACATGATGCGGTGGTCGCCCGCGCCTTCATGACTGCTCTGCGTCCATACCGCCATCAGTGATCCGTCCGGACCATCAAACACGAGGAAGTGTTCATTGCCCGTATCAAAGGTACTGCCGTCCAGGCTTTTGGGTACATATACGACATAATCGGGTTTGCTGCGCGCGATTTCTTGCTTAAATAACGCCTCGAGGTCCTCTTCCGCAACCTCATCCGCATACAGAAACGCCGTTCCAACGCCTACCAAAAGAACAAAAAGCAATGCCATGCAACGGTCCAAAACTTTGAGCCTTCCAACAAATAGATTTTTCTTCATGGGTAGTCTCCAATAAATCCTGGGCTTTGTTATTGAATCCTTTCACGATAAAGAAAACGCCTAAAGTATTACTAAAACAAGTGCAACAAAGAACGTATAAACGGGATTATAAGCAAACCCTACGTTAATGAGAAAGACATCTCCCTGGAATCAAAAGGCCGGAAACTACGCCCGCAACCATTCATCCAGGTGTTCCGCGATAAACGGATCATCATTCAGTTCGGGATAGGCGCGATAAACCCGGTCAATTTCTTCAGTCTGTCCGTGGCTGAGTGTTTCTTCAGGGTCCAGGCACCAGATACCTTCCAGAAGCCCCTGCCGCCGCAGCACTTCATGTATCCCGGCGATGCATCCCTTAAAACCGTTTGCAACATCAAAGAATGCGGCGTTACAGTCGGTCACCTCCATTCCCTTCGACAGCAACGCCAAGGGAATGGTACCGTCAAGAACCGCCCGCCGGCACTGCGCATGAAGTTGTACGGCGTTCCGGGTCCAAACTGCCCAATGCCCGAGCAGTCCCCCTACAAAATGCCGTGACACTTTGCCCAACGGCGTATCTACCGTGAAGGGCGTAGTCAGGTCAGCCACAATCGCATCGTCATTTCCAGTGTATAGGGCAATATCCTCCCGGCCTGACGCGATAACGGCGCGCACGACATCAAGAGTGTGATAACGGTTGAACGGAGCCACCTTGACCGCCACCACGTTTTCAATTTCCGCAAAGGCACGCCAAAACGCATACGGCAAAAGCCTGCCCCCTACCGCAGCTTGCAGATAGAATCCCATCAGAGGAATGGTTTTTGAAACCTCCCGGCAATGTTCCAGGATCACTTCCAACGGGTCTTCCCGGAATCCCGCCAGAGACAAGAGTCCCACGTGAAACCCATGTTGCCGAGCCAGGTCGGCTTCTTGAAGGGCCTGTACGGTACCGCCACAAATCCCCGCCACACGTATGAGCGGCGTTTCCCGGTCCCGATCCATTCGCGTACATTCCGCATCGGCCAGTTCCAGCAAAGGACCATAAAACCCGTGATCCCGTATGGCGAACTGGGTAGTATGCACGCCTAAGGCAATCCCGCCCGCTCCAGCGGCCGCATAATATCGCCACAAGGCACGTTGACGGCGTTCATCGAGGTACCGTTCCCGGTTCAAAGCCAGGGGGCTGGCTGGAATTACCAAACCTTCCCGTAATGCGGTATAAGGCTCCATGGCTATCCTTAAAATCGTCCATCTCGCGATTCAAAATGGGTGGGTTTGTTCAACAGAGGCTTATCTTTCAACAGCCATTCAGCAATCCAGGCCATTAAGGTTTCCTCATCGACCTGCGGGGGACCAAACATTTCCGCGGCGCGGGAACTGTTGCTCAGGAGGGCATCATCCGCCTCTTCCCCTTCAAAAACCGGGTCTCTTTCGAATTTCGTACCGAAATACGCCGCAGCCTCCCGGACACGTATCACTTGTGTTCCGGTAACATTTAGCACCAACGGCGGGTCAGCGGCATGCGCAAGTGATGTCAGGATCATGGCATTGGCATCGCCCTGCCAAATGGTATTGAGATATCCCATGCTTAACGGAATCGGCGTCCCGTCCAGCACCTTGCGCGCGATATCCACAAGCACGCCGTAACGCAAATCACAGGCATAATTAAGGCGGATAATGGACTGCTCCATCCCCCGTGCGTGAGCAAAATATTCAAAAATACGTTCCCGCCCCAGCGCGCTCATGGCATATTCCCCCACCGGCGCGGGCATATCCTCTTCCCGTGAACCGCCCCCGTCAACAGGCGTTAATCCGTATACATTGCCCGTTGAAAAAACGACAGCCCTGGCAGAGTGATAACGATCACATACCCGGCCGGGGAGCCACGTATTCATGGCCCAGGTCAGGCCACGATGGTGGGTCGTACCAAATTTCACCCCGGCCATATAGATGAGATTCGGCGCTTCCGGCAAGGTATCGATGGCATCAGGCAACAACAAGTCCCGAGGCAACACTTCCACATTATTTCGAGTGAGGCAATTACGTACCGCAACGTCTCCGAAACGGGAAATCGCCGTGATCCGCCGTTTTACCCCTGCCATTTCGGAGGCGCGCCGCGCCATCACCGCAAGACTCGGCCCCATCTTCCCCCCGGCGCCGAGTAGTAATATATCGCCTTCCACCGCACTTAGGGCCTCTATGACACCGGGGCTAGGGCGACTGAGCCGCTCTTCCAGTTCATCAACCGAATCCGGGGCGCCACTAAAAGTGTCCAAGGTAATACCCTTCCGTATTTTGTTCCTTACGTTGCTAAATTATACTTCGAATCCACGATATGACATATTCATTATCAAGTAAGTTTGCGCGAATAATCAAGGATATACATAATCCTGACGGTTCCAGTCATTGATTCTTGATGATATCGCTTGTTAATATCCTGTTTACCAACGGCGCGTTCCCGGTCCGGTAAAGCCTGTGACCTCATTGAAATGTTGTCCATCGACAGATAGTTTTTCATTCTGCTCTTTAGTACTACATTACGGTCTGGATAGTCCCCTAAAACAATTTAACTCTTCGTCCTACAAGACCACTATAGGGCGCTTCGTCTACCGCAGGAATAACTCTTATGAGTAAACAATTAGTGGGTATACTGTTTATCCTTTGTATTCTTTTGATTAGTGCTTATGTTGCAGCGATTGGGCTTGGGAGATTCTTTACGGGTTCCCACGACACCGATTTTCCTTCCAGCGCCCAGCCGGAACAAATTTGCCTCACCTGGAGTGGCGAACCTGCGACAAGCATGACCATTCAGTGGCGCTCTTCTCCAGAGGCCGACGACGGTATCCTGCAATTCCGTGAAAGCGTAAAAACAGACACTTCCGTAACGGAAGTTACGCCCAACAGGGTTGCATTGAAAGATTCCGGCACGCGAAATGACCCGGTTAACAACCGTTTTTCCGCAGTCCTGAATGGTCTTAGGCCTGCGACTTCTTATGACTATCGTGTCGCCTGCAACGGAGCATTCTCCGATTGGTACACCTTTACGACTGCCCCGCCCCCTTCCGCGGCACAGTCTTTTTCCTTTGTATATATGGGTGACCCTCAAGTGGGTCTTGACACGTGGGGCGAACTGGTACACAAGGCGGACACACGCCATCCCGATGCCGCTTTTTATGTCGTTTCCGGGGATAATGTAAACCGGGGCAATAACCGGAACGAGTGGGACACCTTATTTCATGCGGCAGGCGGCGTGTTTGAGCACAAACCGTACGTACCCGCTCTGGGCAATCATGATTGCCCGGGTGGTGCCCGGCCTCGCCTGTTCCTTGAATTATTGACCCTGCCTGAAAATGGCCCCGGAAAACTCGAACCAGAACGGGCCTACACATTTCAATACGGTAATGCCCTATTCCTGGTGCTTGATTCAAACTCGGACCTTGAAGTTCAAGCCCTTTGGATGGAAGAGCAGTTGAAAAATTCATCTGCCACCTGGAAATTCGCGGTCTACCACCACCCGGCTTATTCTTCCGCACCCCGCAGGGACAATGTAGAACTCCGGGAGAAGTGGGGTCCCCTGTTCGATAAGTATCACGTGGATATGGCACTTCAAGGGCACGACCATGGCTATCTGAGAACCCGGCCCATGCGCGGGGGCAAAGAGGTCGCTTCCCCTGCGGAAGGAACCATTTATGTGGTTTCCGTCTCCGGAACTAAACTCTATGATGTCGAACAGCATGAATATGCGGAGAAGAGTCTTGAACGCGTTTCCACGTATCAGATCATTGATATTGAAACGGGAAATCAGGACAAACTCACTTATCGCGCGTATGACATGGATGGAAACGTGCGGGATGAATTTGTTATTGTAAATCAGAAACGTTTACAAGCAGGCCGGATCAAGTGATCCAATAACTACAAAGGAGAACACTATGGGCAGCAAAGGTCGTGAAATTCTGGGCATGGACGTGGATAAGGTGCTGGACTTACTGAATAAGGCGTATGCCGATGAATGGCTCGCCTATTACCAATACTGGATCGGCGCCAAAATAAGCAAGGGCCCCATGAAAGACGCGGTCAATGCGGAATTGCTGCAGCACGCCGCCGATGAACTGCGTCACGCGGACATGGTCTCCATGCGCATCATCCAACTGGGCGGCACCCCGCTCACCCACCCGAAGTTATGGCTAGAAAAAACGAATTGCGGCTACGATGAGCCGTCGGACCCCTATGTCGAAACGCTGCTTCATCAGAACATCAAAGGGGAGCAATGCGCCATTTCCGTATACAAAGCCATGATGGATGCTACACGTGAAGGTGACCCGGTCACCTACAATATGGCATTGCAAATTCTCCAGGACGAGGTGGAACACGAAGAAGACCTCCAGTCACTCAAGGAGGACTTGGAAATGATGTTGAGTTCCCACGGAAAATAACTATTTCGCAGGTACTGTAAATATTGATTTTGGGCATGCCGAGTCAAAATAATGACCCGGCAGCCCTTTTATTGTTGTTCCCTTCGGTAATCAAGACAGACGACAACGTTTTTTTATGTTAAAACATCGATTGACGCCTGTGTCGGAGAATCAGGATTAATTTAAAAGGTCCATTAACGCGCCGACCGCACGGCCCTTATTAGAATCAGCAGGGATATCGAGCAGTTTGGAAGCGGCATCTCCAGACAACAAATCCCCCTTCCCCATCTGCAAGGTCTGGCCGACGCCGTATTGAAGAATTAATTTCCCCACTTTTTTGCTGAGGAATAGGTTCGCTATGCCGCTGGTGATGCCGCCACCCACCTTCAAGTCCACTTCATCCAGTTTTGTTTCTTCCGCGCGGGATTCAGGAAGCATCTTCAAGTCATATCCCTTTTCCAGAGCGGGCAGAAACTCCACGGGCATCTTGCCATTGTCAAACATTGCCCCGAGAGGGATGGTCCCCACTTTCGTCTTGGCATCAGCGGAGATGCCTAGTTTCCCGAATTCGACCAAGGTAGGTACCAAGGGCTTGTCTTCGGTCCATTGGGGAGATTTGTCGTAATTGAATTTCAAGTCTTGAAACTTCAATTCCTTCACATAAATTTCTATGCCGCGATTGCGCAACTCTTCCGAACCCTCTATCATCTGCATTGGTATTTTCTGCAGTTCCTTGGGGACCTTCACCGTCATCCCGCCAAAATTGGTTGCCGCCGCAAATAAATCCAACGTGTTCAGCTGGCTGAACACCTGTTGTATGGAGGGTTCCCAGGCATCGCGGGCGACGGGCGTTTCAGCGGGCGGTACGTCCTGTGCCCAAAGGCATGATGTCACCAGAATCCCCAAAAGAAATGCACGGTACATCTTTTCATCCTTTCTTCATTCTCAGGGCTGAATTTCAGCCTTTGATCTTAAAATTGGGTAGGCGTACCTTCCTTGGTGCGCCATGGGACGGTAGTAAAGACCATGATATCGCACTCTGGCGCACCTGGGAAGGTACGCCTGCTAAATGTTGCTTCATATCTCTCGTTTCCAAATTCCATTTGGGAACGCAATCTCCTGAGAAACTTAAATTGCAACTTGTTGATATAAAATAGCTTAACCAAATTCGGGTTTTTCGCGACTCATCTCGATTAGGAGATGCGAGCACGAAACCCGAATCGGTGCAATCGTGCTCGTAATCGTAATCGTAAAAGTTTCTTTTCACTAATACCCCCGGTACGCCGGGGTGCGCGGCTCTCTTGAAATTCTATTTCTCTTTTCTCGTTGGTCTGTCCGATGTAGTCCGTCTGCCAACCACGGTTGCGAAGTGGAACTTCGCGGGCAAGCACGTTCCCAAATGGAATTTGGAAACGAGAGAACGCGCATTTGCGCTTATTACAAGTAGCCGAGCGCTTCCAGTTGCTGCTGGAGATTGGGGTCAATCTCCACCGTGGCACCTGGTTCGGGTGCGTTCTCATGAATTAGACGAATAAAATCATTAATTATTTCTTTCAATTTCGTGAGTTCGTCTTGCCGCTCTGGGAGTTTGGCCAGGTTGCGCTGCTGGGCCGGGTCCGTAACCATGTCATAGAGTTCCACCGGGGCTACGCCGCGCGGATTGTCTTCATTAGCCTGAATCAGGGCGCGGTCCCGGGAACGCACTCCCTGCTGAAGATTGCCCTCGAAATCGTTATGGGCGTAACTGTAGGCAATATCGGCGTTGGTGAAGGCGCCCGAAGCGTCGCACAGGGGGCGTCCGGACATGGCCGAGCCGGCCGGCAACCCGGCCAGGTGCAGCATGGTGGGCGCCAGGTCTATAAGACGCGCCATGTTTTCATTGGCCGTGCCGCCCTGAACGCTTTGCGGCAACTTGATGAGCAGCGGCACGCGCAATAGTTCCTCGTAGAGGGTTTGCCCGTGCCACCATCCCTTGTGGTCAAAGAACTCCTCGCCATGATCAGCAACAAATACAATGGCGGTAGTATCATATAGCCCCCGGGCCTTGAGACCTTCAAACAACGCGCCGAGGTGCTGGTCCAGATATTCAATTTCAGAGATATAGGCGTTGCGCATGGGCTCGAGCCAGCGTTCGGGGTCCGGATTTTCCATGCGCGCCCGCGCATAGCCCACGCCGGGATTGCCATGGTCCATAAACGGGTCATGAGTTTCCATGTAGTGCAAATAAAGGTAGAAAGGGTTGTTATCCGGAACATCTCCGCTGTCAAGCCATTCCAACGCCGTGGCGGAAACGGTTTCCGCAGGCTGGTAAAAGTCCGTAACCCGTAACTTGCCGCCGCGCACTTTGCCCTCCACCACCATGAACACCTTACGCATCAGGCCATATAGGGACAGATTTTCGGAGGAAGCTGTGGCATAAAAAAGCGGGTTCGGTTTGAGGTCCACGTAATCGGTAAAACCGCGGTCCATCCCGAATGTTTTGGTGACATTTGGATTGTTGGAAAAGCCCTTGGCATAGTATCCCCCCTGCTGCAGCAATCCGGCAAGTGTTTCCACAGTAGGCGACAAGGCGGCTGTTTTCGAGGTTGCCCCGTGCGCTTCCGGGTAGAGACCGGTAAACATCGTGGCGAAGGACGGCTTGGTCCACGAGGCTTGGGAAAAGGCCTGCCGGAAGATCAGGGCATCCTTGGTAAAGGCGTCCAGGTTGGGGGTAACCGTTGCCGCGTCCGGAGTATACACGCGCAGATAATCCGCGCGCAGGGCGTCTATGGCGCACAAAATGATGTTCGGGCCTGTTGCCTGTACCTGCGGCTTGAACACGTTGGATTCCCGCGTCGGCGTGAGATACAGCGCTAAGCCCCAGGCCGCGCCAACCAGCACCGCCCACCCGACCAGGCAGGCCGCTCCGAAGAACGGCATATTCATACGCAAATACCGGCGAAAAACCGCGCTTTTAAGAAACACGAGGACGCCCAGCAGCACCGCCGCGCCGCAGGCCAGGCACGCCACCATCCCATAGTGCCTTGAGGTCATGGCATGCCCGGCAAGAATATCCCGCTGGAACCGAAAGACTCCTATAATCACAGCGCCCGAGGCAAAGGTCAACGCATAGGTCAACCCGGCGGTGACGGGCCAGGACGGGAATCTGTCGAATAAGAGGGATAAAAACAACAGCCCGGCGGAAATGGCAAGACCCACGCCGGCAAAGATGACGCTGTACGCGACCACGCCCCAGGGTAGCAACCCCCACTCGCCCAATTCCTGGAGGCGCCAGCCGATCCAGAAGGATTCAAGAAAGGCAATCAGGGCGCCCGCGAACAGACCCATCAGGACGCCGCAGCAGAGCATGGAGGCCACTTCCTTGCGGTAACGGGTTGTCTCCTCGCGGCTGAGCAGGGGCTTTAATTCCGACCGGGTATCGGCAAGGCTCTCCTCCACATATTCGCGGTCCTCTTCGATGGTCTTTCTGCTGGGACGGCCGCCGAAAATTAGCAACGGCACACTGAGAGCGAAGGGAATGATTTCGCCGGCCCAAAGCCCGAGGTGTCCGCCGAGAATAGCAACCGCATGGCCGGCGGTTCCGCCCAGCACCAGCCCGAAGGCGATTTCACGCACGCCCAGGCCGGAAATGGTAAACGTCAATATCCCGGCGGTTATCATCAGCGGACTGACAAAGAATATATCTGCGGCGGAGACGTTTGTGGCGCGTATCGCCATGAAGGTGAAAAAATACTTTGAGCAGGTGCCCAGGTGTACCAGCAGCCCAAAAAAAAGCGCTGCAATAAGGGTGCCCTTGGCATTACCGTATGCGGTAGCGGCCCGACCCAGCTTGTTTACCAGGCCTCGGGCGAACGCGGGCACCGGCATTACCGCCGCAAGCACCTGTATCACCCGCGGATTCAGCAGCAGCAACAGACTGGACACCACGCCTGCCAGCAATACCGCCATAATGGCGACCAATAAAATCGTATTGAACTGCAGGTATTTGAAGCCGAGCGGAAAGGTTGCAAACACTAAAAACGACAGCGCAATAATTCCCGTCAGCTTTTCCACGGCGATAACCGTGGTACATTTAACCACTTCGCGGGTATACCGTGACGATTCAATGAGGCGAAATCCATCCAGCCCAATCGTTCCGGGAAGGACCAGCCCGATAGCACGCCCCATAAACCATTGATAGGTGAGATATAGAAAAGGAATCTTTATCCCCTGTCCGGCGAGCAGCAGACGCCAACGGATAATCCCCGATGTTATGCCCAAAAGTTTTACGCCGGTAGCGCATGCCATCCAAAAGAAAAACGCCGCTGTCCCCGTAGTACTGGCCTCCCGTAAGGCATTCCATACGTCAAGAGGGGCGACATCCCCGAACAATCCCGCGAAACCGAAGGTTTCCGGGTGAAAAATCATTACAAACAGCCCTACAACAATACACAGCTTTATTCCATAGACAAATACGTGTTTTTTCATAAATCCTTCACCTGTACCTTTAATGCCATCCCCCCATATAGAACAAGGAATACGATAGCACAAAGGAATCAAAACTGGCAACCAGAGTCAATCTGTTAAATGCATTAACTGGGCTGTATGATGCGGAAACCGAGATTATTTTCCCGATTTGCGGGAAGATAGCGAAATCGTCTTGCCGTGCGGCAATCCGGGTTGGTCGTGCTCCAGGAACCGCCGCGCACCGACTTGAACATCCCCTCGGACGGACCTTTCGGATTGGCCTCAGGGCTTTCTATGTAGTAAGCATCCTGAAACCAGTCATGGCACCATTCCAGCACATTCCCAGTCATGTCATAGGCGCCGGAAGGACTTACCGCATTCATGGTTATCACGTCAGGGTAGCGCAACTGTTCGGGATTGGTGCCGTTATACCATCCCACAGGCGAAGTAAATGGATAAGACTTCAGCCATAAAGGATTGTACTCAAGATAATTTGCAAATGCGGGGTCAATGGAATCTCTCATCATGCCGTAACGCCAGTGTCGCGCTCCGTCCCAGGATGCCGCACGCTCCCATTCCGCTTCCGTCGGCAAACGATACCCGTTGCGTTCCGGTTTATTCAGCGTCCAATCCGAAGTAGAATAGCAGGGTTGCAGCCCGCTCATGCTGCTGCGCCAATTACAGTAGGCGGCAGCGCCATACCAGCTGACCATAACGACAGGATGTTCCTCCATGGAAACAACGTGATCGTTGTAATTGATGCGGCTATAGGCGGAGAAAACACCGTCGCTATAGTGTATCTGTGCATTGGGACTGCTGTCCCGAGTTTCCACAATCGGCCGGTCATACGCATATACGGTTCCCCCAGCATAGGTAGTTCCCTCGATATTTTTAAGTAATTTACGCGAGTAAGCCCAATTGAGGACCTCAGCGTACTCCAGGTTGGTCACCTCATACTTTGCCATCCAATAAGCGTCGAGAGAAACTTCATGCACTGGCAACTCGGTATTTTCCCCGACATCACTGTAGGGTCTTCCCATATTGAACGAACCTCGCTTTACAGCCACCATATTGGAGGGAATAATTTCTCCCTCTCCTTCTCCCTCCGCCTCTCCCTCCTCAACCACTTCCCCTTCCTTCACACCTTCCCCCTCACCGGTTTCCCCTTCCCCGGATTCTCCTTCCAGTACCTCCCCCTCCGCCTCTCCCTCTGTCGGGATCCTTCTTATCTCACAGCCAGTACAACCCGCCTTGTGTCCGGCTTTAATCAGGTTCCCGCATAATGCGCCAAATTCTGAAGAGCACCCTGAAACCCACAAAATAAGGGCAATCGGTAGAGCCAAGACTTTTCCATATCTTAAATAATTCCTGAAGTTCATCCTGTTTGCTCCTGTTGCACGCGTGCTGAAACTGGACTGCCGTCGACCACACTACAAGACACCAGTATGTCACGTTACCGAAAACATGTCAATACGTCTGAGTGCAAGCAGGCTAGCATAGCGTGAAATTCACTCCACCGTATATTCCGATGCCTTTTCAGGAGGTGAATACAGGGAATGGTAGGCGGCGTAATTGGCAATTACTTTTTTGACGTATTCATTGGTTTCCGGGAAAGGGATGGCGTCCATAAACTTCTCCAGGGAGAGACCGGAAAATTTCTTTCGCCACTTATCGCAATTGCCGGGACCCGCATTATAGGAGGCCAGCGCGTAAACGGCGTTGTTTCCGGACCTTTGCAGCATGCGGCTCATATAAACCCCGCCCATATGAATGGATGCGCAGGGCGATTTGAGGTTCGAGGCGTGATCTATGGTAACACGAGTATCCACGTCCGCCAGCCAACTTGCGGTACCGGGCATCATCTGCAACACGCCTGTCGCCCCGGCCCCGGATGCTATCCCCGCCCGGAATGTACTTTCCTGACGAGCCGTTGCCAACAGGAAAAAAGGATCTATACCCATGGCGGTACCGGTGGATTTCATGGCCTTCCAATAGGCCAGCGGATATTCCAGACGCTGCCGCAATAGGCTGGGTTTTCCGTCGTTAATGCCCCATCCACGCGCCCAAACATACTGCATCAGCGTGTGCATATACCCGGCCTCCGCAATAGCCGGATACCAGAGTTTTTCAAGGGATTTCGCTGAATTAAGAATGCAGTCGAGTGTTTCCCATTCCCCCTCTTCAAACCCGTATTGACCGAAGAACCGCAGGCGCGGGTAGGCCGGAAAGTGGACAATCATAGGCATGAGGTTCATCTTGTGATCTTCCTGAAACGGAAAAGCGGCCACAAGATCATGCCCGGAAAGTACCGTCATGCGACCGGAACTTTCCTGTGTAAGACCTTTCTGCCGGTTCAACAGATACAATGCCCGGTGCGCGAAGAAATGACCATATCCCACACCTGCCGCCAACCCCAGGAACCGCTGATTCCCAGCGCTGTCATTGCGCGCCTCCGCGATTTGTGCGCAGCGATAAAAACTCTCCGCGGCAAATTGTCCCTTCGGGTCGGATTCCGCAAGATCCTGATACAACACCATAGACTCAGGAAGCAGGTTCTGATCCCGTGCATGGTTCGCGAGGTAGAGTTTCGACCTGGGCGCACGCACATGCGTCGGGCACTTTCCAATCAGAAGCCGGTACATGCGGTCCGCTGCGGGAATATCCGGCTTTTTGGCATACCGCTCCGCCATCCACCAGCAGGCATCCCCGGCGTCTCTGCCCTCATTGAAATAGGTGATCATTAAATTTATCAGGGTCTCTGACGTTGTGGAATGGTCCTGAACAGCCTGCTCTCGAAGGGCGAGCATCAACCATGCCCGCATAGCCGCATCCCCGGTATTCTGTCTTATACAGGCTTCAACACGGGACATGGCTTCCGCATGCAGCTGCGTTGCCTCCATCCTTGCATCCATGTCAGCCATGGAAATAAATGTATTATCCGCATCCCTGAAATAGACAGGCTCCTTTTGCAGCGCGGCACGTCCTTCTTTCAGGTTACCGGCACGAATCAGCCCATAACAGCCCCACAGCCTATCCTCTCTGTCCGATGAACCCAACAGTACTCGCGAGCATTCAATACGGTCTGCGCTGGAAACGGCATTCATTACCGTGTCTTTGAAAAAGTCGTAGCCTTCCCTCGCATGGGCAGGCAACACGAGAGCGGTACGCGCCCGGGCCAGCGCCACGGCATTCATAAACCACGGGCGTGGTTCGAGACCTTCCAAAACATGGTCAAAATACGGATAGGCTTTCTCCGCATGACCCGCCTTCACGTACAGGTAACCGAGGCGCGCGCAAGTCATGCGCGCCCAGGGACCTTCCGGATAGTCGTTCAACACCTGCATAAACAGTGTTTCGGCTGTCGCTATATTGCCCGACAGCCAATGATTTTGCGCGGCCCTGGACAGGGCATAAGGACACAAGATATCCGATTCCTGAGCACAATCTGAGAAAAGTTGTGCCGCATGTTCAAAGGCCCCACTCCTTTGAGCCCTGTCACCTGCGATAAAGGAGTCTGTTCCCGTTAGTGCTGCGGAAGTACAAAGGCTTAAAATCATTGCTAGTAACTGCATGGAAAGTCCTGTAGGAGTTGCAGACCTTAAATTCTTGTCTTTGGTTTTTACGTTTAAGTCAACGCAATGAAGTCCTATCCCTTAAAACT
>JAKJCY010000149.1 GCA_022706235.1 Candidatus Hydrogenedentota bacterium | reverse complement strand
GGTGCCCGCCTCCGTCCGGTTCCTCAGCCTTGGCGTCCGGAGTATCGCCCCCGCCGGAAGCGGCCAGGAAGAACAGGCCCGGTTGAACGGGATCGGCCAACAGGTAGTGGGCACGACCCGGCGCTGGTATCCGGTGCGTCAAGGCTCCCCGGGAGTCATACAACGAGATGTCCTTGTCATCGGCCATGACAAGCAAGTCGCCCGTATTCTCTTCCGTAGTCAGCGCCACCGGTGCGACCCCATGTTTTGCCCTATTCATCAGGAGCAATTTTTCTTCACCGGCCAGATTGAACAGGGTCAGGCGTCCCTGCATGGTGGAAATACCCGCCCGGACATCCCCCTGTGAATCCTTCAGTAACAGGGGTGGCGAAGTGCAGCTGCCCGATACACGCCGACTCCAGCGAACAGCGCAAGCCCCGGTATCATAACAGGTGAGCCGGCCCCGAACATCGCAGCTCAGGAGGAGCGGCATTTGCCCGCCGTCCGGAAAGGGGTCGGCAACCAACGCACCCGGGGCCATACCGTCGCAGAAAAAGGAGAATCTTTCTTCCGGAGCGACAGGGAACACAATTTTACGGGTAATCGGGCTTTCCCGTGTGATGGCCAGACTGATTGTGAATTCCGGGCGCATTCCCAGACTGGATATTCCACGAAGCATGCGCGTATAAGACGCCGATTGCCCCGGCGGGAGATCGATGGGAAAGGACGCCGCGCCCAGGGCATAGGCGGAGTCCGCCAACAAGGCGAGCGTTCCACGAAGAGGAACAGTCAAAGAATTATCAATGCTGATTTCAACCGGGCTCTGGGTAATGCCCGCGACAATGGGGGAATTCATGGTCATGCCCACCGATGCGGGCAGGGCATATTCCTTGAGGGGTATTCCCTCCACCAATACCGGTCCGTATAAGGGTGGAATGAGTACGCGGTCCTCCTTCGGCGTGAAATAAAGCCGCTCTTCCGCCATCAGGTTGACCGCAGTAACGATACCGGTACGGGCGGACAGGTGCAATACGTCCGCGGTGTCTTCCCAGAATAACAAGGCCGCACCCCGGCCATTTTTCATGACCTCCACTTCCTGGCCCAACACTTCCAGGCTGCCGACGCGCCCCCCCATATCTCTATAAAGAAAAGGCGCGTAGGCGTCTAAGGTGCGGGGAACGGGCGGCGCAAATCGCACCCCCGCAACACCTCCCTGTTTCAAATGCCGGTATTGCTCCGCCATATCCGGAGGAATTTGCCACCAGCCCCCTTCCGGCGCCCAAAGAAGCATGTAAGTGTCGCCGTACAGGGCGGCGGCATATAGTGCCGGACGGTAGTCTTTCAAGGGATACCTGGCCGTGGGAATATCTTTCTCGTAGTGGACGGGTTCGAGAGCAAAAATAACCCCGGTATCACGCCGGGGAACACGAAGGTTCCGGGAACGCCTGGCGTTGAGCAGGCGCGCTACATGTTCTGGATAGTTTTTGAAAAAGCTGCGGTTGCCAATATCCGGCGGTTCTAGGACGGCCAGGCGGACCGGCAGGTCCTCCGCTGCGCCCGGTGCGTCAAAGATGCCTTCGACCAGGTCGAACCAGAGCGGTCCACAGGTTTCGGTATCCTGGGCAATCACGATGATTTCACCTTCCGGATACGCCCGGATAAATGCGCGGAACACGCGCACACCAAATTGATAGGTGCCTTCGGCAAGAGTCTCCGGTGTGAGGTCGCTGCCATAACCGTCCCATCGGTAATCATAGATGAAACTGTCAGACTGCGTGTTCAGGGCAATCCCACGCAGTTTTGCGGTGCGACACAGTTGCCCGGCCAACCGGAATCGCTGTTCCGCGATTTCCAACAAAAGGGGGTCGCAAAACCACGCCTCATCCGGAGCAAGATGGATGTGCAGAAAATTACGGTCCACACCAACGGCACAAAGACGGTTGTTCGCCCCGGAAATTTCATCCATCAATTCATTCCAATGCCCCGGGACCACCACACCCGTCACATCGGGCGCCGCTGCGTCAGCGTCACTGACGATTACTGCGGTGTTATCTTCCTGCCCGGCGGAACTGTCCGCATGAAGTAATCTGAACCGCTTAACCCGCTCCTGTTCCGTGGGAAACAAACGCAGGTCATCGAGCAGTCCTTCAAACAGAAATCCCCGGAATCCTTTCTCGTACCAGTCCTCCCCATGATTGGCGGCCCAGGTCGCATTGATAGGCGCGGCGAGTAAAGGTAATGCGAGTTCGCGCTCTTCACCGGCCGCCGGCAACAGGAACGTGGAAAACAGCACGGCACAAAGCACCGCCTTCCCTGGGAACACGGCAGAAAAATGCACCTTTTCAGGATGTGAATAAAAATACGCGGCAACCCTTCTCATGGGTGTAAGTATACAACCCTTGCCCGCTATTTTTACAGGAACCTTGCCTGTCATAGGAACCGAGAGAGGCAATATCACAACGGTTATCCGGGCCTTCTTTCCGTCCGTAGCCCTGCAATCTCCCCCACGCCTTCCGGCCCTGATGTGCCTGCCCCCCGCAGAAACACGGAGCCGATGTCCCCGCTTTCGCCCGCCGCAGGCCAGGCACCCCCCCCGTCTTTCACCATGGTCAGAAACGGTACCGCACTGCCCCGCACGCTTTGACAAGAAGCCTGTTTCGCGTTTGAGAGCGTACTATGAGGGGACTGAAAAAAAAATGGAGGTGGACTAGGTAGTTGAGGCGGCCCGTTTAACGTTGGCCGCACTGGCGCCCTTGTCACTGACAATCAATTCGTAGGTGACTTCCTCGCCTTCCTGCAGGGTGCGAAAGCCTTCCATATTAATGGCTGAATGATGGACAAAAACGTCCGGTTCATTTTCGCGGGCAATAAATCCGAAGCCTTTTTGATCATTAAACCACTTGACTTTACCGGTTATCAGAGTTTCTTTCTCTTCTGACATAACCCCCGGCTCCTGTCCTGTTACGGCACGCCGACTGCGCGTACTATCTGCTCGGCTACACCATGGCTCTTCACACATTTACACTTTGGTATACGCGCCTTTATACAGGATATACTAAAAATTACTTTTTGTCAATGGGAATATTGATTTTAAATCTGCAAATAATCGGGAACAGCGGCTGTCCTGAAAAGCGCGACAGGCTGGGCTTTATTTTCAGCGGCAAGTGGGAAAGGACCCTCCCCTAAACTACCCGTGTTCATGCTTTATTCGCAACCTGTTTAAGGAAATTTTTGGTGAAAACGATACCCAAGACAAGCACTGCCCATCCCCGAAGGGACGGGCAGCGGCTTGTCTATGGAGGGGGCAGAAAAGGTCCTTTATAAACCGATTCCCGCCGACTTAAATATCTATCGTTTGCGCCGAATCATCCAGGCAGACCCCAGGCCCATGGTCACAGCGAGAATGGAGAGTGCCGCGAAACCGCCTGCGGGCATGACGCCGACCTCTCGGACGGATATTTTTATGGGACCATAGGTCTTCTCTGGATAAACACCACCGACCTTCGTCGGCCCCTGATAAACACAGGTGTAGTCGCCAGAGTCGCCTGGCTGTGCGGCAAGGATATCCAAGGCGGGAGTGTCAGCCCCCGAGACATGACCGTCTTTGTCGTTCATGATAGGCTGCCCGTCACGGAACCATTGGAATGTGGATTTGTACCAGGCGCG
Source organism: Candidatus Hydrogenedentota bacterium (assembly GCA_022706235.1). Taxonomy (GTDB): domain Bacteria; phylum Hydrogenedentota; class Hydrogenedentia; order Hydrogenedentales; family CAITNO01; genus JAAYBJ01. The sequence continues at coordinate 7,293 of JAKJCY010000149.1, read as the reverse complement.
GTCCAGAAGCGGTATGCGCACGAAGTCGCCGGCCCGATAATTTCCCTCTCCCGTCTTGGGGGTCAGATTCGGATCAAGAGTCGCGTTAACATAAGCCGCCATCCCATCCGGGGCGAAGTAGGCGTATTCCTGGAAGTTCCTCCACGTATCGCCGTCGGCATCGCCGAAAAAGGCAAGGAACCGGCTCAAAAACTGGGTTGTATTGGAGATGTCAAAGGGCGTCAACGCAGTGGGATCTGTATTGGTCGGAAATTCTTCAATGGTGTCCAGAAGCATTACCAGGGTGGATACCAGGAAGGTGGAGTAGTTGTCACCTAAGGTATAAAATCCGGCCAGGACGGTGTCAATACCCGGCAGAATAATGTCCGCCAGGCCGCCCACACCACCCAGGGCCGTCTGGACGCTGGCAATATTGAGGTCCCAGGCGGTACGCACATCCTGGTAGGTCAGGCCGCCCGTGGCACTCAAATCAAGGTCGGGGCGTTTAAGGATGGCATCTATCACCATGAATTCATACAAGTCCAGCATCCCGTTTCCGGGGATAATATAGGGATCATCAATGCTTCCATCCTGTGTAAAATTGCCGTTGGCATCGAAATGGTCCGGATTGAAACTGAAGCCGTATTCGCTGAGCAAGTGCTCATAGGCTTGCGATGCCATGTACAGGAACTGCATAGAACCCGAGAAATCTTCATCCGTGGCTTGCGGGATGTCCTGGAACTCATAGGTGCCGTTGTACACGAAGAGGCCGTTACCCGCGCCCGGACCGCCGAGGGCGACGCCGGTATCCGCGCGGAGGATGGAGTCATCATCGAGCACCTTGATCTGGGCCGCTTCCAAGGAACTGCCCATGTCCACAGTGACCATATACACGTCCGCCGGTCCGGACGCCGGTTCCACATTAACCACGTCCATCGCCTTCAGGCCGGCCTTAGTATTGATATAGACCTCGAAATCGCTTACATCCACCCCGGTGACCGGGTGGGTAAAGGTTACCTGAAACTGGTAGGTGGCCTTGTTGCTCAACGGAAGGATTTCCAGTGCCTTGGGATAATTCAGCCATTCCTCAATATGCAGGCCAATGGCACGTCGCGCCACATGGGCATACCCTTCGGCCGTGAGGTGAATATCCTGGTCAATGTAAGACGCCATGGGAGACAGGTACTGGGGATATCCGCCCGGCCAGAAGGTGCATTCCGGGGCCGCAGGATCATTGCAGGGATACGGGGCCACACCTGGGGGTATATCTTCCGACGGGTACCCATCTTCGGGATAATCGCCCATGGGAACGCCAAACATATGTTGCATCAGGCCGAAGTTCATGACAAATTCGACCCGGTCCCGTTCGAGGGCAAGTTCACGCATGCGCTCCTGCACAGCGACAAAGGACAAATGCATTTCCTCAACCGTATACGATCCCTCTGGCTCTCGGGCGCCGTAATCATAACTGAGAATCACTACACGGATATCCGGTCGAACACTAAGGATGTGATCAACAAGGATTCCCACCTTTTCTTTCACGCTAAGGGCCAGCCAATCCATACACTCCGTTGCTGTATCCCAGGGAGGACCATCTGGATACCGGTAACAATCTTCCAGTTCCACTTCCCGATAATAATTTGTCGGATCGACACCCACCGTCCCTCGCAAAATATCATTACCGCCCAGCGTCATGACGACCACATCCACATTGGGGTATTTGGTCAGTTCTTCCGTAAGTACTTGCTGGTAATTGCGTTCAATCATCTCAAACACACGTGCGCCCATCTCCGCCGTCCGGTTGCCCACCTCGAGCCAACGCTCAAGACCCGGATACTCGGGCAGCACATTTTTGAAGGTTCGGAAGGCCAGCAGGAATCCCGTCCAACTGTCACCAGCTAAAAGGATTCGAGGAATGCGGTCCGCCGAAGCGGGACCGACAACACCGATAAGAAGTATCAACACCAGAACCAGTGGCTTTGCCCTAAACCCGATACGACTTTCTTTTTTTGTCATTAGTCAGCACTCCTTTAAAATGTGGCTACATGCGAATAAGACCCGGTCAGTTTTATCGACCGTATACCTTTTCCTATAAGGCAAACCATGTATGAACACCTACCGAACGCCTGCCTGCAAGATGTTACACGTTCCAAACTGAGCCTTCTCAAGTACTCCTTAGGAATAATATCATAACCTTTACCAAAATGAAAGTTTTTCTGCATGTATACGAGAGAGAACCTACCAAAATTGTCATCCCGCGCGACCATGTGAACTGCCGGGGAGACTTAGCTGCACCACTTCCTGCATAATAATTTATAACTCCAGTAGTATATTATTTACAGGCAACATATTGTAATCGTTACCGTTAAATAGTTTATGCGGCTCTCCTGAAAGTACTCCCTCATTATTTCTGAAGTCCAAAAGGCAAACACTCCTCGATGCTGGGAATGCTTTATATTTCTATTATATGTTACTATATATAATATATACAATAAACCAAGTGAAGACGCGGTCCTTAAATTACCTTTCGAATTCCCAGAGTAGTCCCACTGTTGCCTTGAGGGAAATTCAATAGAGTGCCTGGTAGGCTGAGGTTTTTTCTTTGCATATTCGATCCTGTTGGACCATGGTGTAGACTTCTGCGCAGTCCCGTCAATGTGATATAATATAGGGGTGGTGGAGGTTTCCGCTACAATGCGGTGAAACCGCCCCGAATATCGTAAGAGGACTATTTATTTCATCTTCATAAGGATATCTAGTATGGGCAGCAGCGCGATGGTAAAGCACAAGCACTACAGTGTCGCAGAAGAAGTGATGAACAGCGTCACTCACGGTATCGGCACCGTTTTGAGTATTGCGGGATTGGTATGGCTGATTCTGCGGGCCACACGCGTGGTAGACGCGCTGGGAATTGTCTCCGTTATTGTGTTCGGTGTTTCGCTCCTGTTGCTCTATCTCGCCTCCACGCTCTATCACGCGGTTCCTTGGGTGAATGTAAAACGTGTTTTCCGGGTTTTCGACCATTGCGCTATTTATCTTTTGATTGCGGGCACCTATACGCCGTTTTTGCTGGTCTCGATGCGTGGACCGTGGGGATGGTCTTTTTTTGGGATTCTCTGGGGTATTGCTTGTGTGGGCTGCGCATTCAAGGCCTTTTTTACGGGCCGCTTTGACCGGGTGTCCACGGCGATGTATGTCGCCATGGGTTGGATGGTGCTAGTGGCGATAAAGCCTGCCATCCTGTATATCCCCACAGGCGCCCTTCTTATGATGGCTCTTGGTGGGCTGGCCTATACGTTCGGCGTATTTTTTTATGTCTACAACCGTATTCCGTTCAATCATGCGATATGGCACTGTTTCGTCATGGCGGGGAGCGCCATTCATTTCTTCGCTATTATCATTTATGTGCTTGACAAGCCAGTAGGGTGACCCACATGGTATTCAGAGCCTGCCTTTGAAAACAGGGGCAGTCGTTCATGAAGCTTTTCCTCCCCCATAAACGATGAAAATAAAATATGTTGTTCACCTTTCAATGTGCGGAGCGCAACGTGTTGGGCTTCGTTTTTTTGTAAACCCGGCACGCCGAAGCGTGAACAAGATACCATTTTTCAGGATTATGGCAACGCTGCCGGACAGGCACAAAAAGAATAGGGAATGTGGATGAAAAACGGCTTGGCATGGCTTCACGCGGCGCTGGTGGTGCTGTTGCTATTGGGTGCGGCGGGAGTACGCTTGTATCGCCTGGATGAAGAGTCCCTGTGGCTGGATGAAAGTATTACTTGGAACCAGGTGGATCTTCCAAGTTTGGGCGCGTATCTGTCCCAATTGCGCACCCGCGACACCACCTTTGTACCCGCCTATTACACCCTTCTGTATTACTTCGGAAAAATTACGGCTTATGATGTCACGACGGCGCGAGTCCTTTCCGTGGGCTTTGGCGTACTCACGGTCCTTCTTGTATACCTGATCGCCAGGCGCGCTTTCGGCCCGGCCGCAGGGGTCGCGGCGCTTGTTATGGCCGCATTCTCCAACACGCATGTGTATTACGCCCAGGAGATACGCGTCTATGCTCTGTACTCCGTGGCGGCGTTGTTGTCGGTCTGGACGTTGGAAAGCGCGCTGCGGCGGCCCCATTTCCTGAGATGGACTGCGCACCTGTGCGCTAACGCCTTACTGGTGTTTTCCCATTATTTCGGCGCCCTGTTTCTGATCACGGAAGGTTGTTACCTGCTACTGTTTCATCGCAGCTCGAAGAAACGGTTGGCGGGGTGGTTCATCGCGCAGGCGTTCTTAGCGCTGGTACTGGGCGTATGGATGTTGGGTATTCGCAGGGATGTGCTGGAAGTCACCACCGGTTTTTTGCAGGTTCCAAAGGTGGAAACTATAGAATATGCCGTTACCTGGACGGCGTTATATTGGCCGCGTTCCCTGTATCCTCTTGCGTTCCTGTCGCGCATATTCCTTGATATGACGCTTCTGCTGGGATTCTATTGTTACTGGACCCGGGGAACTTCCGAACAGGCCCGTGAGCGATGGCAAAAGGCGGTGTTATATTTCCTGCTCATGGTACTGCCAGTAGCGACGGCCCTGGCTGCCTGTTATCTGGTGCGTCCCGTCCTTGCCCTCAGGTATGTCATCCCGGCGTCGCTCCTGTTTTTCATTCTTGTAGGCGGCGCTGCGGGTTCCCTGTCCTCCCGCCCGATGCGGTGGGGCGCCGTGGCGCTTCTTGCCTGCCTGATGGGGGTACATTACTTTGAGACCGCCCGTCCATATCGCCCGAACCTGAAAAAGGCGGGGGAAACACTGTCGGCGATGCAGGGCATGGACGATGCACTGGTCTTGGAAGGCACGGTAAATGAATTTGCGCGGCGTATGTATATCCCGTTTCCGGAAGAACGTATCTATGAATGCTTTACGAAAGATGCATTGCCCGAGAAGGTGACTTCCCTGCTCAACCGGCATCCTGCGGTGTGGGTATTATGTGAATTCGGGTATTCACGTAACCATGCTTTCTTGGACGAACTGAAGGAGGTTCTGCGGCAGCAGGGACACGCCGTGGAACAGATGGCGATATCCTTGGACCATTATACCTATATGACCAATTCGAACTGGCCGGATTTAAGCGATATCGGGCAAAGCATCGTCCTCTACCGGGTATCCGGCGCCCCTCCCGAAGAACGGAACCAGGTGCGCACCATCCTGCCCGCCGCCATTTCCATTTTCAGTTCATAACGGCCGCGCAGGATATTCACGGCCGAACGCAGGCAGCCGGGAAACTGGTACCGCAGTTTTGTAAACGCCCAGGCCAGATAGAGCCGGTTGCGAAACGCTTTCAGGGAAGGGTAGTTCTTGCGCCATCGGGGGGTCCAGTTCAGATCTTCATACCGCTTCCAGCCGGTTTCGCTTTCGAAAGCCTCCGCCCCTGGCAGCGGCGACCAGATGAACAGGCTGATTTCATCCACGCCCAAGCGGGTCAGTTCCAGGGCGAGGCTGCGGGTCAGTCTGCGGTCTTCGTCGTTCTCATCTTCGAACCCCAGGACAAACACGCAGTTGAGGCGAATGCCGAGTTTCTTGGAAAACACGACCAGGCGCCGCAGCTTGTCGAAGTCCATGGGCTTGTTCATGGTTTTCAATACCCGCTCGGAGCCGCTTTCCGGCGCAAAGACAAGGTACCGCAGCCCGGCACGATGGAGCAGTGCAATGGTGGCCTCATCCATGGTCTCCACCTTTACGCCCGAAGGAGTGGAAAAGCGCACCCGGAGGTCGCGCCTCAGAAGTTCTTCCGCAAAGGCTGCCGCCTTTTCCCGTCGGCAACCGAACAGTTCATCTTGAATAATGACGTCCGTGATGCCGTACCGCGCCTGGGCCTGCTGGATTTCATCTGCCACATGGGCGGCGGACCGGGTGCGCCATTGTCGCCCCCACACTTTGGGCGTGGTGCAGAACCGGCAGTTGTAAATGCAGCCGCGCGAAGTGGTCAACACCATGAACCGTCCCTGCACGGGCGCGTGCTGCATGCCCAGGCCCCAGTAATTCTCCAGGGGCAACAAATGCAGGGCCGCAAAGCCGAAACGGTCCAGGTCTTCCTCAAACGGCGCGGGCGTCACGGCAAAACCCGGTCCGGCCAGTCCCGGAATGGCCCAAGGATCCCCTTCGCCATCGCGAAGGCAGCGCGCAAGTCCTTCGAGGGGGTATTCCCCTTCGCCGACACAGGCATAGTCGAAGCCGCCTTCGATAAACCGCTCCGGCACCACACTTGCGTGGTTGCCGCCTGCGATAAGCACAACGTCAGGATACCGCTCCCGGATGGCGCGGGCCAGCCGCAGTACAAATCCATGGGACATGCCGGAGTGCACCCCGATGCCGACCAGGGACGCGTCCTCGAGTCGTTCCACGATTTCCGTTTCCGTAAGGCCAAAGCCGCTGAGTTGATCGTCAATATGGAACAGGCGCCTCGGCGCCAGGCCAAAACCGTCGAGGATGGAGACGGCGATCCCCTGTTTCTCAAGATATCCCGCAAGGTACAACAGGCCCGTGGGCATGAAAGGAATACTGCTGTAGGGGTCGCCGGACAAATGCACGAGGGCGGGATTGATTAAGGTTACCTTAAAGGACATGTCAGTTCCGTTCGGGTTTGACACCCAGCCAGGCCTGCCGGGGGTAAAACGTTTCGCAGCCGGTCCAGTGCCACAGGGCCAGGTAGAGATCAATCATGCCGCGGCGCAACCCGGCCGTTTCCGTAATCAGCGCGCACACCCCCTGCCAGCGCACGGTGTCAAAACGTGTTTCAAGCATGGTACGCAAGGTGGCCGGCCGGTTTCTGACGAGCGCGAGGCGTTCCTCCCGGGGAAGCGCGTGGGCGCACCACACAAGGGGATTGAGGATATTGGGTTCAAAGACAAAAAAACGGCCGCCGGGCTTCAATACCCGGTATACCTCTCCAACCACCCGGTCAACCGAGTGAACATGGTGTAACACGTCCATGGCAATAACCGTGTCGAAGGTACCCCCGGGATAGGGAAGCGCTTCCGCAGTGCCCGCGAGAAGGGCGAAATGGCCCAACTCCCGGTCGCGACAGAAAGCGCGGGCTACGGAAGCCATCGAGAAAGACGCGTCCACGCCGTATATGGTAGCGGCATAGGTAGCCAGTGCTTCAAAATAAATACCGGAACCGCAGCCGATATCGAGCAGGCGCTCGTGCCTGGTCTCCCCGAGAAACTCCGAGAACAGCATTTCATACAACCGGCGCAGCCTGGGAACCTGGCTTAGGCGAAAGGGATCGAAACGATCCTTAAAGCCGCACCGCGCGAAACG
>JAKJCY010000148.1 GCA_022706235.1 Candidatus Hydrogenedentota bacterium | reverse complement strand
AGTGGGTCCATGGTTGAAGCACGGTTGCCCTGGGCATCATAGGTATACTGGATGCCGTTCACCCCCAGAGACGGGTGGGTCACTTCGATGAGACGTCCATAACTGTCATAGTCGTATTCGGTATCCACCCCATCCGGACCGGTACGACAAACAAGCCATTGCCCTGTGGCGTCATACGTGAAGGTCGTTGTCAGTTTATTGTTGGGCGCGCCCGGCGCGTAGCGGGAAACGGAGGCATAGTTACCCTGCGACGTATACGTGTATTCTTCGAACAAGGCCGTGGTACCCCCGTTACTGATACTGTTGGGACGGTACACGGCGGTAATAAAATGGTCTGTCTCGAATGGCACTAATTTAAGGAATATGTTTTTAAATATCAATATCTTACTTCATGATTTCCTGTATACCTGCAGCACGCAAGGGCAATGGGAAAGGCATTACTAACCCGGGGTGGCATTGTGCCTTCAGCACTTTCTTACCCCGCGCTGCTAACCCTTGCCTTTGGAGGGCAGCCTTTTCAAATGTATCTCATTTATTTTGAATGATATATCCCTTAAGTTAGTGCCATTCTAGTCTGTCCCTGAATTATCCCTGTTTTTCCTCCAATCAGGAATACCCCGCAGTTTAACTAACAGAATAAACCGTGATACACTCATTGCATACCGTACCGATGAGTAATAACATACCCCAAAGATATCCAAGACAAAAGAAGAAAGAAACATAACTATTTAAGTCGTTATTTTCTTTGTTATTTGTTTTTTCTATTAATATAGACAAACAGAAATAAAGAAAAAAAACTTTTGAAATAAAAACTATAATTATCTGTAACGATAAAAGAAATAAAGGAAAATCTTGACACTGAAATATCATATCCGCTAGTTGTTTACTAACCATGTGTCTGTTTTCGAAAGGTGCAAGACTAATTCCCAATATAAATGCAAGAATATACTTATGCCTTTTATATTTTTGCTCGGGTACCCCAAGTAGATGTAGATATAAGTAAAATAAGTCAAGAAGTCTCGATTTAATAATCTTATCTAAAATATGCACCCAGAAACTCCCCTTAACAGCAATCGTCTTCGTTTTCAGGAGAAAAAGAAGGAAGTATTTCGGAAAAAGAATATCCGGTAATTGCGCCAATAATTGCACCTACTGCATCCTCTGCGTCAGCAGCCCAACCAGGTACTCCCCCTAACCCACCACCTATTCCTCCCCCTATGACTGATGCGGTACAGCAATGTGCTTTTGATGTATCCCAATTGTGTTTGCAAATACACTCAACAAAACCACCAATAGCTCCGCCTAAAACTCCTGTCAATACTAAACCAAAGCCCGTACCGATTCCTATAGATGCAATCGTAGCAGTAGTCAGCCCGCCAATAACCCCACAGGATACACCAGAAAGTCCTCCTGTTATTAAGCCACCAAATCCTCCAATTATTCCACCATAAATTATCCCCCGAAATAAACCTGGAAGAGCAAATCCTCCAGTAGGATCTACCATCAATATTACATTCCCCCCCACATACCCATACATGTTCGGCCCATCTACCATACCCATCGGGTCAGGCGTGGTCCATCGGGCCGCAATAGGCCGGTAGTGGCGGTACGGGGCGCGGTACTGCTGGAGGCCGGTATCGAACTCATGAAGTGCGTAAATGCGCGGCATGTTGAAATACCCTGAATAACTGTAGAAATTGCCGTAGGGATCGTATTCATTCGCCCGTGCGAGGTTTTTGTTGGGAAAGCGCCATTGCCGGACCGTGGCCAGGTGGTCGTGGTAGGCATAGACGGGCGTGCCGGACGCGAGGGTACCGAAGGTCTGCGCCAGGATGGCCCCCACCTGCGCGCCGGGTTCGAAGACATTGCTCACGGCCGTGGTGCCGCTGACCTCTTCGTTCACGGCGTTCCAACCCCGGTCATAGTGGTAGGTGCGCGTTTCCGACGCCGTGGTGCGCGTGCGCAGTTTTCCGTCCCCGCCGTAATCCAGGGTCACATTCGACTCATTCGGGAAGTTCGACGTCGCCTGGTACAGTTTCGAGCCGTAGCGATAGGCATAACTCGCGCTGTAGCTGCCCTGGGTGCGCGTGGTCAGCCGTCCCCAGGTGTCATAGGTCCGTGTTTCCGGCGTGCCGCCGTTCATCACCATAGACAGCTGTTCATTGCCCGCGTTATACGTGTACGCCCAGGTGTCCGTCTGATTGTTGGACGCCTGGAAGCGCGTGCGCTGGGTCAGGTTATCCGCATCATCATAGGTATAGCCAAAGGAATGCTGCAGCGCGCCCAGATTATTTCTACGCTCCGCGGCCGTCAACCGGTCCCGGTTGTCATAGCCGTAGGTCCAGTAACTGGCATCGTTATGGTCCACGCGCGTGATGTTGCCCCCATCATTCAGCGTGTAATCCAAGCCGAACAACACCGCGTCCGTAGACGCGTCCTTGTGTTGAATCGACGTCAGCCGGTTTTGCGAATCATAGCCGTATTCCGTGCGCGTACCGTTCGGATGGGTGTACTGGGTGCGCTGACCCAAGGCGTTATACGCGAAGGTCCATACCTTACTGCCCGGCGCCGTGATGCTCGCCAGTTCGCCCCGGGCCGTGTGGGTGTAATTCGTGGTGTGGCCATTATAATCCGTCATGGACGCAATCCGCCCCGCCGCGTCGTAGGTATAGGACAATTGTTTGCTCAGGCTGTAATCGGTGAGCGTGCTCAGGCGTCCCAAAGCGTCGTAGGCATACTGAATACCCACCGTACCGTCCAGCCAGTCATTGATCCGCGCCACCCGCGCGGCGCCGTCGTACACATAGTCCGCGTCATGATACGTGGCGCCCGACCAGTAGCGGGTTTTCGTGAGCAGACCCGTCGTGGCGCTGTAAAAGAATTGGACGGGATCGATACTGGCATCCGTGCCCGCGCCAACCTTGGAAACGCGGCCCTGGGCGTCATAACAAATCCTGCGGAATTTGTATACCCCGTTATATTCCAGCCAGGGACGCATACCGGCGTCATACGCATAGTTGGTGACCTGATTCGCTTCATCGGTCACACTGATAAGCAGGCCCGCCGCGTTATAGGCATAATACACGGCGTCTACGGGGTCGGTCCGGGAGGTGATCCGTCCCTGGTGGTCATAGGTCATGGTCGTGGTCCGTTCCATAAAATCCGTTTGGGAGACCAAGTGTCCCAGACGATTATAGGCGAAGGTCATACGCTTATTCGAATCGGCCGGCAACTCGATAGCCGTCATCCGGTTCAGCGCGTCATATTCATACGCGGTTTCCCGGTCCAGGGCGTCCCGGCTGAGAATCATATTGCCCGCGAGATCATACTCGAACTCCGTCACCTGGTTCAGCGCGTCCGTGATCCGGGCTATCTTGCCCATGCCCCCGCACCCGCAGGTGGCATCTACATATTCATACTGGGTCGTGTTGTTCAGCGGGTCCGTTACGGAGACTACGCGCCCCTCATCATCGTAGGTCATGGTGGTGGTCTGATTCAGCGCGTTCGTAGTAGAGGTCATGTTGCCGCGGGCATTATAGGAATAGGACCTAATCCCGAAACCAACGCCTCTTCTCTTTTCCCAACCTGATGCATAAAAACGCCTTATTTCGTAGTCTGTCCCTGAATTACCAGGGCGTATTCCTCCAGGTAAATGGAGGCGCGGTGACCAATATTCTCCGACAGCGCCAGTATCTGAAAATCCAGATTGGCGATCGTTTTTTTTGTTGTATGGAGTTCGCGCTTGTCGCGCGCCCCTCGAATCAGTTCCATATAACTCACTATGGAAATCTGAAGGCTGTCCGCGCGGTCAATGGCCGCAGCTGCCCGGACATTTCCGCGCAAGGCCCAAATGATGACGTCCGTATCAAAGAGCATTGAAACGCCCTTTCCTAAGGGCGCGGACATAAGCGGCAGGATCGGCCATATCAGCACGGTCCGCCCACATGCCAAAGGCCTCCTGATCTTTCATGCTGGGCCGTTCCACTTTGCGGATAGGTTCAATGTGGGCAACCGGGTTGCCACGGTTGGTGAGGGTAACACGCTCATTCCGCTCGATGGCATCAAGAATCTTTTTAGGATTGCGGCGCATGTCCAAAATGGTCGCTTTCATAACCGGTTCTCCTATCATTGTGTGCATATATAGTATGCACGTTTCTCTTCCACCAGTCAACAGACTGGGATACACTATAGTTGAGAGGGGATGACAATCTGTAAGAGATTTGTTACTGTTCGCCAGCAGGGTCTACCGTTACCTGCATTTACCCCAAGACAGCAAAACCAGGGATATGTCTTGCCGCAGCAGGTCGTGGAGCCTGGCGAATCCACGGAAGAATTTGATTTTGCTTATCCGTTCAATGGCCATCCTGCGCCCTCCGTTTGTCTAACAAGCATATTCATTTCATCACCTCCCTCAACTTGTAAAACAGCTTGTCAATATATCCATCGTGGTCGTCCGTCATAAACAGGACATGCATATCCTCAAGGACTTCCTGATCTTTGTCCCATTTTAATTCAGGGAAACGGCTCCAGGAGAGGATAAAACTGTTGAGGAAAACAGTCGGATCGTTTAACCGTTGTTGGATATCCTTAATTCGCTTGTAGAACTGGATTTTTTCACTGCCGGGGCCTTCGTGCAGCAGGCCGTGCGGCTCGATGAACGTGACGTATTGTTTTTCGCCTGTGAGCATCCACAGGATGAAATCAGGGTGGAAATTGGCCGCTTCAAAAAATCCCACGCCTTTGCCTCTGCTCATGTTTCTAAGCAGAAATAGTTCTATTCCATCCTTTTTCAGGTCGGATTTGTGACCGCCGCACCAGGTCTTCAGATCGGTGACAAACTGATATTCACTTTCGTTGAGGGCGACAGGCAGGATGGTGATTTTTCCTCCGCGCCGGACGTGAAAGAGCGGCTGGAACAGGTGCTTGCCGAAATTACAGGCATTCAGGTCGCCAACCTTCAGTAGATCATCCTTCTTCTGTTCCAGATCAGTCTTGATCTGCTGAATTCCCTGGATGACCTGTTCCTCATCGCCGTCGGCGATGAGATGGTAGAACTCTTCCTGTGGGATATTGTCATCATCCGGAGTCAGATCGCGCAGTTCAAGACGCGGTTCGATGTATTCCCTTTTGCGATAGTTGTAGTAGTGCTCGCAATACCGCTTCAGCAGCTCGGACGCCACCTGCTGTAACAGGAGCACACCGTCAAAAGATGACGGATTTAAACAGGCGGCAGGCAGATAGAGCGTATACCACGTGGGATTCTTGAGCAGGCTGACGATACCATCTTTGGTGATATTCAGGTTGTACCAGCTTCGCTCGCGCTTGAACTGCTCCAGTTCAAAGAAAAGCGTGTCGTAATTGAGCAGCGCCAGATGCTGCTCCTGAAGTAAAACCTTATCCTTCTGTGTCGCCAGAGATGTTCCCCTGGACTGTACTGCCTGGATTCGTGGGTACCAGTCAGCAACGACCGTGTTGTGCGTCATGTACTCCGGTATATCCCCGATTGTTGGTACAGGCGCATCCTTTTTGAAGTCGTATTCCTTACCATCGGAGGCCTTCCGCTTTGGACGGAGGATTTTGAGTTTCTTGCCGAAATCATAGGTGACATTCAGCGGGATGGTAATAATCTTGCGGCGCTCGTTGCCGGGGAGGCCTTCCTCTGCGAGGAACTTACGGAACTTCTCCATGAAGTCGGCTTCGATACCAAACACATTCAAGGTTTCCAGTTCTTCAATAAATTCAGGCCGGACCGGCGCATGAGAATGACCGCTCCGTTTGAGGCTCCACGCGTAGCCCTTCAGACGTACGCCGCGCCCGAAGAGCTGAATGATCTGCGTGCCTTCTGATTTTCCGACGTGCATCAGGCCCATGGTGCTGACCCGCCAGCAGTCCCAGCCTTCAACGAATTTCTTGGAGCCGATAAGCAGGTTGACGGGGGATGTGGAATCCTTGACGGACGCGAACATGGCCTCGGTGAAGTCGCTGTCTTCCACGGTCAGTCGTGTGCGATTCTGTGCCGCCACTTCGGCCACGTGATCGCACAGGCTTTTGGCATCACCGACGTTGATTAGGCCGAAGGGCGTCTCACTTGTGCCCACACGCAAGGCCACTTCGCCGGATTCACCCTTGATACGCTCCAGTGACAACTGGCCGCCTCCGGCATGGTTGAACAACCTGGTGAGAATGTCCTTGTAAAGGGCCTCAATGGTTTCGCCGTCGTTCATGACCCGGGCCAGATAGGTGAAGGCTCCGGCAAAGATGTCGTTCCCGTCCTGATCCAGAAGTCCCAGCCCTTGTCCGCCACCGGTCAACAAGGCGTTGATTGTCTTTATGCTGTTTTCCTGGCTTTCAAGAAACCCTGCGATAAAACAGATGATCTGGGCAACGTCGGCGGCAACGATCTTCTCGTCGTTACTGCCGTCTTTTGCTTTCGAAACCGTGTTCCCCACGAACACCCACAGCGGCTTTTCCATATTGAACAGATCAAACTCTTTCTTCTTTTCCTCGTAGATACGGAGTTGCTGATAAAACTTGAGCAAACAGGCCGTCAGGTAAGCAAACTGAAGCTGCGCGAATGCGCCCGGCATATTCAGGATCTGGTAATCCTTGCCGAAGCCGTCCTCATAAAACCACCGATAGGAGTAGTCAAAAATGATGGTCTTCGCGTAACTGTTCTCGAAGTCCGCGTTGCCTGAGGCCTGAACCGCCTGCTCGAACGTGGCCGAATATTCAAAAGTGAAGCCCTTGGCGCAAAGGTCAGATCGCCGGGTGAACCAGACCCCTTCCTCTTTGTTGCTCATGCCGCGATGGCCTTCGTCCACCAGAAGCAGGTTTTGATCGCCAAGGCTTCGCGTGGCGATGGTGTTGGGCCCCTCCTGGTCCGCCAGTTTGGTGATTTCCAGCATATCCACACGGTCGAGGCCCCTTGTTTGCGTGAACAGGCTATGTCCTTCTTTGGCAAAATTAGCGGCGTCAATACGGCTTTCCCAAAATTCGGCGATGTGCTGTTCGGAAAGCCGCTCATTGGGCGTCAGCAGGATGATACGGGAGAGGTCTTTGTCCTTTCCATATTTTACAGCATAATAGCGGTACTGCAGCAGGTTGATATGCATCAGCAGCGTCTTGCCGCTGCCCGTGGCGTTCTGAAGACAAAGTTTGTTCAGGTCGTCTTCGCTATAGAACGGCACATCTGCATACTCGCGCCAGTGGCGATTGAAACGTTGCACGAAGGCGTTCAGCTCGTTCAGCAATCCCTCACGATTGCCGAAATAACGGTCCAGATAAATTTCGACAAAAAGCAACGTCAGCCACTGGTAATACTTCCATGTAATCGGACGCCGCCGTTTCTCGTTGATGGCCTGGGTGTGACGGACGATGTTTTCTTCATAGGCAAGCAGCAGCTCCCGTGTAATACGAAACGTGCCTGTATCTATGCCGACATAACTGAACAACGGGCTGTCGGCCAGATAGTGAAAAAAGAAATGCAGGTTATCCTTGTCCAGACCTTCCAGGCGCGGATCGCGAATCGGCTCCGCTATCTTGTGAAAAGGGCGGACTGTTCTCCCTTTCACTCTTTGCTCAACCAACGGATCAATGCCGAACAGGCCCATCAACCACTGGTTGAGCAGCAGTTTGTTGCGGAAGGCGTGCTGCTCTTGGCCTTTAGATTTGCGCTGGGCCATGTTCGCCTCCTTGCTGCCCTTCAGTGAGGTGACCGATTTGTTTCATCATCCGGTCAAAATCGCTCTCAAACAGTCTATCCTGAATAATGCGGTATTTCTCAAACTCGCTTTCGGCATGGGCCCTGGCGATTTCCGCCGTCACTTTTCCCGCATCCTGCAATATCGCGCGGTCAGTAGCTTCAATGAAGCGGTTAAGGCGCGTTTCCCAATCCTGCATGGTCATGGGAATCTTGCGCAGCGCCATATCTTCCGCAACGTCCAGATACGCCGCAACCAGCCGTTCCAATTGCGCTATTTCGTGTTCGCTCAGATAGTTCTTGGCCACAGTAACGTCGAATTTCTGGATTTTCCCTCTCGGCGCATCCTTCCAAGTGGTCAGCCCCATGTGCTCTTTTTCGGCGTCGGCGCGGTTGCAGATGACCTCCGCCGCCGTCTGGCCATGAATGGCCCAGTGCAGCTTGTTTTGCACCGTGGCGAAAAAACGTTTCGTCGCCTGTGCCGTGAAGTCATAGTCTAGGGCAGTGCTGTAGATGTCGGTTATTTTTTGATAGAACATACGCTCGGAAAGACGGATTTCCCGGATACGCTGCAACTGTTCTTCAAAATACCGGTCGCTGAGGATGGAGCCGCCGCTTTTCAGGCGCTCGTCATCCATCGCGTAGCCCTTAATGGTAAACTCTTCTATGATGGTTGTGGCCCATTTCCGAAACTGTACGGCCCGTTCGGAATTGACCTTGTAGCCTACGGCGATGATGGCAGCCAGATTGTAGTGCTTGGTGTCGTAGTTTTTACCGTCGGCGGCAGTTATTCGAAAATTTCGAATAACTGAATCCTCCTGCAATTCACTGTCGGAAAAAACCTTTTTCAAGTGATAGTTGATGGTATGGGTTTCAACATCATAAAGAACCCCCATCATCTTCTGGGTCAGCCAGATGTTTTCATCCGCATAAACGGCTTCAACACCGCCCTGGCCGCTGGCAGCAACAAACGTCAGGTATTCCGCCGCCGATGAGCGGACGAGGGACGTCGCTTTTTTCGGGATAACGTGCGGTTTCTTTTTGCCACTCATCCTTCCACCTCCCACATGCGTTTCATAAACTCCTCTTCGATGAGGCGAACTTTCCAGTGCTCGCCGTCCCGCTTCAGATTGGGCAGATTGTTGCTGCCATTGACGTAGATGGTGTCAAACTCGAAATCGCGGGTGCTGATGCGGTTCTTCTGGAACCATTCATCCAGCATCAAATTGTCCTGCTCGATGTCGTCGGTGAGCTTGCGCCAGACGACCAGGACCTTTTCCCGCTGGCCATTGTTGGGACTGGCCGCGTCCTTGGGCACCCAGCCCTCGACCTTGCGGAACCACCACGTTCCGTCGGCATCCTGCCGGATGCGGCCATCCACCACCAGCTTGGTGTGTTGGTCCTCGGGTAGCTCCGGGTCCGTGATGCGTTTGAACGTCGCCTGGAAGGTTTGCGGCACGGATGTGTGCTGCACACGCAGTCCGATCAGATAGTTGAAGGTCTCAATCAGGTCGACCGCCCTTGTGGCGTACTCGTCCGTCCCCGGCTTTTTTACTTCCAGGGTATAGCCGGTCGGATCGGCAAAATCGTCGATATTGAGCAGCGACTGACTACCCCGTGTCTCCACATCCAGCAGGTAGTGGAGCATGTAGTCTTCCTTGAGCGCCGGATTGGCAGCTACTGCCTTTTTGCGCTGGGGGTTGTGGTCGAGGCGCAGGTTGTTGAGCGTGTCCTCATAGGATTCCAGACGGATGTATTTGAAGCAGTGGGAAATGCCGGTATGGCGCGCTGTGGGTTTGCCGTCTTTCCACTCTGACGCATACATTATCTTCTGCGTTCTCGGCTTAAGAACGTTGTTAAAGTGCGCACCCATCTCAGCCAAAAGATATTTGCGCTTACCATTGTCTTCTTTATTGATTTCAATGGTTGCATGGGCCGTTGTTCCAGAGCCTCCAAAATAGTCTAGAACAACTGAGTCCTTGTCATTTGTCGTTGACAGGTAAATGCAGCGCTTTACCAAGTTAATGGATTTGGGGAAATCAAACAGCTTATTTCCCAAGATGTTTATGAGTAATGTGTTTCCGTAATTGCCAGCATCAAACTCGCCACCATTCCACACCGTTTTGGGAACAGTTATTTCATGCGTTAAAAACAAGTCCAGAGTATCGTCTACTTCTTGAATCGTAACTCTCTGCAAATTTTCATGGATTGAATCTAGCCCGAAATTCCAGCGTCTTTCCACCCCATCCTGATCAATCGGCCATATTTCAATTTCACCGTCCTCTTGTTTGACGTTCCTACCAGTAGGGTGAAAATCATCAGGTGGAACTTCACCAACACGGACGATCTTTCCATTCTTCACATAGATTGGGTAGAAGGAAAGGCGGCGCTCAGTTCGTAAGGAATTCTCCCCCCAACGTCGCATTTTTCTTGGTGTCTTGTTTTCCTCCAAGGTCCTTGCGATTGCCGTTTTGTCCTCTTCTTTAGTGAGAAAGAGGCCATATTCATGAACACGGTTAAAATCCTTTGTAATAGAACCCTTTGGATTGTGAATAACTGTAACTCTCGACTGCCTAAATTCCGGATACACATCTTCGAGTATTTTTGAAAGGTTGACCATCTCAGTGTCATCAATGGCAACTGACTTAACGCCATTCTTTTTCATTACTACTCGTGAAATAGCCAGCCTATCCCACATCAGTGCTGCCCATGACGAGTGGCGATATTCGTTTTTGTAAAGTATGGGGGTAGAGGCGGTGTTATATGGTGGGTCGATGTACACGCACTTCACCTGCTCTCGATACCGTTCCTGCAACAGGTTCAACGCCTGGAAGTTCTCCGAGTGAATCAGCAGGCCATCGCACTGCTCATCGAAGTTCTCAATCGACGCCACCAGCCGGGCCTTAAAGCTGTCATCGAAAAAGCGGGTATCCAGCACCAGCTTGTTGTTGGCCTTGAGGAACTCGACCATTAAAGGTCGTGAGAACCCCGGGCTCTGCAGATCGGCCTGGATTTCGTCGATGGCAAACAGCCTGATCCACTCTTCACACTGCGCCGCATTGGCAGCCACTTCCTTGTAGAGTTCCTCTGGAACCCGGTCCAGGGTGATGCAGTAGTTGGTTTCAACAACGAACTTCTTCTTGAGCCATAGTTTTTTCTGGAAATTCTCGAGCTGGGCGAGAAAATCAATCAGCTTGCCCGCGATCTTGCGCAGCACCTTGATCTTGGCCAGATAGCTTTCGACCGCAGGGGCTTCTGCGTTTTCAATGTCATCGAGGCGCATGACCTCGTTCTTGATGTAGAAGT
>JAKJCY010000147.1:275-11018 GCA_022706235.1 Candidatus Hydrogenedentota bacterium | reverse complement strand
CCGCATCCCTGTGCACATGATTGAATCCATCAACAAACTTATGCGTACCAGCAGGCGGCTCATCCAGAAATACGGGCGGGAACCTTCAGCGGACGAGATCGGTCAGGAAATGGGCATGAGCGCCGACAAGGTGCGCGCCGTGTTCAAAATTGCCCAGGAAGCAATTAGCCTGGAAACGCCTGTCGGTGACGATGGCGACAGCAGTTTCGGCGATTTCATAGAAGACCACAGCGCCGAGAATCCCTCGACCATCGCCGGTTTCGAAGTGTTTAAGGCACGCCTCGATGAAGTGTTGGGCACGCTGACCGAGCGCGAAGAGAAAGTGCTGCGGCTCCGTTTTGGCCTGGGTGACGGGTATCCCCGCACCCTGGAAGAAGTAGGCAGCGTTTTCAACGTGACTCGCGAACGGGTGCGCCAGATCGAAGCGAAAGCCCTGCGTAAAATGCGCCATTCCACGCGCTCCAAACAACTCAAGCCCTTTGAAAACATAAGCTCCCAATAAGGCCCACACCTGCGTTCCGGCCGATGTCATCCCGGTATTTTCACGATAGGTCGGCATGACGTTGTTCCCGAGAAAGGTATGAACCTGAAAAGGGCGGCTAATGCCTGTTGAAAGAAAGGATCGAAAGGACTTAAGGGACTCAAAGGACGCATGAATCGGGAGGCATTTTACCGCCCTTCTGATCATTCTATGTCCGTCAGGTTCCTGCGCTTTGTCCGGGGTTTCGCTTGGAAGAAGTAGCGCCTGTGAAGGAACCCAAAAGCAATCCCGATAATTTTGTGTCGACGGAATTGCCGTGCGTGCCTTGGTTTTAAAGACGATTCTGAATGCTACCCTATAAAAACAAGTAGTTAGGTGTCTTGATTGCGCCTTGGCGTGTTATGTCGTTCAAGATTCCGGTGTTGAGGCGCACGCTACAGTGTGGAGATGCTGCCATGTTTGCCTGTCTTATGCTTGCCCTGTGCTGCAACGCGGCCTCGTCCGTCCCTTTTGAAGCGGGGGTGGCGCGTGTCAGTATCACGCCTCTCGAAGAAAACATCCCCACCCAGCTGGGCGGGTACGGGGCTCGGGAAGGCAAACCCGCCGAAGGCGTGCTGGATACCTTGTATGGAAAGGTACTGGCGCTGCGGCAGGGCGATGTCCAATGCGTCCTTATCACCGTGGATGCCTGCGGCGTGCCCGTAAACCTGGCCGAGGAAACCCTCCCCAAGGCGGGCATTCCCGGATTGACCCTGGACAACACCCTGATTTGCGCCAGCCACTCGCATACCGGCCTCGAAGGCTTTGCCCTTGACCGGCGCAACATCGCCGACAACCCGAACATCGGCGTGTTCTCCGAACCCATGCTGAACTTCGTGGTGGAACGGCTCGCCGGCGCCCTGAAGCAGGCCTGCGACAAGATGGAACCGGTGAAGGCGGCCTCCGGAGTCGTGGCGCTGCCCGACATGAACCGGAACCGGCGCGATGCCGCCTGCGTGGATGACCAACTGACCGTATTGCGCCTGGACCGGCAGGATGGAACCCCTCTTGCCGCGCTGGTCAACTTCACGGCCCACGGCACGATTGTGGATGAAACGGACATGCTCGCCTCGGGCGAATGGGCGGGGCAGATGCAGCGCACGGTCGAGGATTTCATCGGCGGCGGCGTCACCTGCCTGTATACCAACGGAGCCGAGGGCGACATCGCGCCCCGGCGTCCCGAAGGTGGCAGCCACTATGAGCAGGCCCAGAACTACGGGAGACAGGTGGGCCTTGCCGCCGCGCGATTGATTGAGGGATTGCAGGGTGCGGACGTGTCCGCCTTCGCCCAGAAATGCACCTGGGCCACCCTGCCGCCGCGCAAGGGCGCGCCGGACTTCCTGAAAATCGCCGGCGACGAATATAAGGTTTCCGCGGAACAGCTGGACCTGCTGCTTCAGGTGATGTTTCCCGATACCGCGCCCCTGTACGCCCTGCGCATCAACGACTTCGCGATGGTTACCTTTCCCGGCGAACCCATCTGCGCCATAGGCACGGCGACCAAAGACGCCCTGCGCGCGGCGGGCATCAAACACCCCTGCGTCGCCTCGCTGACCACGGACGCCATCGGGTATATCCTTACCGCCGAAGAATACGCCCGCAGCGGGTATGAAGTCACCGCATCCTTTTATGGCGACGGCCTGGGTACGCTGCTCCTGGAAGAAGCCAGCAAACTCGCCGGCACCGTGTCCGGTGCGGACATGAAATGACAAGCACTGGTAGAGGGTTTCTACAACCTCTTATCACTCAATGTCCCGGTACGTTTGGCAATAATCCACTCCTCATCGCCCCTGCAAACGCGTTCAGATTCAACTTCTAAATCAAGGTTAATGCAACGGCCCTGCCGTTCCGGCGTGTTGCGTGCAGGCATGATTTTGCCGCTACTGATGAACGTCCTCCTGTAGTTCCCCTGTTTCAATGCCATAAGCGGTAATTTTAGTGTATAACGTAGTACGGCCGATGCCGAGTTGTGCGGCGGCCAGCCGCACATTACCGCTGTGTTGCCGCAAGGTCTGAAGAATGTGCTGCTTTTCCAACGCTTCCAGCGATAGTCCGGCAAACGCCCGGCCTTCCGGCGGCGCTGCTGAAACATGCGTTTCCTGAATATCTTCCAGTTGAATCAGGGCGTTTTGCGCCAGGGTGATGGCGCGATGAATGACATTACGCAATTCGCGGACGTTGCCCGGCCACGGATTTCTCTGGAGCGCATCAAAAATACCCGGCGCAAACCCTTCAAATGAGCGTTGTCCTTCGTCTTGCAGCGCGTGGAGAAAATGCCGTGCCAGGGCAGGGATATCTTCCAAATGCTGGCGCAACGGCGGCGCCTGGATTTCCATGCCGCGGATGCGATGAAACAAATCGGCGCGAAACAGGCCCCGCCGCACCGCCTGCGCCAGGTCCTTGTTGGTGGCGGCCACAAAACGCACGTCCACATGGGTGTCCGTAGTGGAGCCGATGGCGCGGAAACTGCGGTTCTCCACCACGCGCAGGATGCGCGCCTGGTTCTCCAGGCTGAGATCGCCGATTTCATCCAGAAACAGCGTGCCGCCGCTCGCTTTCAGCAGCAGACCCGCACCTGCGGCCGTCGCCCCCGTAAACGCCCCTTTGACGTGACCGAAAAGTTCGCTCTCAAACAATTCCCGGGGAATGGCGGCGCAGTTCACAATCACGAGCGGGGCCTCGCGGCGCGGCGAAAAATCGTGGAGCGCCCGGGCCACCAGTTCCTTGCCTACTCCCGTTTCGCCCGTAATCAGTACGGAGATGTCGGTGGCGGCGGCTTGAAGCGTCTCCGCGCGCAACGCGCGCATGGCGGCGCTTTCCCCGACAATCGTGTGGGACTCATTGACCCGCACGCGCAGCCGGTCGTTTTCCCGTATCATCGCCGCATAGTGTTCCGCGCTGAAGAGCGCCGGGGCCAGCGAACGCGCGAACAGGGCAATAAATCGCAGCGCGCCCTCGGGGTGTACATCCGGCCCTGAACAGGTGCGCACCGCCAGCACCGCCAGCGGCGCGGACTCGAACAGCACCGGCGCGGCATACTGCCATAGTTCCGGACCCTTTGCGTCCGGCGCGCCCAGGCGCTCCAGCAGCGCCCGCTCCTGCTGGACGCACGCGTCCATCAGCGCCCGCGGTTCCACGGGAGACGCGGATGCCTGCGTGGCGCCGTCCCCAGCAGCGTTTCGACCCACCCACGGACTGTGCGGCCCCCGGGCAATCCATACCGCTTCCGTGTTGAAATACTGCTTCAGCCTGCGTTGCGCAATGTCCAACACGGTATCCGGGCAGGAACATCCGCTGAACTCGGATGCCGCCTCGTAGAGCATGGCCAGGTCCTGCACGGTCCGTGGACGGACGCGGTTCCAGATCGCGCTGTTCTGCGCTCCCTCGACCCGCTCCCAATTCGACGTGTCCAGCAGGGTTATCTCCGCCGCGCCGCCCATCAGCGACGTCGCGCCCGCACCTCCAAGCACGAAGTGGTCATGGCCGACGAACAGTTCGTCGCCCTCGGCCAGCATATGGTTGCGCACCGGACGCCCGTTGACCAGCGGCAGATTCCGGCTGCCCAGGTCTTCCAGCAGCACATCTTCGCCCCGAAGCGCGACCTGGCAATGCCGCCGCGAAACATTCTGCGCCGACAGCACAATGGTGCATTCCGGACTGCGTCCCACAGATATGGGCACACCCGAAACAGGCCATACCTTGCCTTTATGTTCGCCACTGACGCCAACAAGATAATATGGCATGGCTACCCTTCACGTAGATGATACTTCAACCTTAATGTGCTTTAATGCCTGCTTAAGGTCGGACTTCCTCATCTCGACAGAGTTTTGACGCGGTTTTTCGGAAAACAGTATTGCACAAAAGTTGGACGCAAAAGGCCGTAAAGACAGGGACAGACTACCCAATAGCACGCATGAAACACAGGATTATACGCTGTACTCAGGGGCTATTTGGCAGTCAGTCCCTTCTTTACTCAGTCTCTGTGTTTTCTCAAAAAGGGCCATTGTATATTCGGACGAGTTCAGCAAGTCTGTAGGTATTATATATTGACCACCCGATCATAACACCAGCAGGCAAGGCAATCTCCCAGGAAACGTAACCTTCGTAACCTTGCACACATAAACAAGTTAATTATTGCAGGCCGGGTGAAGCGGAACAGTTTCAACTACCCGCAAGTCTTCTATGGACTGAATACAGGAAAAGGTGCGTGGATATTCATGGGTGCAGAGCGTAACCCGCCTTTATAGTCTGTTACCTCAAAAGGCGGGTTGCGCTTAGATACCTTTCAATCAACGCTCTACCTGCATTCATGCAGCCGGTTTTCGGTATTAGGACAGGCTCTTATACCCGCTCCACCCGGCCCACAAAAGTGGTTATCCTTATAAACCACCCCGACACGTCGGGGTGGTTTGCCCGTAATGGCAGAGGCTCTGTTCGAATCCGTCTGCTTCAGCAGGCACCATCCATTACGCCAGGACGACCAATCATTCAATAACCTGGGTCAAGGTAAATGAGTATCCCGGTATAGAGCAGGTCATAGTGTCACCTTGAAAAGACGCCGTATAGGCTGTTAGATAAAATGGAAACCCTGTATCTATGGTAAGGAGACTTTCATCGGCATCCCATGACCAGAACCGTGGACCAGTCGTACTCCAATTCTCTATAAAATACGTTCCGTCTGGCAGAAATTCGTAAAAGGTCGTACCAAGTTCGTCCACCCATCTGCCTTCCACCGGCGAGCCTATCACCGGCGAGAATTCAGTAGGGGAACACCCAGCCAGCGCCACCATACCTGACACAACGAGCGCCAAAACAACTGCTTTTCTAAACATTAACATCTTCTTTCTCCTTTGGTTTACTGTTCATAAATGTACCGTAGTCTACGATAGAAGCCTTTAGTGATCCCGGTGCAAAAATTTACTGCACAGGGATGAAAAGCAATACTTGACGACCTGGACTTATTTGCGCCGTGCCAATAGGAGTAATGCACCCATGGAAACACCAATAAGCAGCCAGTCGCCCAGTAGATGTCTCTTCAGCGCGCTCGGCGCCATCAGGCCTTTGTTGTTTTGACAGCAGCCGCCTTCGCCGGGTGTTTCGCCTTCATCGGGCGCTTCGCCTTCGGTGGACGTTTCGCCTTCACCGGGTGTTTCGCCTTCATCGGGTGTTTCGCCTTCACCGGGTGTTTCGCCTTCGGCGGGCGTTTCGCCTTCGGCGGGCGTTTCGCCTTCGCCGGGTGTTTCGCCTTCGCCCTCTTCCTCTTCTCCTTCAGGTTGGAAGGCTTGTTTGCGCAGATAGGGGTATCCGCTGTTCACGCTGGAATCCGTATCCGCCGCCCAGACCGTGTCAAAATCCCATCCCACATACGTGTTCTCCGCGTAGGGATAGGTCATCTCCGCGGTAGTGCGGCTTTCACCTCCGCCTGTGGATGTTGTTCGCCCCGTCGTCTCCCGATTCCAATAGCATGACGAATATCTGCCAGATAAGTTCATCCCCACCACACCACCGACCCACTGATTCCCCGAGACAGCGCCCGTGGCGTAGCACGACGTGATAGCGCCAAACCAGGCACACCCCAGCAGATTGCCGACATACTGGTCCCCCGAGACCGCGCCCGTAGCGTAGCAGGACGTGATGGTTCCATATTCATTATACCCCACCAGACCGCCGACATACTTATTACCCGAGACTGCACCCGTGGCGTAGCACGATGTGATGGTTCCATATGCATTATACCCCACCAGACCGCCAACATTTATATTGCCCGAGACGGACACATTTTCCACGCCCAAGTTGCATATAACACTCATATACAATCTGCCAAACAGGCCGGTGTATTCGCTTGTTGGCAGGTTGATAATACCATTGCGTACCTTGTGACCATTGCCATTAAATACGCCGCTAAATGAATTTTCAACTTTTCCGACAGGCGTCAAGGTCGCTCCCGCAAAATCGATATCGGCGGTAAGATTAAAGTGTTTGTCCCAGTCGGTGGGCGTATTGGTCAGTGCTATCCAATCCGCGGCCTTGGAGATGAGATAGGGGGCCGCCTCCGTGCCGCTGCCTCCGCTGTAGGCGGCCGTTGCGTTTGCCGACTGGACTATTCCGACAGCCAGTATTGCCAGCCACAAAAGGGCTTTGAGTCGTCTTTTCTGCATAACCATTATCTCCTTTACTTTTTTATGCGCCAGTCATATTTCTGTTTGTGCCTTATGAAAAAGTTTCTATCCACAAAAACGAGTGGTTCGGTACGTTGTTTAGTCCAACCACGTTTTTAAGTTCGAATGAAGAATAGAGAACGTATTCGTCTCAATCTAGATTCTTGTGAACACTAGAATTACAGCTTCGTTAAGTTCCAAGATCATGTTATCCTCTTCAAAAGTCGCCGTAAACGGCATCGTGCCCCATCCCCCCGGCAATTCCATGGTCAGCAGACTTGCGTCATTATTCCATGACCAGGCAAAGGGACCGGCGCTCACCCCGTTTGTTTCGACGTAATATGTTCCGTCTGCCCTGAAATCATACGTGTCTATAGAGTACGCTAACGTCCATTGGCCCACCACCGGTGAGAATACCGTGGGAGGACATCCCGTCAGCGCGACCATACCTGACACAACGAGCGCCAAAACAACTGCTTTTCTAAACATTGACATCTTCTTTCTCCTTTGGTTTACTGTTTAAAAATGTACCGTAGTTTCACGATAGAAGCCTTTAGTGATCCCGATGCAAAAACTCACTGCACAGGGATAAAAGCAATACTTGACGACCGGACTTATTTGCGACGCGTCACCAGGAGCAATGTGCCCATGGAAACACCGATAAGCAGCCAGTCGCCCAGTAACCGTCTTATCAATGCGACCGGTGTCATCAGACCTTTGCTGTTTTGACAACAGCCGCCTTCAACGTACGTTTCACCCTCGCCGGACCCTTCGCCTTCACCGTGCGTTTCACCCTCGCCGGACCCTTCGCCTTCACTAGGTGTTTCACCTTCTCCGGGCGTTTCGCCTTCGCCAGACCCTTCGCCTTCACCTGGCGTTTCGCCTTCGCCGGGCCCCTCGCCTTCTTCATGTTCTCCTTCTTCAGGCAGGTAGGCATCTTTGCGCAGGTAGGGATAGCCGCGGTTCACACCGGAATCCGTATCCGCTGCCCAGACTGTGGTAAAATTCCATCCCATATACGTGTTTTCCGCATGAGGATAGGTCATTTCGACAGTGGTGCGTCCTTCGCCCCCAGCCGATGCGGCTTGTCCCGAGGTCTCTTTATCCCAATAGCAAGAAGTTGCCGTACCTTTGTCTTCTTTACCCACCAGACCGCCAACGGCGCTTTCGCCCGTGACAGCGCCTGCGGCGTAACATGAGGTGACCGTACCGTAGTTCATCCCCACCAGACCGCCAACTGACAACGGCCCTGTAACTCCACCCGTGGCATAACACATGGTGACGTTACTATAATTACCCCCCACGAGGCCGCCAATGCTCTTACCGCTTCGAAAGTTAGAAGGATCATGTGCAACCGCAACAGTACCCGTCGCATAACACATCGTGATAGCAGCGCCGTAATTGGTTCCTACCAAGCCGCCGACGTCTTCACTGTCTTGACCTGTGACGGCCCCTGTGGCGTAGCTATTCGAAATAATGCCCCTAGAAGCATACCCTAACAGGCCTCCAACGAATTCATATTCACTGTAAGGGAAAGAACCACCTGCATTCGTAACCGGACCGGTTGCATAACATGACGTAATAGCACCCCCGGAAATATTGAGTTTTCCAACCAGACCGCCAATGCACCTACCGCCCGTAACTGTACACGTAGTATGACATGATGTAACACTGCCGCCATTAAGGTCTCCCACCAGCCCGCCGACTTCCTCAGAACCCGTAACTGTGCCAGTGACGTAACACGATGTGATAGTGCCGGCAAAATTGTATCCCAGCAGGCCGCCGACAGATTTTCCTCCTGTAATCGAAACCGTTTCCACGCCCAGATTGCGCAGTGTCCCGTAATCCAAGTGGGCAAAAAGGCCGATTCTACTGCCCTTGGGCTTGTCAAGTACCGCATTCCGGATGACAAATCCGCCGCCGTCAAATACTCCGGTGAAAGGCCCGAGATCTCCTATGGGCCGCAGCTCAATTCCGGCTAAATTCAAGTCAGTGGTGAGGAGGATATGCTTGTCTAATATCATCATACTGGAACCCAAGAACACAAATTCTTCGGGCGACGTGATTCGGTATGGGTCCGCTTCCGTGCCAGCGCCTGCAAAGGACGGGGCCTCCGGTGCGGGTATGGCAGGCCAGCCCAACCCTTCCCAGGCCAACCGCGGATATTCACCCTCGGTCATCACCCAGTCGTGGGCATTCCAACCAACATTACGATAAGTGGAAATTGACTTCATCTCGCTGGAGGTAAGACCCTTGCCGCCAGAGCTGCCTTCCTGACCTGTGGTCTCCATGTCCCAAAAGCACACCAAGGCCTTGTCCGATTCGCCCGTTAGCCCACCGACAAGATCAGCAGTTTTACCCGTGACCACGCCCGCGGCATAACACGCCCTGATAGTACCGATTGACTCTCCCACCAGACCGCCCGTAGCTTCGCCCTGAGGCATAGAATACCCTTTGCCCGTGACAGCACTAGTAGTATAGCAGGATACTACTGTACCTGTATAATTATTAAAGCCTACCAGACCGCCGACTATCCCTTTACCGCTGACCGCGCCCGTGGTATAGCACGAAGTAATGGTTCCTCCGTTCGACCCCACCAGGCCGCCGACATAGCCCTCTCCTGAGACCGAACAATTTTCCGTGCCCAGGTTCCGTATCACCCCCGAACTCGCAGTACTCAGGAACAGCCCTGCCCAATCGTATTTCGTCTCTACTCTTCCGTTACGTAAGACATGCCCCTTACCATCGAATACGCCTTTAAAAGGTCTTCCATCATCTCTTCCGACAGGCGTCAAGGCCGCTCCCGCAAAATCAATATCGGCGGTCAGGTTAAAGTGCTTGTCCCAGTCGGCGGGTGTGTTGGTCAGTGTTATCCAATCCGCCGCCTTGGAGATGAGGTAGGGGGCCGCCTCCGTGCCGCTGCCTCCGCTGTAGGTGGCAGCCACCGCCACGTTTGCCATCAGTATCGCCGCACTTACCACGGTCAGCATCCATTTCATTGTTTTCATCCTTTTGTGTTGTATTTCGATTCTTCCACGACATCCCGGCTATCTTGGATACCTGGCCCGAATGGCTCGCCGAGAGGGCTGTAAACGCTGGTTCTCGCACTCTGCGCTGTGGGTTCCGTGTCTACCTTGTCTGTATTTCTTTAAGCAAATCTGATGCCAAGATGCCTTTTCAGGGGAGAAGGGGAGATAACATATTCGAAACATGAGAGATGTGTTGCCGGTTGTATTCTTGACCTCCAGGTTTTCGAGGATACAAAACGTCCCGAATCCGGATTCGGGACTGTCCTGGTGTTCAGAAACGGGAAAGCAGGGAAAAAATCAATAAATTGCGGATTGCGGATTTCGGATTGGCGATTTCGGATTGCGGATTGCGGATTGCGGATTGGGGATTGAGGATTGCGGATTGGGGATTGCGGATTGCGGATTGGGGATTGCGGATTGTGGATTGTGGATTGGGGATTTCGGATTGAGGATTGCGGATTGGGGATTGCGGATTGAGGATTGCGGATTGGGGGATAGAAAGTTGATTTGGTTTGAGGGGTTGTTTAGGATACGGTTATGGATCGGGAAGATTTTAAGAAACGTACCCAGGCATTTGCATTGCGGATTATTCGACTGGTGGAATCTTTGCCGGATAGTCGGACCAGTATGGTCTTGGGCAAGCAACTGTTGCGTTCAGGGACATCGGTCGGTGCGAACTATCGGGCTGCATGCCGGGCACGTTCCACAGCCGACTTTATCGCGAAGATGGGAATTGTCGAGGAGGAAGCGGATGAGTGTATCTATTGGCTGGACTTGCTCGTCCAAAGTGAACAAATAAAGCCCGCCCTTGTGGATAGTCTGCGCAATGAAGCAAACGAAATCCTGGCTATGGTTATCGCCTCCATCAAAACCGCCCGCTCCCGAAAATAAACCCTCCGAAATCCCCAATCCTCAATCCGCAATCCCAGATCCGAAATCCGCAATCCTCAATCCGAAATCCGCAACCCTCAATCCGAAATCCCCAATCCTCAATCCTCAATCCGAAATCCGCAATCGCCAATCCGCAATCCGCAAT
>JAKJCY010000147.1:0-265 GCA_022706235.1 Candidatus Hydrogenedentota bacterium | reverse complement strand
GTTCGATGGTGTGATAGTCTGAAACCTGCCGAAGATTGAAGGCATGGTGAAAATATTTTGAGTAACGTTTATCAAAGCGTCCTGTCCTCACATACTCACTGTCAAATAGGGCAAGGACTCCGGTATGTTTGCGCGGCACAGTGCCGGACTGTTGGAGCAACCCTAATACGGCATAGAACATGGCGTAATAAGCGCGATTGACCACCCCCAGAGTTGTTTTGCCGGCCTGTTGCAGTAACCTTGCCTCATCAAGTGCGACTAGTAG
>JAKJCY010000146.1 GCA_022706235.1 Candidatus Hydrogenedentota bacterium | reverse complement strand
ATCCAATCCTGCTCATTCCCATTCCTGAGGATATCGATACCTGCGAAGAACTGATGGCGCATCGGGAGGCGTTCTTTCCACCCGAGCCCGAATTTTAAAACCGGGTCAAATAAGAAAAAAATCACCCCTGTGCTGTTGTGGGCCCTGTGCGCAAAAGAGACACGGGGCTCTTTATTTTAAGGCGCATCCTGAAATAAACGGGATTGGGATGGGACGAATCAGTTGGATAAAAACGACCTCGACCTTCCCAGGAAGCCATTCGGTTATTTTTTCAGGCCGCGCTCAATGAGCAACACTGCCTCTGCCGCACCGGCGCGGGCGTCGCGGTCGGGGTCATCCAGCAGCGGGGTCAGCAGGGGGATATCTTCGGGGTTGGGCACCCGTCCCAGGGCGGCGCAGGCTTCCCGTTTCTGACCGGTATCGCCTGACGCAAGATAACCCAGTAAGGCGTTTCGCAGCGCGGGCCGCCCGGCGGCGTTTGCATGGAGATACCGGGCGCTCAACACGTGGGTGCGCCAGGCGGAGTCTGCCGGCTCCTTGTCCGCGGCGGCGTTTA
Organism: Candidatus Hydrogenedentota bacterium; assembly: GCA_022706235.1. GTDB lineage: Bacteria > Hydrogenedentota > Hydrogenedentia > Hydrogenedentales > CAITNO01 > JAAYBJ01. Next base: position 10,540 of record JAKJCY010000146.1, on the reverse strand, counting down.
ACTTCTCCGCCGTGGCCGGCCGCATGGTCTTAAAGAACCGCAGGGCATAGGCCGCGCAGCCCCGCGTGTAGGCGTCGGGTGATGCCAGCAACTCGGCAAGCGCGGCTTCGTCCTGTTCGTTTCCTGAATTGGCCAGCACCCACCGGACCATGGCCTGGAAGGGCCCGGTTTCCTCTTTTGCCAGGCGCAGGACTTCGGGGTCCCGGCTGGTGACGCCCAGTTTGCCGAGCGTTTCGGCGGCATGCAGCCGGTCGGGCGCCTTTGGATCGAGCAATACGGCCAGAATCCTGTCCTCATATTCCCGTCGTTCCGCCGCGTTGAGCGCCGCCTGCGCCAGCACGCGCCACACGCCGATACGGTACTTGGGTACCTCTTGCGGTTCGTTAAAAAACACCTCGCGGACCTGGTCGGGATGCCCGGTCCAGAGCAGGGATTCCGCAGCGTGGACTTTGATGAATTCTTCACCCTTCTCCAGCGTGTCGCGCAGTTCTGAAAGGCAGCGATGGTGCAGTTCCTGTGATACGGGTATTTCCGCGCCCGCAGCGCAGGAAAGCGAAATGATCAGCACGAGGGACATGGGGATCCGTTCTCCTTTCAGGCATCCTGCATGCGGAGCAGTCGCAGGGCATTGTTGTAAAAGAGGTCTTCCCGGTCCTGTTTGGAAAGGTCCAGGAGGGAGGCCATGAGGACCGCCGCCCGCAGGGACTCCAGGCCGACCAGCGTCGGATTGCACACGGGCGCATCGGGATAGACGTCAATGCGCCGGGGGCAAATCCACGAAAACGCGTCGCCCACCGTGACACATTTGCCCCGTTGTTGCGAAACGGGGAAATCGCTGCCCCACAGCAACCGTTGCGGGCCGAAAATTTTCACAATGGCCATGAGCGCGTCCGGTTCGCATACGGCGGAGGTATCGAAATAGACATTCGCCAGGTCTTTCAAGGCGGGCAGTGCGCGGATCGTGTTGGGCGCGTGGAATCCGCGGCCCGCATGGGCGAGCACCAGGTTGGCCTTGGGGTATTTCGTGCAAAGGTTGCGGATGGACCTTTGGTTTTCCGGGTCGGACAGCGCCGCCTGGCGCACAAGATGGAGGACGATGATGCCTTCACGGGCATGGGCCATTTCCCAGGCCCATTCGGGGATGTACTCCTCCAAAGCGGCGTCGAAAGTTTGTTCCCGGGGCGCATAAATATGGTACGGTTTGAATCCGATAATGCGGGGGTTTTGAAAATAGGATTCCGCCTTGGCCCGGTCCATGTCGGGTGTCACGACGATCAATCCCCGGGCCATTTCGGTGCGACCGACCTGCTCCAGCAGAAAATCATTGCCGGCATCCACATCCCCGTTTTTCACCGGATACGGGAAAAAGAGGCCCCCGGCGAGCCGCTGCGCGCCTGCGACCTTGCCCAGATGCAACCGCCAGGCGTCGACATCCGTTCTGTCCGGTCCCGCTCCGGGCAATTCCGGACAGGGCAGCCCAAGGTCGCTGTTCCTGTACAGGTGGGCATGGATATCGAATAAGCGGTCAGGCAGTTGCTGTTGAATCTCCGCCGCGAGCGAGGCGTCCACATCATTAAACGTCCAGTTCCCGTCTTCGGCCGCGTCTCCCGGCTGTCCGGCCGCGAGGGTTGCCGCACCGGTTGTTCCAAGGGCGCTCAGGGCGCCTTTCCGAAAAAATGCACGTCGGGTGAATGGCATGGCTTGACTCCCTATTTCGCTCCCTGTTGAGGCGCGTTCACGTTTGATGCTTACCGAAGCAGGAGCAGCCGCGTTTCTCCCCGGACCATGTCCAGAGGCAGCTGCACTGTTTTTTCAGCCAGGACCGAATTGTCCAGAATATCCGTAACGGTTGCCGTTTGCGCGAACAACAAAGACTTTGTGCCCTCGGCCGTGGCGGTAATGCTGAAGAAACGTCCGTCCGTCAGTATGATGTCATCCGAATCCGAATACACATGAACTCCCGAGGCGTTCAAGATGTTGCGCAGTAATTTCGCCGGACAGTGCAGCGTGCCATTATACACGCGTAATCCGTCCGGGGTCTGTTTCGCGGCGACGGCAACCGCGCCGGAACCGTACCGGGCGATGACCTCCGCTCCGGGCTCCTCCACCGCCCACAGGGGATCCAGTACCGTCTCGGTACCGAAAGGCGCTTCCAGTCCCGACGCCAGACCCTGTGCGGGTTTTTCGGGGGCGACCTTACCGGGTTCCGGAGCGCTCCGTTTCACCTGCATGCCGGTCATTTGATGGATGTTGGCATCATCGGCCGTTTCTCCGAGGAAACCGCCGCCGTAAAACCATACCGCCGTCTTGCCGCGCGTGGCCTGCAACACCGCTTCACGCTGTCCCGCATCCAGCCGGTAACAATTGGCGAAGAAATAGACCTTGGCGGGTGGCACGTTTCCGGCGACGAGGTCGCTCAGCAGGTGGATGCCGAAGGGGGCGCCCATGCGGAAGTATTGGCTGCGCATTTCATAAACCAGCGGGCTATGGAAGTGGGCGGTGCAGGCCGCGTAGTTCGGGCTGTCCTCATCCACGATGAGCGCGACTTCCGGTTCCCAGGTCGCGGGTGTCTCCATGTGTTCCCGGTAGAACCGCTGCAACCGGCCGATGTTGCCCCAAATCTCTTTGGCGTTCAGCCAGCCCGTGCCGCCCAGGTCCATGTACCAGGCCGCGAGCCGCCGCGGCCAGAGTTGCGCGAAATTGCGCTGGTGGACCCAGAAGGCGCCTTGGGGCGTGTCCACCCGTCCGTAGCCTGCGTCGGGCGGGGTCAGCCACGTGCGGGTATCGTCTTCGTTCAGCCACAGTTTTCCGTGGTTTCTCACGCTGTCCACGGCGCTCATGAACATGCCGGCGCCGCCCTGTTCGCGGTCCAGGTAGGAAATCGGGGAGCAGAGAATATCCACATCGGGACACTGCAGCAGGCGCGACATGGCAAGGTGCCCGCTGTTTTGGGGTCCCATGGGGATACCGTGCATGTCAAAGAGATACCCGTAAAAGAAACAGGCCAGTTTCTTGCCGCCGGTTTCTTCCTTGATAACGCGCGCCATCATCTCGAGCGGTTCTGACATGGCGACGTGCTTGTAGTGGAAATAGTCTATTACCGGCCTTTCGGCCACCGGGTCCCGGAAAAGCCCCAGGGTCGTGGCGCGTTGACGGTCGGCGGAGGGCACCCGGACGGACTCAAAGGTGAGGTCCGGCTCCTGCCACGCCTGCCGCAGGGCATCGAGCGACCCGTACCGTGTTTGGATCCACCTGCGGAACCCGGCGTCCATTGCGGGAGAGAAATCGGAGAGACGCGGCTCCCAGGAACGTTCATAAAACCATTCGCCTGTATGTTGCCCGCAGGGATGATACCCGAGCATATGAACGCCGAAGGCGGCTTCGCAATGCCGGACAAGTTCCCGCAGATGGGTCTGCATTTCCGTCCGCCAGGTTTCGGAGGCCACGGACATGGAAACGGTTTTATCATCATCAAAACGCAGACCGTCATCGGGATGCTGCTGCAGCCACCAGCCCGGCGGGGCCATGTCGAACCGGGGCAACAGCAGCGCATCCGGGTCCTCGCGCAGGGTGGTTTCCATGCAGCGGTCCACCCCGCTGAAGTCGGGGGCCTTACCCGGTTCCGGCCAGGGCATCGAGATGCCGAAACTATAGATATGGACACCAGCGTCCCGCGCCAGGCGTACCTGCTGCACATAAGGCGTATCGAGTGTAGATTCCGCTGGATAGAGCGTCCACGGCGCGCCGATGTGGAGCATCATGAAATCCACCGTACGCGGTTTATCCGCTTTCATCCAGAGCGAATATGTGTATTTTTGTCCGCGTTTCACGCTATAGCCGGACTGGTACCAGTGCAGATGCATGTGGTCCGAGCCCGCTTTTTTGATGTCCACGCGCAGGCTTTGCCGGCCTAAAACGCAGGTATCGGCATCGGGAACCCAATCCGCTTCGGCCCCTTCCGTCCTATAGACCTTCCAGTCGCGGCCGATGTCTTCGCGGGTCCCCTCGAAGTCACCGCCGCGCGCCCAATTTTCCGCAGGGGTGGCCACCTTTTCACCGGGATATACCTGGATATTATCCACCCATACGGTTCCCGGTCCTTCGCCTCCCATCCGGAAATGGATGCCGCTGTCACCGTCCGTGTCTTCCGGGGCAACCACCGTGATGCTGAACTCCTGCCATTCCGTGGTCAGGGCTACATCGGTGGCGCCGCCGATCCCGGATTCCCAGCCGAAGAACATCAGCGGGCTGACCGGCTTGCCGTCCACATGCATCATGGGCGACCCTTGGAAAGGCTTGACCTCTACTTCCAGCGCGTCGGCGGTAGCGGGTGAAAAAAGGGGAATCAAGAAACACATCAATGCCTGCATGACGGGAAAACTCCCGTGAAATGCGTGAACCCGGTCTTTATTCATGGCGAGTCTATCCCTTCACTTTGTCGTAGTGGCAGATTTGGGAACGGAGTTATTTTCTCCCGTCAGGAACACGGCCGCGGCGTATTTCCCCATCGCTTCGGATAAATTGACGGCACATTGAAATGCGCCGTCCACCGGGAATACCAGCCTCAGTGGCCGCGTCTTTTTTCATGCTCCTGCTGTGGAACGGATACATGCGCGTTCCCGTTCCACCAGGGCTACCGACGCGACCGCCGATTCCGGTGAGGCTTCCTCCGCCTTTTTGCCTTCCAGGATGCAGCGCAGGAAGTATTCGTGTTCCCGGCTGTATCCGTCCCCCGGAAGCAGTTCCGGCGTGAGATGCCCGCCGCCTGCGGGGTACACGTGCAGGTTGCCGTCGATCCTGCTGTCGAATTCGACGGCCGCCTGTTCAAATTCCATGCGGAAGCCCATGCGGAAGGGGAAATCGGCAGGATGCATCCAGCCGCCGTCCACCGCGACTACCGGGCCGTTGGCATAGCGGAAACAGGCATTTACCTGGCTCACGCCTTCGCCGGGCATATCGCAGCCAATCGCGTTAACCTGGTCCGGCGTGCCGAGAAGGCAGTTCACATAATCCACATCGTGAATGTGCAAATCCAGCAGCGCGCCGCCGCTTTTGGTATCGTCGAGGAGCCAGTTTTGCCAGCTCCAGGTCGGTTTGCAACTCTGCCGCGTGAACTGGGCGGAAAGCAAGTTGCCGTAAACGCCGCCGAGCACATACTTGCGCGCCTCCACATAGACCGGCCAGAACCGGATGCACTGGGCCGACATGAAAACGCGATCGTACCCGTTGAGGGCTTCCAGTACATCGCGTCCTTCCGCTGAGGAGAGGGTCAACGGCTTCTCGCACAGAATGTGTTTGCCCGCCCCGGCGGCCTTGAGGATATATTCTTTGTGCATATAGGTGGGCAGCGCAATCAGTACGGCCTCCACGTTGGGATCGCGCAACAGGGCATCGCCATCCTCGTAACGGGCGACCCCTTCCAGGCTGATATCTCCCGCGACGTCAATGTTGCCGGCGACCGCCTTGCCTTCGAGGTTCGATGGTTCCCGGTCCGCCACTGCGGTGACGACCGCCAAAGATGACTTGCGCAGCGTGGCCAGGTGCATTTTGCCGATGAAGCCTTGTCCGATGATTCCAATCTTAATCATGGTGTTCTCCGCTTTCTATCCGTTGAAGGGTGGTATTGTTGCGCGCGCCTATAATCGTGTCAGTGTGACGCCTTAATCATACCGTATTCCTCCGACCCTATTTCCAGCAGGACGGCTTTCCTGGAGGCATCAGGCCTGTTTTTCAGGCACAAACGCTTCATAAATTGGTTCTTGTTCGCCTATCCAGTGTAAAATCCGTGTTGAACTTCAAGGTACCTTCGAGCCGGGCTCGTTACGAAATTGAATTTCGTAACGCAAGTGTAGGCGAACTTGTACTTCGCGACCCTGCACCGAGGCCTTGAATTCAACGTTCATGACGTGAGGTCCGCGAAATAAAATTGCGCGCCCACGTGCGTTCCCAAATGCGCCTCTTGTTATTACCCACATCTTTTGGCAATAAATAGTAGCGGTGAAAAGCGAATGTTTGAATTCAATATCCCAACGGGATTTAAGAACAAAGCCCAGGGTTGCGGTACTCCGCTACCCTGGGTCGGAAATCGCCCCCAATTCCCGTTTACCCCAACGGGGTTGCGTCACAGTGGTGTAAATGCCGTATGGGAAAGCCGACGTAACTCCGTTGGAGTAGAAAAGAGAGAAGGAGAGGCATCGCTTACCCAGGGTAGCGGGGTACCGCAACCCTGGGCTATGATATGGAATCCCGTTGGGATGCTGAATACATACGTCGGCATCTCAATACCCTATCCTGAACGGAAAGATGTGGGTAATGACAAGAGTGCAACTTGGGAACGAGTCACATGTAGAAGCGGCTTCCAGCCGCTTTAACACGGCAAGATGCCGCATCTGCGCTATTATCGTTCATAGAGGGATGTTAAATCTCATGGCCTTTGTGTCGGGTTTAGTGAAAACACTGTATGAAAACAAGTCTTGACATAACGGAAGTGGACCATATCATTGAGCGCTCAAGCCGCAGGCCGGATGCTCTGATTCCCATCCTGCAGGCCATACAGGAGCAGTTCAAGTATCTGCCGGAGGAGGCCCTGCGACGGGTGTGCGAAACCACGGACATTACCCCCGCCGCCGTTGAAAGTGTGGCCACCTTTTTCAGCCAATTCCGGCGCAAGCCCGTGGGAAAGCATATCATCAGCGTGTGCGACGGCACGGCATGCCATGTCAAACGTTCCACGGCGGTCTTTGACGCGGTGGCGGAGCAATTGCACCTGAAGGAGGGCGAGGATACGGACGCTGACGGCCTGTTCACCGTGCAGAAGGTCGCCTGTCTCGGCTGTTGCACCCTGGCGCCGGCGGTGCGTATTGACTCGGTCACCTATGGCCATGTGGTTCCGGATACCGTGTCGCGCATGTTGGAGGATTTTCTGGAACAACAGTCACGCGTTTCCTTGCAGGCCTCCGGCATCGGGAAAGAAGCGCCTGTGTTCGCCGGCGAAATACGCATCGGCCTGGGGTCCTGCTGCGTGGCGGGGGGCAGCGAAAAGATACGCGGCGCCTTGATGGAAGCGCTGGAAAACCTGGGCATCAGCGTGCGTGTGAAACACGTCAGTTGCGTGGGCATGTGCCATCAGACGCCCCTGCTGGAAATCGTGTTGCCGGACGAACCGCCCCATTTGTATGCCAAGGTGCAGCCGGAGGATGTGGAGGCGATCCTGGCGGCCCACTTCAGGCCCGCGGGTGCCCGGGCGCAACTGCGCGGCATGACCAGCCGCTGGTTGCGGCGCGCCTATACCCGGGAGGAAGGGGACGCGCCCGCACGGTACGCGCTGGATGTGCGCGATGCGCCTGTGGAATCGTTCCTGGGCGCGCAGCGGCGGCTGGCCACGGAATATTGCGGGGAGATGGCCCCCACCGACATGGAGGAATACCGCCGCCTGAGCGGATTTGACGCGTTGAAATCCTGCCTGGGCCTGATGCCCGAATCCGGGCGTGCATTGTCACCGGAGGCCGTCATTGCGGAGATGGAGACGAGCCAATTGCGCGGCCGCGGCGGGGCGGGTTTCCCGACGGCGTTAAAGTGGCGGGCCGTAAAAAACGCCCCCGGCGAACGGAAATATATCATCTGCAACGGCGACGAGGGAGATCCGGGCGCGTTCATGGACCGGATGATTCTCGAATCCTACCCGCTGCGGGTTATTGAAGGCATGCTTATTGCCAGCCTGGCCACGGGCGCCCGGGAGGGCATCCTCTACATTCGCGCCGAATACCCCCTCGCAATCAGCCGGGTCGAGGAAGCGATTGTATTGTGCGAGCGCGAAGGCTATCTCGGCACAGATATTCTGGGCAGCGGCCATGAGTTCCAGGTGCGCGTGGCGCGGGGCGCGGGGGCCTTCGTCTGTGGCGAAGAGACGGCCCTCATCGCCTCCCTGGAAGGCCGCCGCGGTTCGCCCGCGTTCCGGCCGCCTTTCCCCGCGCAGCAGGGGCTGCACGGCTGCCCGACGCTGGTTAATAACACGGAGACCTTTGCCATGGTCCCGTGGATTCTGCGCCACGGAGGCGCGGCCTTCGCGGCGATAGGCACGGAACGGAGCAAAGGCACCAAGGTTTTTTCCCTGGCGGGCAAGGTGGCCCGGGGCGGCCTCATTGAAGTGCCCATGGGCAGCACCATACGTCATATTGTGGACGACATCGGCGGCGGCGTGGCGGGCGGGCGCCGGCTGAAGGCGGTGCAGATAGGCGGCCCCTCGGGCGGCTGTATTCCGGCGGCCTTGTGCGACACCCCGGTGGATTATGAGGCATTGCTGGAAGCGGGCGCCATGATGGGGTCGGGCGGTTTCGTCGTTCTGGACGACACGGACTGCATGGTGGAAATGGCCCACTATTTTCTTTCCTTTACCCAGCGGGAATCGTGCGGCAAATGCGCGCCCTGCCGCGTGGGCACGAAACGCATGCTGGAACTCCTGGGCATGTTGTGCCGCGGAGAAGGGAAAGGGGGCGACCTTGAGCAACTGGAGGAATTGGCGCAAGTAGTGAAGCTTCAGAGTCTGTGCGGCCTGGGCAAGACCGCGCCCAATCCCGTGCTGACAACCTTGCGGTATTTTCGGGATGAATTCGAGGCCCACATCGAAGGGCGGTGTCCCGCCGGAAAATGCAAACCCCTGATTACGTACCGGATTACGGAAGACTGTATCGGCTGCACCAAGTGCGCCCAGGTCTGTGCCCCCGGCGCCATTGCGGCGAATCCCTATGCGTTGCATGAGATCAACGGGGACCTGTGTACGAAGTGTGACAACTGCCGGGTTGTTTGCCCGGTGGATGCGGTGAAGGTGGAATAGACGTCATGCCAAAACTTACCATAAACGAGATCGAGGTGGAGGTTCCGGAAAAGGCGACCCTGCTCGAAGCGGCGCAAAGCGTGGGTATCGAAATCCCCACCCTGTGTTATGCGACGGGAAAGCCGCCCAACACCACCTGCATGGTATGTGTGGTGGAAGACCTGCACCGGGGACGGCTCCTGCCCGCCTGCGCCACGCGCGCCGAAGCGGGCATGGTTATCGCAACAGATTCGGAAACGGTGCGTCAGGCACGGCGGGCCGCGCTGGAACTGCTGTTGAGTGAACATCAGGGCGATTGCGAAGCGCCCTGTGAGCGGGCATGTCCCGCCGGACTGAATATTCCCCTCATGCTGCGCTTGCTGGCGCGGGGTGAAGCCGCCGCGGCGCAGGCCCTCGCGCAGCAGGCGCTGGTGCTGTCGGCGGTGCTCGGGCGGGTCTGTACGGCTCCCTGCGAGGCGGGCTGCAGGCGCGGCAGTTACGATGACCCCGTTGCCATCCGCCAACTCCACGGGCAACTGGGGGAAACGTCCGGCGGGGACGGCGGCAAGCCCGCAACCGCACCGGTGTCCGGCAAAACCGTGGTTGTTATCGGCGCCGGACCGGCCGGGCTGGCTGCCGCGTATGCGTTAAGGGGGTACGGGCATGCCTGCCGGGTCTATGAGAAAGACCCGGCAGGCGGCGGTGTGTTGCGCGGGTATCCGGAAACCCAATTGCCCCGAAAAGTGCTAGAGGATGAACTTGATCGGCTTGACCGTTCGGGTGTGGAATTCCGTTATGAGACCGAGGTCGGAGCGGCGGTGTCCCTGGCGCAGCTTCTACAAGAGGCCGATGCTGTCGTGCTGGCCTGCAACCTTCTGTCTGCGGAAAGAACGGGCGTATTCTACGCCAAAGAACAGCGGATGCCGGTGCGCTCCATCGCTTCGGGTAAAAGCGCCGCCAAAGCCGCACATGCCTTTCTCAGCGCGGCCGTGGAGCAGCCCGGGAATGGGTATCAGTCCACCATGGGACGGCTTCCCCGGGAGCAACTGGAGGCCTATGTCGTCGGGCGTACCTCTCCTGGGGCATTACAGCGTCCCCGTAACCCCGTCCAGATGCGCGAAGAGGCGGAACGCTGTCTCCACTGCGACTGCCACGCGCCGGTTTCCTGTAAACTGCGCCGTTTCGCCACCGAATATGGGGCGCGAGCCAGGGTGTTCCGCAATGCCGAGCGGCCGGCGCCCGGCGGGCTTCAGCGTCATGGCGACGTGATATTCGATTCGGGCAAATGCATCAGGTGCGGCCTCTGTGTTCAGATCACTGCGGAACGCCACGAGGCCCTCGGCCTGGCCTTCGCCGAACGCGGCTTCACCATGCACGTGGCCGTTCCTTTCGGAGAAACGCTGTCGAAGGCACTCACCCTGTGTGCCCGGGAATGCGTTGAAGCGTGCCCCACGGGCGCCCTCGCCGTTGAAAGCGAAGAGGAACGTTCAGATAACACGCCTAATTGTCGTCATTGTTGACGGCGGGGCATAACCAACGGTCAGCGTTTATACCGCCCCATGAGTTCCGCCTGTCCCAGGATATGATTTTCCATCGCTTTCAATAGATCCGACTTTTTCGCTCCAGGGTTCAGCACCAGCGGAATATCGAGCGCATAGAGTCTGAAAAAGTAGCGGTGATCGGAACCGCGTGGGGGCATGGGGCCGCCGTAGCCCATCTTCCTGAAAT
>JAKJCY010000145.1 GCA_022706235.1 Candidatus Hydrogenedentota bacterium | reverse complement strand
GAGAGCCGTGTGCGGGAAATCCGCACGCACGGTTCGGAGGGAGGGGAGACCGGGTAACCGGTCTTCCCTACCCCTATCAGGTTCAGAAGACGTAGGAAGGTAATAAAGGGGCAAGTGTAAAAGGGCCGTGCGATACATTCAGGCGCTTCCATCTGGATGCCGGTCTTTTTCGCGGTTTACCAATCAATACCTTGACAGGAGTCCCAGGCCGCGAAAAAACCGGCATGACGCGGGTCGGGTCGTGAAGACAACTCACGCGAAGACGTTGGGATTATTATGATATATCGACATTCCTCAAGTCCCTTATAGCGGTCTTCCTCATGCCACTGGCTCTGCCGCTGGTTATGGATTGTTTTTAATTTTGGATTTCGAATCTAACCGCTTGTCGCGGTAAAAAGTGGTAAACAAGGGGTGCGGTTTTGTCGGTTTTATCGGCCTTACGGTATGTGGTTGCTGGCTTATCATGAATTCCGGTACTGTTTTCGCAGGTAGGGATAAAAGAGCAGTATGATGCCGAGGATGCCCAGAAAGACCCACATAATGAAATGAGGCCCGATGGGATAGGGCTCGTTATATCCGGGCAGCGGGAGCCTGTACCAGGTGGTATACCACCACGCGGGGAATAGTTTGATCTTGGGTGTCCAGGGATAGAACCAGGTGAATCCCCCGTGCGAGATCAGATCAAAGAACAGGTGGGAAAAAGCGCCCAACCCGAGGGATATTACTACCCGCGCCGCCTGATGCGTTCGCGTACCGGGCGCGGGCGAGGCGTGCACGGATTCCAAACCGGCATTCCAGGCGCGGGCGAGGAATCCGGAGCGTTTCCAGGCGTTCCAGGGACGCGCGACAGTGCGAGACAGCCACCACAGCGCCAGGCCCCCGGGAATGCACAACAGGGGCAACGCGATGAGGGAGTGTCCCAACCCCTGGCCCAGATGGCCGCGAAACACGCCAATAGTACCATCAACCACGTCGGGCATGGCTGCGCCGATAAACAGAGCGGGGATGTCGAACCAGGCGGGTTTGAGGCGCCAGAGCGGCGCGATTAATCCCTGGTGGGAAGGAAACGCAAAGGGCATTGAAAGGTTCCTTTTCCGGATGCTGTTTTAGACGGGGTCGGGGAGAATGTACCCAGAAGACCCAAAGGACAGGAGGGACTAAAAGGACAACTGTAATTCAGGTTCGATATATTACGTTTCAGGTTTTCCACGAACCTTGATGTCCTTTCAGTCCTTGATGTCCTTTATGTCCTTTCCTAAACGCAGGTTTCCTTTGTACAGGCGAGTCATAGGAAAAAGACACCTGTTTTTGGAAAAACAATGCCAGTACCATTTCTTGTGTATAATACTGCAAATCTACGCGTGAGCGAAACCTCACCGGTGGCGGCGCCGTGCTTCGGATAGTTCGTCCAAGCCCATCCTCTTTAACTGGAAGGAATTTGAGTTGCCGGATAATCAGGACATTCAACGCATCCGCGACCTGGCTGCGCGTACGGCGGAAATTGCGGCATTGCCGGTTCAGGAAGAAAAGCGCCGGCTCTGGCGCCGACTAAACGGGCTATCCCCGGAACGGCCCATGGTGATGATTGACCAGGTCTGCTGGAATGAATTGGCGCCGGATGAGGACCTTGACTTGTGTTGTACAAGTCAGGAGTGCCGCCGTTATGAAACCTTCTTGCGCCGCACCTTGTACCAATGGCGTCATTTCCCGGTGGACATGGTCGTTGAACCGTTTATACGCATTCCCAAGGCGATTCACAACACCGGTTTCGGTATCGAAGTGCAAGAAGAAACGGTGGCCACGGATGTTGCCAATGACGTGGTGGGCCACCGGTTTATCAACCAGTTCGAAACTGAAGATGACCTGGAAAAACTCCGGATGCCCCGGATTACGCACGATAGCGGGGAGACGGAACGGCGTCTTGATTTGGCACACGAACTTTTCGACGGGCTCCTGGAGGTGCGTGCCGAAGGCATGGACCCCTACCTTTCGTTATGGGATCCCATCAGCACCTGGATGGGCGTGGAGAACGCGCTTTTTGCGCTGATGGAAAAACCGGACTATATGCACCGGCTTGTCGGCAGAATGACTGAGGGATACCTGGACCTGCTGGACCAGTTGGAAACGCAAGGCCTCTTTTGTGGTCCGCAAAGCCTGATCCATTGCACCGGCGCTTACACGGATGAACTGCCTGCACCCGGATACACGCCGGAAAAACTACGGGCAAAGGACTTATGGATGTTCGGTCTTGCCCAGATGTTTTCCGCCGCCTCTCCCCGAATGTTCAAGGACTTTGAAATCGAGTATACCCGCCGTATTTGCGCCCGCTTCGGGCTGGTCTATTACGGGTGCTGCGACCCGCTGGACGGCAAGATGGACGAAGTACGCCTGCTCCCCCATGTCCGCAAGGTATCCATGAGCCCCTGGGTCAACCGGGACCGGGGTGCAGAGGCCATTGGCCGGGATTATGCCTATTCCTGTAAACCCAATCCGGCCCTGCTGGCTCATGAGGCCTTTGATTCGGAACTTGTGCGAGGAGACCTGCTTGAAACCCTTCGTGCCTGTGAGCGGCACGGCTGCCCACTGGAATTTATTCTCAAGGATGTCAGTACGATCCGCTATCAACCGGAACGTCTTTCCCTATGGGCGCGTATCGCGATGGAAGTCGCAGGGGCCGACTGACCGAAGCCATCAGTCCATCACGGCCACACCGCTGTAGCCCAGGGGTGCATAGGCCGCATCGCCGAAGCGTATCCTGTCGGGTCCGGACATGACAGGTTTTACTTCCGCCGGAACCGGAGGCGACTGGGTAAAATCATACCGCACCACGGCGGCGTTGGATACCGTCAAATATACCTGCCGGTTCCGGGCGCCCAGCAGTAATCCCCAGGACTCGCCGACCGGACAGGCCCCGATGAACTCGAAGTCGCCTTGCCCTGAAAGGGCATACATACCTACTTTGTAAAGGCCATCCGTCAACCCGCTATCAACGGTCATGGAACCGGCACCGCTTTCCATGGCCACAGGGGTATCGTAACCATAATACCCGCCGGAATAAGGGATGCCCGCAAAACATATATCGAATCCATCGCAGGTATACTCCCAGGAACCCTCACCAAAATCCACGGAGTCCATCAATTCGGCGGAGTTGGAGGACAAGGCAACAGAGCGCAACACGGTATGGGTTCCCCCTTCCGGGGTGTATTGCATATCTTCAAGCACCAGGAAATCCGTTTCCGGTATTTTATGCTTGAACACGCCCGGTATATTTATCCGGGGCCCGCGGCTGAGATCATAGGGGTTCAACGTCTGCAGGTAATAGGCGCAATAGGCGTTCTCACCGGCAGCCACCTCTTCGTAGCTGGTAATGTAAAGCATCGAATCCACCGAGGCGAGACTATGAATGTTTTCCTCCTCGAAGTCAACATAACGGAGTCCATCCGCGTCCGCGAGGTCTATTATGGCCAACATGTCCCGTACCGTGCCGTCAATAAACCACCAGCCGCCGCTTGAGCGCGTTCCTCGCAGCACAAGATAATCTCCGGCGAGGAAGACTGAGGGAGTGGCGGAATAGTAATAGGGATAATATCCCATCACCTTATCGAACGCGGCGGGCGCCACAGCATCCTCCATAGGAATGATGCCCTGGTCCCACCACCAGCCGCCCCAGTAAGGTTCCAGGTCGGCGGTCCATTCATCGAGCAAGGCCGGGGACGTGGCATCGGAGAAATCAACCAGCCAGGCCTTATAAAAAGCGCGGTATTCGGGCTCATACTGGTAAACTGGTGCGGTTACGACAACGGCGTTGTTCCATGCAAAAGCCCCGGATACTGAAGCCGCCGGTACCGCGATTTCGCCCGCCGTTGTGCCTGAAGCGAAATCTTTCGCTCGCAACAGCGTGTCTCCCGCATTCTGGCGAAGTATGACTTCCACTTCCCAGCCGTTGGGAAGGGGGAGAATATCCGTCACGTTTTCCGCCAGGGCGAGGGTATTTGCCACCTGCGGCGCCGCCTCATTTCCCCCGTCAATGACCGCGAGATGCTCCTGGGTGACCGCATAAAACCGGTTTCCGTATTCAAAAGAACGCACCACGCTTCCCTGTACATCCACACTGCCTTTGACGTCCAGGTCCGTGCGTGTATAGCTGAGAAACTGCAGCCGGTCGTACCCTCCGCCTGAAGCTTCGTTCCAACCGCTGAAAGGTACCAGAATCATGTCCTCGAGAACGGTAAATGCCTTGACATCGTCATAGGCGGATGACCAGGACCACCCCTCGCCAAAACTGACGTAGTCCAGCCGTAACGGCGCTGCGGGATTGCTTACGTCAAACAGGCTGACCATGACCCGGCGCCCGTTCTGATCGTCCACCCCCAGGGCAATCAGCCGGTCGCCCCGGGGTTCGATGTGGGTGGACCATCCCGGAATTTTCAGTTCACCAGCCACAACAGGCGCTGACGGGTCGCTCAGGTCCACAACAAACAACGGGTCTACGGTTAAGTAGGTCACCACATAGGCCAACGGTCCGTCAAAACGGGTGGCGTAGACACTTTCTCCGGAAGCGCTTGCCAGCGCGGTCTGCCCAAGCTGCGTCAGGACATCCGGACGGGTAATGTCGAAGGTGGTAATGTAAGTGTGACGGTCCGGCCACCAAGTGTTGGTGACAACGCGCAACGCCCCGTTCCAGGCATCCATCTTGAAGCGGTCGGCCATGTTGCCGGGGGCAACGGCGCTTCCCCGAACCGTGATTTGTCCTTCAGGGTCGCTGATGTCCACATACGTAATCAGGCTGCTGTTGCCGTTGTAATCATTTGCCGCCACGAACAGGGCGTAGTTTGTGGCTTGGATAAGATTGCCATAGCCGCTGAAAGACTCCGCGTCCGCCTGATAGATCTGGTGCGGGTCGGCTATATTGATACTGACCGCCCAGGTGGCGCCGTAAGATGTGTATGCCGCCTCTGTAGAAACGACAGCATCTCCTTCATTCTCGTACAACGTGTAATCGCTGCACACCGCATAGAGAACATTTCCGACCCGCCTGCTGTCCACCAGGTCGCCGTCAAAAAGAAATGTTCCTTCCAGCGAGACATTTCGGGGATCCTCCACGTTCAGGACATACAGTTTCGAACCATATGCAACGCGGATGATACTTGCTTCCACCTGAATCTCATGGGCATAACTGACGAGCACATACGCGCGGTTTCCCTCAAGATAGAGATCACGTGGATGCCCATAGGTGGGTGTCTGGGACAATACCGCCTGGCTGTCGAGGTCCGCTATGGTAAGGCCGCGATATTGGTTTAACAGGTACAGTCGATTGCCGTCGCGCCGGATGACATCCGGTTCCACCACTTCCCGTTCCGGCGTTTCCACAGTATCCTCCGTATATTCCGGTTCCATGCCGGAGGCAAGCATAACTCCCTCTGTCTGCCTGTAGTTAATATTCAGATTCGCACTGGTATACCGTGGATCCCCATCTTCTTGCAACCAGGGACATCCTGATAAAAGAAGAACGCCCGCCAACACCAGCATGAGCTGCACGCGCACCGTTTTCATACCCGATTTCTCCTTCGTCATCATTGCCGGTTGGTGTTATGTGAATGATTTAAATTTAAACCTATCCCATTGCCCTTTACGGCGCTGCCTGAAACAACAAATAACACCCGCACACGATTCAGGCGTGTCCGTAACCGGTTATCATACATTTGACGGATATCGGCTGTTACATCGCTTACCGGAATTGGATGGCGTACAGGTCCGCATCCTTCATGTGAAACCGGAGACGCAACGGGGTGCCTGCCAAACTGCTGATATCGCTACCGGCTTCCCATTTTACAGGCCGATCCAGCATATTGCCGATGATCTCTTCACACTTGTCTTCCCCGTAACCGTCAAAGGGGGTTCCATCCGCCCGCAACAGGGCTACGCGGATAGAGCCTGCCGCTGATGTGCTGAAATTCAGGTACAGGGAAGTGCCCGAGAACAGGAGCGGCTTGGTAGCAAAGGTGCCGCCGTCATAATTGGCGCGCATGCTGACGAAACCGTCCGGGCGCATGGAGTAACGATCCACACGGGCGGTGGGTTGCCCATAATTATGCTGTATATAGAACGACATCTCCGTTTCACCGATGGGCACTATTCCCCATGCGGGGTAGTTGGTGCGTGAAGTCCAGTTCTCCAGGCCGATACCCGGCTTGATAAAACCTTCCATGAATGTCCGGTCATAGCTATTGCCGCCCCGGCTGGTCATGAGCACATTATCCGAGCAATCTTTGAAGTAATCGCCTTCAATACCAAGACGGCGGGCATCTTCTTCAGAAACAACCCGGCGTTCGGGCATAAACCGCGCCGCCAGGGAGATATAGATATGGGGCGCCCGATAATAGGGAACGGTTTGATTGGTATACATGTGTTCCGGGGGTGTGGTCCCGGCAGACATCACTTCCGGGACGGACCAGGTGATGAAATCGGCGGAGGTGCTCCTGCTGATCCAGCGGTAGCCGCCAAAGCTTCCCTCCGACCAGGTGCGGAAATAACAAACATAGCAGGCTTCGGCTTCAGACCAGAACGCGATATTTTGGGAATCAAAGGCGCCGTCCCGTATTACACCCGGGTTGAGCATACGCCAGTGCAGCCCGTCCGGGGAGGCGAAGGTGGAAAGGCCCGTTTCCGAGGTGCCCGCCATGGCGAGGTATCTTTTGTCCGGCGATGCATCCGGCCGGGAATTCAGAAAAGGCGCGAAATTATGGGAGTAGGGCGCCTGGTCCGCCAGCACGATATTATTGACCGCCTGGTCCCGTACCGTGAAGAGACTCAGTTCGGGTCTCGTCCACAGAATGCCGTCTTTGCTTTCCGCGCAACAGGTGACCTCGTTATTGGAACCGTCCTTGCCCGATTCCGGAAGGCCCCGATAATACATCCTGTACAGGTCACCGTCTTTCAGCACGGTCACATAACCACAATACCGGCCTTCCCAGGGTCGATCAAAAAGCAGGGCGGCCGATTCATGTTCAGGTGTGTTCAAGACTTGTCGTACATTGTCAAGGCTCTCTGCAAGGTACTCGTCCACAAACAGCTCCCTTCGAGAACCGATATCTAGAGGAGCGTCATCAGCCCATCCCGGCAGCAAACAACATGAAAACACGCAAAGTGAACAGGGTAAAAGGAAAAACTTGTTCATGAAATACCTCCGTTTATGTTGTCGACCTGAATACAAGATGAAAAAAGTCACCCTGGAAAGTGATGGTCCATTTCAAGCGAAGGCTGTTCTATGGATTCCCTTCCTATGGGATGTGCCGGAATGCCCGCAACAGTGGTATGCGGAGGCACATCCTGAAGCACTACGGCGCATGCGGCGATTTTGGCACCCTCCCCCACCTCTATATTGCCCAGCACCCGGGCGCCGGTGGAAATCAACACGCCACGCCGGATTTTGGGATGGCGGTCACCTCGTTCTTTTCCGGTACCGCCAAGGGTCACGCCGTGCAGCATGGATACATTATCCTCTACCACGGCGGTTTCGCCGATAACCACGCCTGTTGCATGGTCGATGAAGCACCCCGCACCCAATTGCGCCGCGGGATGAATATCTACGGCAAAAACCTCCGAAATGCGGCTTTGCATGAAAAGCGCCAGGTGTATGCGATCCTTGTGCCAATAATAATGAGCGACCCGGTACGCCTGGATGGAGAGGTAACCCTTGAAATACAGCATGGGTTGCGAATATTTACGGCAGGCAGGATCGCGGCTGCGAACGGCCAGCAGGTCTTCTCTGGCATTCTGGCAGATTTTTTCTTCCGAACTGAAGGCTTCCTGTATAAGGTCGCGCAGAGATAAGGCAGGCAACGTAGGGCCTTCCAGCTTGCTGGCCAGTTGAAATCCGAGCGCATCTTCGAAAGTCTTATGGTTCAATATGGTCGAATGCAGGAAACTGGCGAGCATGGGTTCACGCCAAACGCCTTCGGCGGCCTCGGCCCGGATTTGTTCCCACAAGGTGTCTCTTTCACTGAGGTTCATGAATGGTCCTGTATGCTCCAATCTATTGCCGGTTCATCTATAAAAAACACCGCAGAAACGATCTGCGGCGGTGTAAAACCCTACGTTCACATCTCCGAGATACCAGTTCCCGTGAAAAAATACCTTCCACCTTCATTCATGATGAGGGACTCCAGGAAGGTTTATCGAATCCATCAGGCAGGATCATCGGCTTTTTTATCGGATGCGGCAACCGCTTTGGCTTTCGCCCTCGGTTTGCGTTTCGCGCTTGGTTTTCTTTTTGTTGAAGCGCTTTTGATCCTTTTGGGCAGGGACAGGTAGAACACTTTCAGTGTTTCCAGAAGCAAGCCCAGATGCGCTTGTAATTCCGCATTCGGCGTAATTCCCAACTTGGATACCTCGGCACAAAACTGTTCCCATTCTTCGTGGTTCCAGCTACCCCGCCTTTTTACAACGAAGTCGCCCGCAATTTTGGAAAGTTGCTGGACAGTGTAAGGTGAAGGCATTAAAAATGCTCCTTTCGTTACGCTCTGGAGCGTGGTTGATGGTACTGCTGTCCGTTTAAACAATTGCCTTAACAGACAAATTCCACATCACAATAAGTGCTATTATACACGAAATTGTTGTTATCGGGGTTTTCCCGCGATAAGAGTGAGACAAATCCGAACGCGGCAGGTTTTCTCGTCATGTTATCCTGGGGGATGCCTTTTCCTCGGGCATTGAATGGCTGCGTCAAAAAAAAAGGCGCATGTCGCCTTCTTTAAGCGAAGCCCCACGAATTACCGGTGTGGAGATATCCTGTACTGGATGGTGAATCGTTCACTTGATAACGAGATTTACCATTTTGCCCGGCACATAGATTTCCTTGACAATTGTTTTGCCTTGCAGGCACGAGGCGATTTTGGGGTCCATCTTGGCCGCTTCCAAAATGTGTTCTCGGGTGGAATCAGTGGGAACCTCAATTTTACCGCGAAGTTTTCCAAGGATCTGCACGGGGATTTCCATCGTGTTCTCAACCAATAGCGCTTCATCATAGTCAGGCCATGGTTCGTACGCGAGTGAGTCGGTGTGTCCAAGACGCGACCATAATTCTTCGGCGATGTGGGGCGCGAATGGAGCCAGGACCAGGACAAATTGCTCCGCCGAGGACTGGTCCAGCGTTTCCGCTTTTAAGGCGCTGTTTACAAACTCCATCATGCGCGCAATGGCCGTGTTAAACGATAGCCCTTCAATATCCTGGGTGACAGCCCGAATGGTTTTATGAAGTTCACGTATGATGCCGGTTTCGCCGGTCCCTTGCACAATACG
Source organism: Candidatus Hydrogenedentota bacterium (assembly GCA_022706235.1). Classification (GTDB taxonomy): domain Bacteria; phylum Hydrogenedentota; class Hydrogenedentia; order Hydrogenedentales; family CAITNO01; genus JAAYBJ01. Next base: position 1,821 of record JAKJCY010000145.1, on the reverse strand, counting down.
CGTACCCAGGTTGCCGTCCTCTCCCACATATACAGACCAGACGCGGCGAAGAAAACGAAACACGCCCTGCACGCCCTCATCTGTCCAGGGTTTATCCCGGTCCAAGGGGCCCATGAACATTTCGTACAGGCGCATTGCATCGGCGCCGTATTCGCGTATGACCTCATCCGGATTGACAACGTTGTACCGGGACTTGCTCATCTTTTCTATTTGCGCTTCAACAACTTCTCCGGAAGCCTTCAAGCGCCAGGTTTCTCCGTCGCGTTCCACCTCGGACGGATAGTGGTATTTTCCCAGGGAATCTTTGAAAGAATAGGCCAGGATCATGCCCTGGTTGAACAACTTAAGAAATGGTTCCCGTGTATGCACCAGGCCGGCGTCAAACAGCACCTTATGCCAGAACCGTGAATACAGCAAATGCAGTACGGCATGTTCCGCGCCGCCGACATAGAGGTCCACCGGCATCCAATAGCGCTCCGCTTTTGTTGACCAGGCTTCCGTTTCGTTCCGAGGATCGCAGAAACGCAAAAAATACCAGCAGGACCCGGCCCATTGCGGCATCGTATTGGTTTCTCGTTTTGCGGTCTGGCCGGTGACGGGGTCCACCGTGTTTACCCAGTCCAGCGCCCGGGCTAGCGGTGGCGCACCGTCCGGAGTAGGGCGGTAATCATCCAGGGCCGGCAGCAGGATGGGCAGGTCGGTCATCGGAACGACCCGTATCGAGCCGTCTTCAAGACGGAGAAGCGGAAAGGGTTCACCCCAGTAGCGCTGGCGCGAGAAGAGCCAATCCCTCAATTTGTAATTTACGGTGCCCCGCCCGGCCCCGCGTTCTTCCAGCCATCCCGAAATTTTCTTTTTTGCCTCGGCCACGTTCAAACCGTCAAGCAGAGAGGAATTGACCAGTGTTCCATCGCTCGTCCACGCCTCTTTTGATATGTCCCCTCCAGAGATGACTTCGATAATGGGCAGGTTGAACTTCGTTGCGAATTCATAGTCCCGGGTATCGTGGGCAGGCACTGCCATAATGGCGCCATAACCGTATTCCGCCAGCACATAGTCGGCAATCCATATGGGAATACGTGCCTTATTAACGGGATTTACCGCGTAAGCCCCCGTAAATACGCCCGTCTTGGTACGCTCGTCTTTCATCCGATCCTGGGCGCTTTTCTGGGATGCCGCTTCAATATAGTCTTTGACGGCCTGTAATTGTTCCGGGGCAGTTATGTTCAGTGACAGAGGATGTTCGGGTGCCAGAACACAATAGGTCGCCCCGAACAAGGTGTCCGGACGGGTAGTGAACACAGTAAAAGATTTGTCCGAATCCGCCACGGAAAACACCACGTCCGCTCCTTCGCTGCGCCCAATCCATTCGCGCTGCATGGCCTTGATGCCTTCAGGCCAGTCCAGACCGTCCAAATCCGCGAGAAGCTGTTCCGCGTAGGCCGTTATCTTCAACATCCACTGGCGCATGGCCTTTTTCTCGACCGGATCGCCCGTCTCCACATATTTTCCGTCCTTAACTTCCTCGTTGGCCAGAACGGTGTTCAATGCCGGGCACCAGTTTACCGGCGCCTGCACTTCATAGGCCAGGCCCCGCTCATACAAAATGGAAAATATCCACTGGGTCCACTTGTAATACCCCGGGTCTGTGGTATTAATTTCACGGTCCCAATCATAAGACAGGCCCAGACGTTGAATCTGCCTGCGGAAGGTGTCGCAATTCTTACCGGTGATAATTGCCGGATGCTCGCCTGTGCGTACCGCGTGGCGTTCCGCAGGCAGGCCGAACGCGTCCCAGCCCATCGGATGCAGCACGTTAAA
>JAKJCY010000144.1 GCA_022706235.1 Candidatus Hydrogenedentota bacterium | reverse complement strand
GACGTCGTTCTGGTAGCGTTCCACCAGTTGGACAAGGGCTTCCTGTTCACCCTGACACAGTAACCGCATTAATTTTTCATCGCTGCATTCAGCACGCCCGTTCATGCTCTTCTCCGAAACCTTCCGCTCCTTTTGGGATAACCCGCACCATCATGAACGTGCCTGAATTGCACATGGCCATCATACAACCCAGGATGCCCTTATGTTACAGGCACGCCATGAGATCCGTCCCGGTCATTTTATCCCGGAGCACGACCACGTTGTGGCACGCTCACATTTTCGACACCGCTCCCCCGGGAACGGCACGCGGCGTCATCAGTCTGAAAACCCTGGATGCGGCAATAAACGACCGTATCGCCGGCCTGGAATACGCAAACAGGCTTCAAGTCTCGGCCCGCGGCAACGCGTTCCATGAACTCGGCATCCGGACTGCCGTCAGGCAACTTTCGTGTCAAGCCATTCAATAATGCCCTGCGGGTCCGGTGAATATGCGTCAGCACCGATTTTGTCACAAAACTCCTGCGTGAGCGGAGCGCCGCCTACAACAACAATAGTCTCCGGGAACTTCGATTTGACGAGACGGGTGGTTTCTTCCATGTTCACCATGGTGGTCGTCAGCAGCGCACTTAATCCGACCATGCTCCCAGGCCGTTCTTCCACCTTTTCAAGGAAAGCCTGCGGGCTGACATCGACGCCCAAATCAATCACCTCATACCCGGCGCCTTCCATCATCATCCGCACCAGATTCTTGCCGATATCGTGCAAGTCGCCTTTGACGGTACCGACAATAAACACACCGCGCCGCTTGGCGGCTCCGGATTCAAAATGCGGTTTAAGCTGGTCCATACCGGACGTCATCGCTTTGGCCGCCATTAGCAGGTCCGGCACAAAGACTTCGTTACGGCTGAATTTTTTCCCCACTTCATTCATTCCGGGCATCAGTCCTTTGGTAAGGACATCGTTTGGGTTGGTCCCTTGCTGAAGCGCATCGCGTACCAGTTCAAAAACACCGTCCTGCCCCCTCATGTCAGGCGGATAGGGCGAATCGGCCTTGATTTTTCCTCTTATCACGCAGGTTGAAATTTGCTCAAAAATATCCATTAGCCATCTCCCTTACAAACTACCTTTTTTTTTGAAACAAGAAAACCACACTGGATACCGCCAAAAGATTTCACAAAAATACTATCACACCAAGTAAGATTCACCGTTACGGGAACAATCTGGATGGCCGGTATCATACCACAAAAATTCAGATTCAATAAATCCAGAGAGCACCACCCCTATCCGCACGTAAGGAATGGCGGGGATCCTGCAAGCGGCATCCTGCCGCTTTCATTGTAGCCATGGTCCGTATGGACTTCTTGATGTATAGCGGGAGGATGCCGCTTCTACGATCCTTTTCCTTATTGGCCTTAGTCCAATAATTTGGTTTCTTGCTTTCGGATTTGGGTACCAACGCGAGACTTTCCGTATGCCGAAAAAAACAGCAGACATACCCCGCACACAAAGACACAACCGCTTCCTCACTATGCGGTTCCGGTACATGGAAACGAATGCCATCGCTTTGTTATGCTATCCATCATCGATTTATCCCCCTTTTGAAAGGTTGCTTATGACCAAAATATCCAAGCAAGACGTATCTTACGTGGCCTCCCTGGCGCAACTGAGCCTGGATGAAGCGGCCCAGGAACGCCTGGTACGGGAGATGGGCGATATACTGGCTTACATGGATACCTTGAATATCCTGGACACATCCGGAGTCGAGCCCATGATGCATGCCCTGGAAATGACGAATATACTTCGTGAAGACGTGCCAGGCGCTCCCCTTCCCCGTGAAGAGGCGCTGAAAAACGCCCCCGTCGACAACGGCGAACACTTTATTGTCCCTATAATTCTGGAAGGAGAGGACGGTTCATGACTCTGGATTGGCATTGGAAATCGGCCCGCGAGATTCGGGACGCCGTTCAAAGCGGCGCCGTTTCCGCACTGGATGTCACCGAAGCCTATCTGCGGCGCATCGACGCGGTGGAGGACAAGGTGGACGCCTACACGCAGCGCTGGAATGATACGGCCCGTTCCATGGCGACGAAAGTGGATGAAAAAGTACGGCGAGGCGAAACAGCGGGCCCATTGGCCGGCGTTCCGGTCGCGCTGAAAGAATTGCTCTGCACGCGCACCGGCAAGACGACCTGCGCTTCGAAAATGCTGGAAAATTTCCGCAGCCCTTACGATGCGACGGTGGTCAGGCGACTGGAAGAAGCGGATGCGGTTTTCCTGGGAAAAGTAAACATGGACGAGTTCGCCATGGGGTCTTCCACGGAAAACAGCGCCATCAAACCTACGCGTAATCCCTGGAATTTGCGTTGCGTGCCGGGCGGTTCCAGCGGCGGCAGCGCGGCTGCGGTCAGCGCGGGAGAATGCGCCCTCTCCCTGGGCAGCGACACCGGGGGATCCATCCGGCAGCCCGCCTGCCTGTGCGGTTGCGTGGGTATCAAACCCACCTACGGACGCGTGTCCCGATACGGGCTGGTGGCTTTCGCCTCTTCCCTGGACCAGGTCGGCCCGTTGACACGCACCGTGGAAGATGCAGCCCTGACCCTGAACGTCATTTGCGGGCGCGATGCCATGGATGCCACCTCGGCGGATTTGCCGGTTCCTGACTTTACCGCGGCGCTTACGGGCGATATTCGCGGGCTGCGCATCGGACTGCCGAAAGAATATTTCACGGACGCGCTGAGCGATCAGATGCGCGAAAAAATCGAGGCGGCCATTGAGGTGTTCCGCGACCATGGCGCCACCATTGTTGACGTGTCGCTGCCCTGCAGCGAATATGCCATTGCGGTGTACTATATCATTTGCACGGCGGAGGCGAGCGCCAACCTGGCGCGTTTCGACGGCGTACGGTACGGGTTCCGCCATCCCGAAGCTAAGACCATGCAGGAAATGTATGTGATGAGCAAGAGCGCGGCTTTCGGTCCCGAAGTCCGGCGCCGCATCATGCTGGGCACCTATGTGCTTTCCAGCGGCTATTACGATGCGTATTACCTGAAAGCCCAGAAGGTGCGGCGGCTGATCAAAAAGGACTTTGACGCAGCATTTGAACAATGCGATGTTATCGCCGGCCCCACATCTCCCACGCCCAGTTTTGAATTCGGGGCCAAGTCAGACAATCCGCTGGAGATGTACCTGAGCGACATCTATACCATTTCCGTCAACCTGGCCACGCTGCCTGGAATGTCGGTTCCCTGCGGCCTGACGGAGGCGGGCCTGCCCGTAGGCCTGCAGTTGATGGCCCGTCCTTTCGAAGAAGAGACGCTGCTTCGGGCGGCACATTTTTATGAGCAAAACCGTGGTTTCGACATGGGCCGCCCCCCTGTCGCCTGAGGAGTTCGCTATGGATTATGAAGCCGTAATCGGCATGGAAGTGCATGTGGAAATCAACAGTAAGTCCAAGGTGTTTTGTTCGTGTCCGACAGATTTCCATGCGCCGCCGAATACCAACGTCTGCCCCATCTGCCTCGGAATGCCCGGGGCACTGCCCGTTCTCAACCGCGACATGGTCAACAAAAGCATCGCCGTAGGCCTGGCTTTGGGCTGCAAGATTTCACGCTGGTCTAAAATGGACCGAAAAAACTATTTTTACCCTGATTTAGCGAAAAACTATCAGATCAGCCAGTATGATTTGCCCTTGTGCGACAATGGCGCCCTCGAAATAGAGGTGGACGGCGGTTCCAAGCGCATCGGCATAACCCGCGCGCATATGGAAGAGGATACGGCAAGGAATACACACGCACTGGGCGGCGGCCAGAGCGGCATAGATTTTAACCGCAGCGGTGTGCCGCTGCTGGAAATCGTCACCGAACCGGATATCCGCAGTGCCCGGGAAGCCCATGCGTATCTGACGGCATTGAAGCAGATTCTGCAGTATCTGGATGTAAGCGATTGCAACATGGAGGAAGGTTCCCTGCGCGCCGAAGCCAATATCAGCCTTCGCCCCAAGGGACACGCCGAATTCGGTGTAAAGACCGAAGTCAAGAATGTTGCCTCTTTCTCCGGCGTGCAGAAAGCCATCGAATTCGAAATTGCCCGTCAGGAACAGATTCTGCGCAGTGGCGGTGTGATCATCCAGGAAACCCGGGGCTGGGATGCGGACCGGGGGATTACGTTCAGCCAACGGAAAAAGGAATCCGCCCACGATTATCGGTATTTCCCGGAACCTGATCTGCCGCCCATAGTCGTTGATGACGCCTGGGAGCAGCGGATACGGCACCAACTGCCCGAACTTCCCATGGCACGTAAGCAACGCCTGGAGGCCCAGTACGGGCTCAGCGGCTATGACGCCCATGTCATTACACTGTCCCGTAATTTCGCGGATTACTATGAGAAGGTCGTGGCCTCGGGAGCGGACCCCAAGAAAGCCGCCAACTGGCTGACAGTGGAACTGCAAGCCTTGTTGAGCGAAGCGAAGGCGGAAATTACAGCCTGCCGGGTAGCCCCGGATGCCCTGGCCGCCCTGCTGAAACTGATTGATACGGGCGAGATTAACGGTAAGATTGCAAAAGAAGTGCTGGCGGAAATGTTTACCTCCGGCCAATCTCCGGATAGTATCGTCCAAGAAAAAGGACTAAACCAAATCAGTGATACCGGCGCGATTGAAGACGCGGTCAAGCAGGTTATTGGAGCCAGCCCGAACCAGGTGGCACAATACAAAGAAGGCAAGGAAAAGGTTTTCGGCTATTTTGTGGGTCAAGTGATGAAAGCGACCCAAGGCAAAGGAAATCCTCAACTGGTCAATGAAATCCTGAGACGGGAACTGGGACGATAGGAGCAGCAGCCCTGAATCTATAATGAAATCAACAACCCCATCCGAACATGAATATCTGCGCAACAAAGTGCAGTGCGTCGCCGCTGCCGCGGCGGGCAAGAAAGCCCGCGACATAAAAGGCATCCTGGTTGCCGGTTTAACGCTAATCGCGGATGCTTTTGTATTGTGCACCGTAAACAGCGAACCGCAGCTCAAGGCGGTCACCAACGCGACACGAGAAGCCATGCGTGATGCGGGATATGCCGTTCGCTGCATGGAGGGCGACCATCGCTGCGGTTGGATGGTAGTCGATTTTGGAGATGTTATTTTGCACATATTTCGCGACCAGGCCCGGGTTTTCTACGACCTTGACCGCATGTGGGGCGACGCCCCGGAAATACGCCTGAACCTGGACGAGACGAGATAAGGACACCCATGCAATGGCGGAGAATCAATACTCTCCCGACATACCAAAACTCTACCACTACAAACTGCAACGTATCCTGGGCGAGGGGGGAACGGGCCGGGTCTACCTCGGCATTGACATGAACAAAGGCGTTCCCGTCGCTATCAAGCTGTTTCACCAGAATTTTTTCCGGAACCGTCTTCATGTGCGCGACCTGCAGAAAAGCATCACCAAGTTTAAAAAATACAAACATGTCAATCTTGTTCAAATCTTCGACTTCATAGACGATACCGAAGGACGCTGCCTGATTATGGAATATATCGACGGGCCGAGCCTGAAATGGTACCTGCTCAACCGTCCCTACAAACTCGGTGAACGGCTCAACATTTGCCTGCAGATATGCACCGGCATGCAATATCTCCATGACAAGGGATGCATCCACCATGATTTCAAACCGGGAAACGTCCTGTTTACACGCACAGGCATCGTGAAAATCGTCGACTTTTCCCTGTATGGCAGCACCTTTCTGGTCGAACTGCTGGACCGCAATATCGGCGAGCAGATTACGCCCATGTTTGTCGCGCCCGAGTTTATTCGCAAAGAAAAAATCACTCCGCAAAGCGATATTTATTCCATGGGCATCACCTTTTACATGATGTTCACGGATCGCGTTCCCTTCGGCGTGGATAACCTGCGCAAGTTGTACCAATGCCATCTGGCCGTCATGCCGATGCATCCCTCCCAGGTAAATCCCGCATGCCCCGTGGTATTGGGAGACATCATCATGAAAATGCTCGCCAAGAAACCTGAGGGCCGATACAGCGATTGTGACGAATTACAGGTTGCCCTGTCCCAGGTTATGCGCAGCCGCATATAAGATTCGCCGGTATTCGTATCGGCCGACTTGCCATACTGAATGGTCGGAAATGTGGTCGAATGCGTCCTAAAAACGAAAGGGTACGTTAATGAGCCATATCGAAGAACATGGACATTCCCATCCTCAATGCTGTTCCGGGTGTTGCGGCACAAGAGCGCCCGAAGTCAGCCGCCGCCAATTCATGGCCGGCACGGGCGCCGCCGCGTTGGGAGGGGTGCTGCTGCACCACTTGGGCGGCAGAACCGCCTTTGCCCAGACTCTGCCGCGGCGCGTCCTGAAACAGGATAAACCCCTGCGCATTCAACCGGTTTTAGCCTATGCCATCGCCACGTATCGGGATGCGACCTCCTGGCGTCCCTGGGGCGGTCTTATCACCGAAGCGCACGCTGAGGCGGAACGCGTCAAAATTCAGGGAGAACTGGACTCCATGGTGGCGAAAGCCGATTTCCCGCTGGAGATGCTCCCCCTGAAATCGGCCTGTTCGCCGAAAGAGGCGAAGGCCATCGCCGCCGAAGATCATGACGGCGTCCTGATCTTCGGCGCAGGCGGAGGCACCGATATGATTATGGCGCTGGCGGACCCCAATAAACATAATCTGATGTTTGTACGCCATAACAGTGGCCCGGCCTACTTGTGGTACGAAATCGCCCACCCGCGTTTTTTACGTCGGGAAACGGACACGCCCCAGGGAACGGGCGGCATGGATTATGGGGATGTTATTGTCGATAACTACGATGAAGTGTTATGGCGTTTGCGGGCGCTGCACGGATTGAAAAATATCCGGGGCAAACGCGTGGTCGCCATCGGCGCCGCCATCGGCTGGGACAAGGGACGCATGAGCGGTGCGCCGAAACGCGCCCGGGAATTGTGGGGCCTGGAATATGCCGAGGTCCCCTATGAGGAACTGGCCCCGCGGATACAGGCCGCCCGCGCTAATGAAGCCCTCGTGCGGCAATGCAAAGACCTGGCCCGTGAATACCTGCGGCAGCCCGGTATCACACTCCTGCCCCGGCAACAGCAGATTACCACGGCAGAGTTGATCGCCGGTGCGGGGTCTCCGGACACCCTGGAGGAGATGTACACCTTCACGGAGAAAGCATTCCTGCTGACAGAAGTATTCCGCGACCTTATGGAGGAAAACGAGACGGACGCCATCACGGTAAGCGAATGCATGGGCACGATCATCACCATGTCCGAGACCACGGCCTGCCTGTGCCTTACCCTGCTCAATGATGAAGGCGGCCTGGCCTTCTGCGAATCCGATTTCGTTGTGATTCCCTCGGGCATCTTGTTGCATTATATCAGCGGCAAACCCGTGTTCCTGTGTAACCCCACCTATCCCCACGACAACACGATTACAGTCGCCCATTGCACCGCACCTCGCAAAATGGACGGAACCAATCTGGAGAGCATGCACGTGCGCACCCATTTCGAATCCGATTACGGCGCCGCGCCCAAGGTGGCGTTCAAAGTCGGCCAAAACATGACCATGCTTGCCCCCGATTTTGCCAGTGAACGGTGGCTCGGATATGAAGCGACAGTACTGGACAACCCGGAACTCGACATTTGCACCAGCCAAATCAATTTACGCATCAACGGTGACGGCAACAGGCTTCTTCAGGAAGAACGCGGCTTCCACTGCATGACCTGTTATGGAGACTATCTGAAAGAAGTAGGGTATGCCTTGAACAAAGCGAAGGTCGGCTGGTTCAATCTCTCGGCATAGAAAGTAGCCTGCCGAATCATTTTGTCGGACGTGGCCGGACAGTGTCTGGCCACGTCCGACAGCGTTTGATTGCCACTTTTATCCTGAAACATGCACGTGAATTTTGTTGGAAGGGGAGTCAACCTTTCCCAGCCCCCATACCGCTCTCAAACCTTTTGAATACCCTCCGGCTGAAAACCGTCCGCAAATAGGGGCTTCTCCCCATAGGGTGAAACAAATACGCTTTTCATGAGTCCAATAGATGGTATTACTGTGTGTTTCATCTTAACGTTGGAGAAGGCCCATGTGTTCACAACAAAACATTTACGTTGCCAGTGCCATTATTGCAGCCCTTGTGACGATTCTGCAGCCCTTTCCCGCTTTTTCCGATGATGCCAACGTCCTGGTTCAAAACGGCGTCAGCGCCTACCAGATCGCGCTTCAGGAAGGCGCCAGCCCTTCCGAAAAACATGCAGCGGAAGAATTTCAGTATTTTTTCAAGGCATGCACGGGGGTAACCCTGCCGATACAGGAGGTCACCGGCGTCACAGAGACGCCCATGATTCTGCTGGGCTGCGGGCCTGTCGCCCGTGAACTGGGCGTGGCGCCCGACAAGGAAGCACTCGGGGAACAGGGATATTACATGAAAACCGTGGTGCCCCACCTGGTCATTGCCGGCACTCCGGAAGCGGGCACACTCTACGGGGTCTATGACTTTCTTGAAAACAGATTGGGGGTGCGCTGGTACGCCACTGACGAAACCAAGACCCCCGAAACGGATACGCTGGCGCTGCCGCAGGAAGATGGTCTGCGAAAACCAGTCATCCAATGGCGTCATACCAGCTATGCCTGGCCGGGCAGAGACGAGACCTTTCAGGCACGTGTTCGTGAAAACCACGGGGAAGGCGGCGCAGACCACCCCTACGGCATACAACATTCCCACGACGGGCGTTGTCACAGCTACTTCCGGTTCATTTCACCGGACGAATACTTCGATGAACACCCGGAATACTTTTCCGAGATTGGCGGGGTACGGCGCCGTCACGAGACACAACTGTGCCTCACCAACCCGAAGGTACTCGATATCGTCACGGAAAAGATGCTCCAGCGCATGAAGGACATGCCCGGCGCGCGACAGCACAACTTTTCCCAAATGGACTACTATAACTATTGTGAATGCGATAAATGCGCCGCCATCAACAAGCAATACGGCACCCTGGGCGGCACCCAGTACTGGTTTCTGAACCAATTGGCGGAACGTACGGCAAAGGTATACCCGGACAAACTGATTGGCACCTTGGCCTATATGTACACGGAAGAACCGCCGAAGGACTTCACGATGCATCCGAACATTGCCGTTTGGTTGTGCCACATGTTCCCCTCTTGCGACAGCCACAGCATCGCCGCGTGTCCGTTAAACGCGGATTATAAGCGACGGGCGGAGGCCTGGTCCAAAATCACCTCCCACCTGTACATTTGGCACTATATCGTGAACTTCGCCCACTACTACGTGCCCTTCCCCAATTTCCGCGCGTTGGCTGCCGACATGCGCTTTTACCGCGACATCGGCGTGGAAGGCATTTACCTGCAGGGCATGGGACACGGCGGCGGCGGCGGCGAGTTCAGCCTGCTGCGCCCCTGGTATGTAACGAAATTGGCGTGGAACCCCGACCTGGACGGCGAAGCCCTGTTGCAGGACTTTCTTCAGGGCTATTACAAGCAGGCTTGGAATCCCTTGTATGAATATATCACGATGCTTCATGACAAGGTTGAAAAAGAAAATATCCACATGCATCTTTATACCAATCCCGCCCAGGGCTACCTGGGAGATGAGATGCTCGAGAAGGCCCATGCCTGTTTTGACCGGGCGGAAGCCCTGGTAAAAGACGATGAAAGCCTCCTGGAGCGGGTACGTGTGGCGCGCATGCCGCTTACCTATGCGGAAACCTTCCCCCGTAACGGTTACCGCATTGAAAATGAAAGCCTCCTCTTCAACCCGCCGCTGGCGGATTTAAACACCATTGCCGCTTTTATAGAACGGGCGGAAAAACACGGTTTTCAGTCTATTCGGGAACGCCAGGGCGACTTGAAATTGCTGTTTCTTCTAGGGCTGGCTTTAAGTCAACCCATGGAAGCGCCCATGATCAGCAACGGAATACTCGATGTAGACGTGGCGCCCTTCCTGGGCGGCAGGGTCCTGCGCGTTCTAGACCATGAGACGGGAACCGCCGTCACGGGCACAAATATCACTCGCAACCTCTTCTTCCCCTTCTGCGGCGGCGAGGAAACCCGTATTGGCGGGACCTATGACCTTTCAGGGATGTTTTTTCAATTCGGCGTTTCCGAACGTTCTGAAAATGCCATCACCCTGGTAGCGGAGGCGGATTCCTGGCTCATTACGCGCCGTATCTCCTTGGAAGCCGGTGCGCCCCTCTTGAAGTTCCAGGTGGAAATCCAGAATCTTGGCAAGGGGCCTCGTCAGGCTATTGTCCGCTCCCATACCAATCTTGACCTTGGTTCCCTGCAATCGGTCACTGCACAGTTCATCAACCGCAAAGGCGAACCCATCACCCGTACGGCCCCGCCCATCATCGCCGGCCTGCGCGAGGGGGAGCACTATTATGATCTTGACGCACCCAAGAGCGAATGGCGCCTTGCCGGAGATAAGGGCTATGAGATTGTACAACGCTTCAACGATGACACCCTCGATTTCGCCTGGCTTTACGCCTACCCGGACTACCTGAACGACTTGGAAGCGGAACTCTGGAGAAAACCGGTGACCCTGCAACCGAACGAATCCACATCCTTTGAATACGAGATGGAAGTGGTCAAAAAATAGTCTGCTGAATCAAGAAATGGGATTGAAGAAAGGACTAAAAGGACATAAAGGACTCAAAGGACACGGCCAACCTGAACCATTTTTCAAAGTTCTTTCTGTCCTTTTTGTCGTTTGTGTCCTTTAACGCGTATCACGGTCCCCTGGATTTTTCTTGTAACCCCTTGCGCTCATGACGCCAGCACCCAGCACGTCGGCGGGGCGTTTTCTGATTCATATACATACAGCTCGCCGTTCTGCCACAGGTAGGCTGCCCGTATGGCATAGGCGATGGGGTTGCTGCCGCCCTGCCAGCCCGCGAGATAGGCAATGGCCTCGCTGAGCCCGATGCGATAGTTCACGTCCATATCCGCGGGATGGGGAACCGAAATAGGCGTATGTATGCATACGCCGGTTACCGGGTCGCACGCGTCTTCCGTGTTCGGATCACCGTCATCGCAATCCACCGGCGTAAACACACACCCGGTCTCGGGGTCACAGGCATCTTTGGTACAGACATCCGCATCCTCACAAACGACGAGCGCATAGATACAGCCCGTCGCCGCATCGCACGCGTCCACCGTACAGGCATTCCCGTCATCGCAATCCACCGGTGTAAACACACACCCCGTTGCGGGGTC
>JAKJCY010000143.1 GCA_022706235.1 Candidatus Hydrogenedentota bacterium | reverse complement strand
TAAAAGATTTTCCATAACCTTCTTCAAAAGTATGAAACTCCGCCGCCGTCCCGTGGTACACCTCCAGCGGCTTCCCGTCCTCGTCAACGACCTTGGAGTCCCCGAACCACCGCTTGAGCTCGGGTGTGTCGGTCTGAGAGGTAGAGTAGCGCATGTCAGGAGTCGAGGCTTCGTTTTTGGTCGAGAACAGCGTGCCCTCGTCCAGCCCCTCCAACGACTGTTGCACGGGACGTTCCGCGGGCCGCGTGAACGTGCGCCGCTCCTTCTGAGGCGCCGCCTCACCGAATAAGTCCGCCTGTTCGCCCGTGCCCAGCAATGCCCGTCGCATCGTATCCGCTAAACGCGGGTCCACTGGCTCGCCCCGGGTCGCCGCTGCCGACACCATCCGCTCATAAATCTTCCATGCCCGCGTCGCATCGCCCCCGGCACGTTTCAGAAGCAGGTCCCGCTCCGCCTCCATCTCCGGCGACAGGGTAGAAAATTGGGTATCCCCTACCTCGCCTTGTGTGTCTGTATAATTGCCTTCGCCAGCAGGCGCATTCGCGGGTCCGGCGACGTTTTGGCCAGATCCCGCATCCGGTCCAAGTGCGCCCGGTACGCGGCCTTCTCTTCTGGCGTTTGCTCGTTCGTTGGCGCGTCCGGCGGCTTCTGTTTCAAGTTCTTGTCTTGCACGGCTCAATAACTCCTGTGGTGTAGTCTGGTCAACCTCACCGGTAAACATGTCCGGTGTATCAAGATCAACCTTTTCCGCCAGTTTACCATACCGGTCCAACAAAGAAAACAACGAGGTGGCGCTCTTACGTCCGCGAATGTCCAATTCTCGTATAAGTGTATCTACAACCGGATCGCGCCTTTCCTGGAACATATCCCCCTGACCAAGATATTCATCCAGAACTCTTACTTCCCCATCCGCAACCTTCTGCCGATACACAGCATATTCATGCAACGCCTTACCCAGGCTTGGTGTCAGGTCCAACTGCGGCTTTAATTCCGACGTTATCAGGCTGCCCGCATCAACCACTTGGAACTCGCCCAACACCCGCACATCCCCCCGAGGCGTCACCGCCTCGAACCGTCTCCGTTTCGGTACCCCCTCCATAGCCTCTGTCAGCACCCCGCCCGAAGATGGCGTTCCTTCAATAGACTGTGGTATACTCTTATTGGAGGTAGTTGATATGTCAGAGCGAACATTGCCGACGGTTGAAGAACTTCGGGCCAACGGCTGCTGCGGGTACACGTTCGATGAACTCGTCGAACTGGATTCAGAAGTGTTAGGCTTTCCAGTCTCCCATCCGACAGAGGATATTCGAGATGGCTCTGCGCTTCTCATGGCATCTTCGTTGCTTGCGGGCATGATACCCCCGAAAAGCGCTGGATTGTCCGATTTGAACGCATCCAAATAATATTGAGCAGAACGCACCTGAAGTTTCATACGTTCTGCATCAGTTAATTGTTTTCCATGTCTCTCCTGTAACGCTTCAAGTATTTCATGACCCATGCCCATTTTAACGCGCCACATGTGTTCCTGCATCAACAGCAACTCGCGTGTCACGCCGTTCTTGGTAAACTTAATATTTACATCGCGGTATCCTTCAGGGGTCGGGCTTAAAAAGCGGTTCTCAATATCCTCTTTTCCATTCTTTAGATACACCTCATACCCGCGAGATTTAAGACTGTCAACCACCCCCTGAAGGTGTTCTCGTGCTTGTGGCGCCGAATCTGGCGGCAGAAACAGCGTCGTCCGCAACAAATCCGAAGGCGTCCTGCCTTCTTTAAGTTTCTCTGCAATGCGGTTGAGCCCTTTGTGCGTCCAATTACCGTTTTCATCTATGCCCTTGACGGCGTGTACTTCCAGTTCCAGCTTATATCCAAGTCCCAATTCTTCAGCAACGCTCTTTACATCCGACAAATAACCGTCACGTTCACGCACAACAGGTGTCAACATCCCCTGCACTTGGTCTCTATAGGATGGTGCCACATGCCGTTTTACGGCTTCCCCTAAACGTTGAATCCTCTCTGTAACCTCCTGGGTTACAGGTTCCGGCATCTGTGGTGCGCCCTGCTGCATCGCGGGCATCCGCATATCCGGTCCCTGCACTATCGGCCCTGCCGGCGGAATGCCCGGCTCCTCACCCATCATCTCCGCACGCTGCGCCGCTTATGCCTTTGGTTCAGGCCCTTCCATCGCCCGCCTTTGTGTGTCGCGCAACGTCCCCGGCTCTATGCCACCCTGGAAGAACGCGCCCGGGCTCAGGGCTGATAGGTATCGTGAACCACGTAAAGATATTCCGCAAGGGCGCGATACATCCACGCTACGCCCCAGCGAGGAAACACCACCCGCGATGTTATGAACGGATACTTGCGGTACCACGGCGCACCGTTCCTGCCGTTGCGAAGATGATAGTGGGTCCAGCGCAGGACCAGCACGGCCTTCGCGAGGGTGACGGGCATGGATGCGGACAGCACGCTGTTGCAGAGTACGCCTTCCGCACAGGCATGAATGTCTACCGGCCACCTGCCGCCACCGTTCACGGGCATGCCGCTGGGAAGGACAAGGGTCTTGTAATACCGGTACCCCGCCCGCAGGGCCTCAAGCGTGACGGTGGAAGGCGCCGCCGTGTGAATGCCGTGCAGCGACCGCAATACGAAGCCCGTGTGATGATGGTCCACCAGACGCATCAGCGCGGGTTCGTAGGGTTCGTCCGCGTCACAGGCGCCGTAAGGCCACGCGCCGTCCTCCCGCTGCGCCGACAGGCTGAACTCCAGCGCGGGCTGCAGTTCCGGCAACGCTTCGGCGTCGCCGGTACGCGCCGCCGTCCGCAGGATATGTTCCACCGCCAGCAAATTGGCGTTGTGTACGCGCCGGTTATCCACGGGGGTATATGCGAAACACCATCCCGGGCCTGCCCGGTGGATACGGGGGATATCGCCGAGCAGGAAGGCGGACACGCTGCGCGCACGGTCGAGATAACGACGGTCATTGCTAATCTCATGGGCAAGCAGGAACGCTTCCCCCGCGATGGCGCATATTACGGTTACCGGCGTCCCGGCGGGGCAGTCCAGCCCGGCCGCCCGCACGGGAAAGGGATAGCCCCAGCAGAGGCCCCGATATCCGTCAACGGCCATGGCCTCCAGCCGTTTCAGGCCGTCCAGGCCGTTGTCGAGATGCACCGCATCCCCCGTTATCTGGAACAGCCGGAGGTCGCCCAGCGCCACCAGGGCAAGGGTCTTGGGATTCAGCGACGGCCGTATGCGCAGCACCTTGCGCGACAGCACGGGGAACAGGTCGCATAGCGCGGAACTCCCCTTGCGGAGCAACGGTTGACGCTGGAGGGCGCGTATCCAGGGATGGGCCTTGATGTCAAAGGGGTCATAGCCTTCAAGCCCGTGATGCGCGATCCACCGGTTCAATTGCACCACCCATTCCTGGGCCAGGTGGATATCACGGTTATTGGTCAGTCGTAACGGCATCTCACGCACCTTTCCCGGGGCGGCCGGCGTCTTCGAGGACTTTTTTAAAAACCGGGTACCAGGCCGTAATCGAAAATTGCGCCCCAATATACCGCCGCGAGGCGCGGCCCATCCGCTCCCGGAGGCCCGCGTCCGCAATCAGGCGTTCCAGCCGGTCCCGCCATTCCTCCGGCGCATCGGCAAGAAACCCGGTCACCCCGTCCTCGACCACGTCCCGGTTCATGCCTACGGGCGACAACACCACCGGCGTGCCCACGCCCATGTATTGCAGGGCCTTGAACGCGCACTTGCCCCGCGCCCGGGGCGTATCTTCCAGCGGCATCAGCCCGATGTCGGCTTCGGTGAGATAGGCGATTTCCTCGTCCATGGTCCACCTGCGGTTGCGTATGGAAATACCCGGGGAGTGATAGGGTTTTGCCGTGGATATCATCAGTTCCAGCGGATATCTTTCGGACAGTGATGTTATGACAGGCGCGATGCGGTCCAGGTACCCGAGGTTGTCGCTTAGCCCCGTCCAGCCCAGCACCACGGGCCGCTCCGGAGTCGTGTCATAGTCTTTCTGCCGGTGCAGGTCCATATCGATGCACGTGGGAATGACCGTGGCGGGACATCCCGCCCGCTCCACATAAGATTTGATCACCTCATTGCCCGCCACGGCATGGCGGCACCATTTCGCCATCTTCACGGTCCACCCAAAATCCATGAAACGGACAAAGGGACTGTGTACAAAGGCCGGGCGCTCCCAGATCGCGTCATCGAGATCCATCACCAGGTGTTTATTGAGGCGATGGATGATGCGCTCCAGCACGGGAGGCCCATACGGAAAGACCGGCCCCCGGAAGAAAACCACATCCGCACCGGGCACATGGCGCAGCTGGAAAAGGCGCCGCAACAGCACCCAGAACAAGTAAGCCAGTTTGCCGGCGCGGCCCGGGGATTCATACAGCCGCTCTTTCGTCCGGACCGAGGCGGGCGTACACACCACGCACGTATGTCCCTCCGCTTCGAGCAGGCGCGCGAAAGATTCAATACGATACCGTATCGCCGCTATTTTGCGGGTTTCACAGGCAAAAAAAACTATCTTCATCGAAAAAAAACCGCCGCTTCCCGGGGATATCCCCTTGCAAACCGATACCCTGTTGAACCATATGCTGATACAATGCCCCCTATTATGTCCGGTCCCTTCCATCCGGCGCAAGCCGATAGACACGCAGGCGAAACCGTGAGCATAACCAAAACGGAATGACAACACGCCCGGAGCGTGCCGCCGCTTGCCTGTTGTCGTCTCAAAAGATTGATTCCCATCCCCGTAGTGACAGTACAATGGCCGGTAGAGGCTGGCGGTCCGGCGCGGACGCTGTTGGGGTCCGTTCCCCCCCCCGCCATGCGTGCGGACAAAACCCGAGTGTTCGGGACGGCGGTTGCCCGCCGGAAAGTGAGGATGCCATGCTGGACGTAACGGTCCTTGGAATCACCCAATTGCAGGGAAGCGGTTTCCCGGCGGTGCTGCTGCGCCATGAAGATCGCGTACTGATCATCACCATCGGTCTGCCCGAAGCCAGCGCCATTCAGTTCGCGTTGCTGGGCGAGAAACCGCCGCGCCCCATGACCCATGACCTGATCTGCAATCTGTTAACGGGGTTGCGGGGGAAAATGAATTCGGTCGCCATTTATAAATTGGAGGACCAGACCTTTTTCGCGTACCTGAATTTGGAACAGCTGGACGAACAGGGCTTGTTGGATCAGGCGCTCCGGATTGACGCACGGCCGAGCGATGCCATCGCCATCGCGCTGCGCGTGGGGTGTCCCATCCAGGTCAGCGAGGCGGTCATGGATGAGGCCGGTCATGACGCCGCATTACTCCGGCCCCTTTCGGAAGAAAAGGAAGAAGAAGAAGAAGACACCGACACCGATATTGATTACGGGCAAGATGAAGAATTGCCGGAGTAGCAAGCCGCACGGCCGCCTTAGGCGCAACAAGTTGCAGTTCTATAGACAAAGAAGAATAAAGGGAGAGTAAAAAACGCTTGTATCAACCTATTTCGCCTTCCCTAATAAACAGCCGAAACACGGTCATTCCGGTCTTTTCGCGGCCTGGCACCCACTCCGCTACACGTCCTTTTTCCACCGCGAAAAACCGGAATGACGCGTTGTTTTTGGATTTTTGAACCAAACCAGGACACAACGCTCCTCGTAGTAAGAAACTGAACTCATAATTATTTGTCAGCGAAATGGCCCTAAGCGTGGTATCTTTTCATTCCATAAGACCTGTAAAAAGCAAATAGTTGAATGCTCCGTACCTGCCATCCTTTACCGCGTTACGGGCACTACCCGCCTTAGAAAGACTACACTTCCGCGTCCCGCAGATTCAGGCGGAAATCACGGCCGGTCAGTATGTTTTCGGGTACAACCTGCGGGGCGCCGCTTTCCGGAAGCACGATGCGCATGGGGCACACGTCAAGAATGTCGCGCTGCACCTCGATGCCGGGCATCACATAGATAAGTTCCATGCCCCGTTCGGTCAGGCGGAACGCGCCCACATGGGTTACATAGACCACGGTCTTGCCCTGCTTAAGCGCTTCCTGCCCGTTGAAGGTTATCTCGTCCACTTCCCTGATGAATTTTGGCTTCCCGGGGGCGGTGACCTTTATGGCGCCATCGCCCAGTTCATAGGCCGCGCCCTCGCCCCAGGCGCTGCAGAATAACAGAGATTTTGCGTTGGCCACCAGGTCTATAAACCCGCCGGGACCGACATAGTTAATGGCGCCCTCGCCGCGTTTCGATACGTTCACATTCCCCCGTTCATCAATTTGAAGCGCACCCAGAATGGCCCAGTCCAGCCGCCGGTACACCCGCTGGAAGGCTTCCGCCGAAGACACGATTTCCCGCGGATTGATGGCCGCACCAAAAAAGATGCCCGGCGCGGCAACCCCGCCGAACACACCGCTTTCGTTAACCATGACCAGTTCGTCCATGACGCCGCTTTCATGAAGCAGGCGGGACACTTCCTCGGGCAGGCCGACCCCGATATCCACATGGTCGCCTTTGCGCGCCAGGTCCACGAAGATGCGCGTCCCCAGCCGGGCCAGTATCGCATCGGCCGGTTTGCGCTTCGGCGTAATGCCAAGGAAATCATTGATGACTTTCTGCCGCGCCAGCCCCTCCGCCTCGCTCGTCTTGCTGTTCAAGGTAAAACAGTCCCAGTACTTGCGGTGCTTGATGGTGGCGGTCTGTTCTACGTTGGGCCAATACACGATGGCATCCACCTCTTCCGCCGGAATGAAGATATCGTCGTACCCCTCGTCCACCAGGAGGCCCACGTTCACGATAACCTTGCCGCCGTTTCTGCGCACCGCCTTGACCAGTTCAAGACTCTCGCAGATGACAGCACAGTTCTTCGCGTAAATGTTGCCTTTGCGGTCAGCCGCAGGTGCACTAAATACCGCCGTGTCAACCGGCGGCAGCGTGTATTTGAATCGGCCGTCTGCGAGCACTTCCACATATTGCCTGGCATCCGCCGGCACCACCGGCGTGCCGCGGCCTGTGCGCGGGTCGATAAACGTGCCCGGTCCCGTGTTGTTGATGATTTCGTTTACGCCCTCGCCCTGTGCCTGAAGCAGCAGCGCCAGCGTGCCCTGCGGCAGGCACTGCAACTCAAGTTTGCCCGCGTCGGCCAGCCTCATCTGCGCCTTGTACGTCTCGATGTGACCCGCGATAAGACAGGTCTGCAACCCTTCCACAGCCAATTCTTCCAAGGTGCCCGGCACTTTCCCGCGCCCGCCCTGGCCACCGACACAAACCACGGTCAAGCCCTTGGGATGGCCCTCGGCACGGTACCGGTCGCGCATGGCCCAGTACAGCAAGGAACAGCGCTGGTTGCCGCCAATGCCGGAAGTGCCCACCACGGCGCCGTCCTGAATCAGTCCCGCAGCCTGCCAGGCCGTCACGAATTTCGAGTTCTCCGGCACCGGCGACGGGTAATGATTGTTGTGCTTACTCCAGGTGAGCACCCACTGTATGGTATGCAGTTGAAGGCCTAACTTGGTGAATAGATTCATTTGTCACTCCAAATTACCTTGAAACTATTGAAGAAAAGAGAATTGCGATTGCGGGCCTATAAGTATACCTCATTGTATATGGGCAATTCCAATATCCATAGACCGGTCTGCAAGGAAACGGGAACTCCGGGGCACACCGCGTGATATCCGAACTTCAGACGTCCTGAACTCGTCGGACTATACAATGGCACTTTTTGTGAAAACACAGAGACTGAGTAAAGAAGGGACTGACTGCCAAATAGCCCCTGAGTACAGCGTATAATCCTGTTTTTCATGCTTGCTATTTGGTAGTCTGTCCCTTCTTTACGGTCTTTTGCGTCAAACTTTTGTGCAATACTGTTTTCCGAAAAATCACGTCAAAACTCTGTCGAGGTCAGGAAGTCTGAACTTCGTGGTGGTGACCGCCGCATTTGTCATGCCTTGTGCCATGACTGCCTGTATGGGTAGAAAAACGCTCCACAAGCGTCATCACCCGTGGAGCGTTACACGTATTTTCACGCTGTTGATTACAGTTTCACGACTTTCCCGGTGCGGAATGCTTTGTAAGCGGCTTCAGTCACCTCGGTGGCACGCAGCCCGTCCACGCCCGTGACCGCGGGATCGCGCCGATCGCGTACGGCATTCACAAAATCCTGAATGAGGCCCAGGTCGGGATTGTCGCCCCAGGGAACCCAGCCGACGCGCTTGGCGTTGTCGTCAAAACAGGTCAATTTCTGATTGAAGGCATCCACATTGATTACGCCGCCTTCACAGATGATTTCCAGGGTGACGTCGCCCCAGGTGGGGAAAGTCTTCGGACGGCTCCAACTGGCCAGGTGAGACACCTGTATGCCGCCTTCCATTTCGAGGTTCAGGCTGCCCAGGTCGTCTGTCTTCAGCGTTTTCTGGTGAAGCTGATTGCCCAGTTCACAGTAAACGCTCGTGAACTCCTTGCCCAGCATCCAGCGCAACAGGTCGGCCACATGCACCGTATGATCCATGGTAGCGCCGCCGCCGCTGAGCGCCTCGTCCGCAAACCATCCCCCGGGGGCCTGGCCATGATTGGTACAGGCCACGGCATATACGGTGCCAAAGGCGCCGGAATCCAGCTGGGCCTTCGCCTCCATCAGCGGCAACGCGTACCGGCATGGGAAAGCCGTGCCCAGTCCCACGCGTGCTTTTTTGCAGGCGGCGACTATGGCCTTGGCGTCCTGCACGCCCGGGGCAAGGGGTTTTTCACAGAGAATCCACTTGCCCGCAGCGGCTGCGGCTTCCACCATGGCGCGATGCTTCACGTTTTCTGCCGTTATGATGACACCGTCCATATCTCCCCGGAGAAAGGCGCCCTGGTCCGCGATGAACGGGGCGCCGAAAGTCCTTGCCATGGCCTTTCCCCGCTTGGGATTATCATCCCAAATCGCGGCAAGTGAGGCGTCCGGCAGGGATTTCAGACAGGCGGCGTAACTGTTGGCATGCATGTGGGCAAAACTCATAATGCCGATCTTAATCATGATGGCGCTCCTTTCCTATACCGTTACGGGCTGGCGTTTCGCGGCGGATTTGAGGGCGGCTTCGGCCATTTCAACGGCCCGCAGCGCGTCCCGGGCGGTCACCCGCGGCAGGGACTTGCCCTCAATCCAGTTGATAAAATCCTGCCATTCCAGCTGGTAAGGACTGACGGAGACCGGATTTGACGGCACGATCATGGTGGGCCCGGCGGCGGTCTGACGCGCCTCCGCGCGGAAGGGCGCATCCGTACTGTCAAATTGGAGCATGCCCGATTCGCCGCAGATTTCCACCTTGACCTTGAATCCACTGGGGTGGGCCCACGTGCCGATCACCGTGGCAATAAGCCCGCTTTTCATGCGCATGGTCACCTGGGAATAATCCATCTGGGTCGGCGCTTTGCGCATCAGCGCCTGGCAGTAAATGCGCTCCGGTTCTCCAAACACGTACCGAAGCCAGTCCAAATCGTGAATCATGCAGTCCAGCGTGACGCCGCCGCTCTGGTCATAATCACGGAACCAGCTCCCCGGAGCGCCGGGATAAATGCCGCCGCGATATAATTTTGCCCAGCCGGGCTCCCCGATGGCGCCACTTTGCACCTGCGCGCGCAGGCACTCGAACTCCTGGAAATATCGCACCACATGGCCTACAAAAAGATTCACACCCCCTTTTCGCGCGGCCGCGATGGCGCGCCTGCATTGCGCCGAGGTGCGGGCAAACGGCTTTTCGCAGAAGATGTGTTTCCCGGCGGCGGCGGCGGTTGCTACAAGGGCTTCATGGGTGGTCGTGGGCGTTGTGATGACCACAATATCCACGTCCTTCGCCATAATTGCCGACTCGGGGTCGTTCACTGCCCGCGCGCCGAATTCTTTGGCCAGCCGTATCGCCGCAGGCCGGACGGTGTCCGCGCAGACGCTGACCTTCTGGCCGCAATCAACGGCCATCTGCGCGTGAAGACGGCCCATGCCTCCACATCCAAGAATCGCTACATTCATAAGGCATCCTCCTCCCAAATCGGGAATGTTGATGATTATCTCAACGCCGGCGCCCTTGCGGGACAGGAACGACCGCCGCTGAATCGCCGCGGGCGGTAACTGCTCACACCGGTCTCTCTTCGAAATTATGGGGCAAGCGCAATAATCGCTTCAAGCGAGGCGTGCACATGGCGGAGCATCACCTCGAGGCTGTGCGTGTAGGGGCCGTATTCCGCCGTAAGCGCGCCGTCAAAGCCGATCTCGTCCAGAGCGGTCCGAACCGCCGGCCAGTTGACATCGCCTTCCATAAGCATGACGAACCCGTCGAAATTACCCGCCGACGCGCGAAAATCTTTCGCATGCACCGCCCGCACGCGCCGTCCAAGAATACGCAGGTAGTGTTCGGGATAGCCGTACAGAATGATGTTGCCCGTATCCACGTAGGCGCCGACATAGTCGCTTTCACACTGGTCGATAAAGTCCCGCATTTCCACCGGACTCAGCAGAAACTTGTTCCAGACGTTTTCGACCCCGATGCCCACACGAAGATTTTCCGCAACCGGCACCATTTTCTGAACGCACGCCAGGGCATTTTCAAGGGCAACATCGTAAGGAACCTCCGGTGAAACGATGCCCGGCACCGTCAGCACGGTGTGCGTTCCCAGCCACTGTGCGATCTGCAACGCCCGTTCGGTAACTTCAATGCCCTTTTCGCGTACCTCAGGCGACGGCGATGTCAGGGGATACTGCCACCCCAGGCCGGTGCCCACTGTGGACAGGACAATATTGAACCGGTCCGCCACGCGGCGAAGCGCAGTCGCTTCCGCTTCGCTGATTCCCAGGGGGACGGGCCCGTCCTCCCCCACACATAGCTCAAACGACTGGTAGCCTAACCGGGCCGCAAGTTTCAAGGCGTCCTCCGCCGTCATATCTTTGGGAAAGGCCCATTGATTGATTCCTGTCAGCATATTTCTCTCCTGCACGTTGCGTTTATTTCCTAAAAACGTACATCCGCCTGACGGGGCGTACGGGCGCACCCCCCGCCGCCGAAGCGACAGGGCACCTCCGCAGTTTCTCCTCAAAGACTACTCCCCTCATCAGGTCAAAAGCAATTTGCGAACTGCCCGCCGGGACCTGAAAAGACCTTGTACACCCCACACAAGCAAGAACAGGACCGTTAAAAACGTAATCAAGGCGCCCGCATAAAAGGAGCGCGGCTGATAGTCAAAAGTTACAACATGGTCGCCCGGCGGCAACGCTACGCCCCGGAACAGGGCGTTAACACGCAGGATGGGCGTGGATTGGCCGCTTACACGGGCGCGCCACCCGGGATCATACGTATCGCCCAGCAGAAGGA
>JAKJCY010000142.1 GCA_022706235.1 Candidatus Hydrogenedentota bacterium | reverse complement strand
AATAGGAACATCCTGGAAATACAAACGGCCCTTGTCGGATTCAGCAAAAGCGCCTTGCGCCCTCCAAAGTTCCTCGTCCCCGGGCATTCCAATATGTGGGGCTTCAAGGGTCAAATCGGCCTTTACGCCTGTCCAGTCGATGGATGTAAACCCTCGCGGCCTACAAGTCGTCCCGCCACTCGGAAGCGGGCTTGGCCAAAGTTCAGGAGGGTCGAGGCGCCTGACACAATCGTGGCATCCGTTATAAGACCCGTGACGGGATTCCCGATACCGTTTACATCCTCAATCAACGGATAGACGGTTGCTTTGCCCGCCATCAGATGGGACAAGACGTAATGAGCATTGTCATCTGTCCTGGATTCTGATATGAACATAATCTGTATTTCTTCATTATCACCTATAGAAGGTGCTGCCGCCTGGGCATTTATATCGAAGTACTGCGAAGTGGTACCTGCCATGCCTGTATCAACACACATAACACCGCTCAGCTGCAGTTGTCCTTCAACGGCGCCCCAGGGTGTAAGCGCGATGGAGGCGGCATCCGGGGATTTCCCGCTGACAAGCGCATAGCCAAAAGGGTGCGTTACTACAAGAAGGAATGGTTCTTGAATATCAGGCAAGGTAAGGCGGCCCGAGGAATCTGTTTTATAGGTTTCCGCGGTGGCGGAACGCCTGTGGTCTACCGCGTCCCGGATTTTTCCATGCCGGCAGGTAATCCACCAGCCGGGACGCGCGATAGTCACCTCTGCTTCCGAAGCCGGTTGTTCGCCGGCCAGGACACCTATGTTCGTCGTAGCCTGTGCTGCCGTACCTTTAGTCGGTTCTGGGACTTGCGGTGCCGGAGGCGATTCTGCGACCTGTTCCGGATTTTGTGATGTTATGGGAAGTTCTTCAAACGAGGCCCCTTCTATTTTTACCGTTAATCCCGGAACCTTTTCGCGCAGTTGTTTAAACCCGTCAAGAGAGACATTCTTTGCATTTTCGAAGCGGAGTTCTTTGAGATACTTGAGCGACTCAATCTGTACAAGCCCATTAACAGGTACTGGCGTATCCGATGCCCATTTGGCATCCACCGGCTGGTGAGCCGCCCAGTTGATGCAGCGCAGGTAGAGTCCGTAGGGCCCCCAGGGACAGCGGGGTAGTGTCAGGTAATACCAATTGCCGACGACCATGCGGCCCTTGCCGACTTCCCGGACCATGAGGGCACAGAAATTGTCGTCGAGTTTATCCGTGCCGCCCAGGAGTACCGCGCCGTCGCGGACACCGTTGGGTACGGTAAAGCCGTCAGGCACGTCTATCCCGATGGTGTCGCCCGGTTTCAGATCACCGAGGATGGGATGCTGCTGTAACACCGGCGCGTCTATCGCTTCAAGGTAATAACTGTAGCCCGTATTGGAAACACCGTAGAAGTCCTCGATTTCAGCATTGTAACCCGGAGTTACCCGGCCAAAGCCGCCGATATCCACAATGCCTACGCCGCTCTCCACGGCCTGCCGCAATGCGCCGACCATTTCCGGAATGGCATTGTTGCATTTCTTGATAACAATAACATTCAGGTTGAGCAGGGCGGGGAGGTCGGTCAGTTCGATGGTCTTATCCCGTAACCCTGTTTTAGCCAGAATCCGGGGAAGGGCGCTCTTGGCCGCCGTGCCCGGTTCGATGATGGCATAGACATCGAAATTCATCTGGTCCAACACTGCGGCGAATTCCTCGGAAGCCTGGTGTTCATAGCCATAAGGTTCCCCGCGCCAGCTGGGGCCGGTCGCAGTGAAGTGGCTCATGAGCAGGCCCACCTTGAGGGCATTTGGATTGGACGATGCCTGACGGGGATTGGAGGCAGCCTCCTCCCGGCCGCTGTTAATTACATCGGCCTGTTGTTCGTCCACCGCAGTAAAGGCGCATTGCACTTCAGACAGATGGGGGAGGCTTTTCAATGAAGTCAACGCCGCGTTGGTAATGCCGGTTTCGCGCAGGTCCAGGTAGCGAAGTTCCTTGAGGTTAGTTAGGGCGGCCATGCCTGCATCGGTAACGCCCTTGTTCTTGCGCAATGAGAGGTATTGAAGGTTTGGCAATCCCTCCAGCAGCTTCAGGTCGGCGTCCGTGATCTGCATTTCATTCCCAAGATTCAGGTAGCGCAGGTTGTTCTTAACTGGCATCAGTACAGGCAGGGCCGGCACGGCTTTCAAACGGACCATAAACGGTACCGGCGACTGGTCTACATTGCATTCACAGAGGCTAAGTCCTTCGAGTCGGGGGCAGAGGGTTAATTGTTCAAGGTCCGCTGCATGGATGTTGGTGTCCTCAAGGTTTATCCAACGAAGGCCGGGTAGTTTAGAAATGACATTCAGGGCATTTTTGGACAAGGGACACTGGTTCAGGTCCAGGTACCAAAGCTGTTCAAGTTCTGGAAACGAGCCTGCTTCCGCGAGCGAAACCCCGGTCAAGCCGAGATGGAGCCATTCGAGTTGCTTCAGACCGCTCAAATAACCCAACCCTTTGTCCGTGAGTGACGCATTGTGTTCGCAATCCAGGGCGCGCAAACCGGTCAGCCGGGCAATGGCCGATACCTCCTCATCCTGCAGGTTGCTGCCCCTCAGGCTCAGGGATTGGAGGGCATCCGCCTGCAAGCCTGTCAGATGTTGGAACAATCGGGCATCCGGGACTTCCAGTCTGACTTGCACGCCGGGGGGAATTCCCACGGTGCCCTGCGCTTCAGCATGGTATTTCCACGATTCCCTGCCGCCAGCGGGGTCAAAGGGCGCATAAAATGGTTCCGCCGCCGGGCGCGTGTAGAGTTCACCCACGGTTATGTCGTCGGGAAATACCAATTGCACACCGGATTGTGGGGCGACGCCGCCAATCTCGACGGCCACAGGATTGCTGAATACCAGTGCCGGGGCGCCTTCGGCTCCTTGGGGCGGGTGGACATGAAAGGCTACGCGAACGGTATGTTTGCCGGGCATCAGCGCCAGGGGGCGTTTCTCCGCATCAATAAGTTCTTTATCGAGAGAACCTTGAAGGCCATAAACTCCCCGGCTGAACAGGCCGGGCGCGGACATCATTCCGGCGTTACTGACGGTATATTGGACGCCGTCATATTCGATTACCACGCCCACAGGTGGATCATCAATACCCAGGGTGCCTGCCCCCACATTCTGAAGGCTCACCGTGAATTGAGGGGTTTCCCCAGCAGCCCATTGTTCCTTTTCCGCCTTGAGGACCGCCTGTAATCCGTCCACGACCTCACCACCCTGTGGGTTTATCTTGAAGACTTCTCCTTGTTTTCGCAGGGCATCCAGTGACTCCAGCGCCTCGATAAAACGTTTAGACACCGGGAAGTCACCCGGGTAAGTAGGCCATTCCACATGGCCGTCCAGGAAAACCACATTGACCTTATTGTCATGATGGCCGGGGCGTTCAATAAAGATAGGTAATTCGGACTGCACCATCGCCGCGCCTGCAGGATTGTGGATGTCCGTAATGAAGGCGCGCTCAACACCTTCCCGAAGTCGTAAGATGAGAAGGCCTTCTTCATCCTTTAGATCGGCGTCAAACCCCAGACCCGCCTGCGCTTGTTTTTTATAGGCTTCCACAAAAGCCAGCCCGGTTTTCTCGTCAGGAATCGCATAGCCCAGATACCAATAGGTACTATTGTCAAAGCAAAACTTCGCCTTGTCTTCAGGTTTTTCCATCCCATTTGTCTGTTGGAGTTTTTCCTCTTCGGTCGGACAGATCAAAATGGTTGGATCTGTGAGATATAAGGGATAAACGGCTTCTTTGTGCCACATCAAACAACCGGGCAATGAACTTAGCGGGGGGAACATCTGTTGGGAGGCTTCATTCGCATACAACTTCAGGACAAGGCCACATTGCTTCAGGTTGTTGGCGCAGGAGGCGAGTTGGCTGCTTGCCGACGAAATCTTTATTCTCTTGGGTAGGCCGAGCTGACCCAGCAGTCTTTCGAACCAGGAAAAATTATCCTGCAGGTTGCGGATGGTTAACCGGCCCGAGGCTTTCCCATAACTCAGGGTCGAAAGTTCCTCGCCCGTGTTCGGGTCATAGACGGGAAGAATATGTGTTTTTATTTTTTTGAGAACATCTTCATTAATGTTCTCATAGGTGCGTTCTTCGAGTGTTTCAGAGGTCTCGCCAGATCCGGGCAGGAAAGCCAGCGGCACAGGGTATCCCGGGCTTGACAGCCGGGCGGCCAGCTCGGTCGCTTCCTCCGGCATGTAATTGCCTACTAGTTGAATACCGTTGGTGATTCTATCCCTGACCGTCGACACCATCTGAATTTCCGAATCCACGAGGATGGCAAGGCTCTTCCCGATCAGGGACTGGGTAAGTTCGCCTAAATACTGGGCGTCCGCATCCCCAAGCATAATAAGGACCATTGCCTGTCCGGGGTTATTTTCGTCCGGCGCCGCTTCGGCTGAACGCACCTTTATATTGGGCATGGAAGTGTTAAAGTCCAACAGGTACAGGGCATTGGGGTCTTGCCGGGCACCGCACAAGAAAAACTTGTTTTCAGGCAGTACCGATTGCAGTTCTGACAGCAGCTCCGTGGCAGCCTTGCGCTGGTCTGGTTTGATACTCACGTATCCCTTGCGCGTATCGAGGTCTATCAAAGGTTCTATGCGCCCCTGGAAACGCGGATCTTTTTCCGCATTACGCAGTGCTTCAAGGGTTTCTTCCACGGAAGCCGCCGGGCAAAATCTGACCGTTCCCGGGACCTTGAATATAGGCATAACTTGCTTGATGTCCATCCCTGCCGGTGGCTCGACAATAATGCGGTTATGTGCACCTTCCCTCAGACTGACCTCCTGCAATGACGCGCTATCCAGTCCTTTTCGCATCATTTCCAGGGTGACTTCCTGGAGTTTCTTCACAATCGCCGGGCCATCGGTAATTCCCTGGGTCTTGCAATCCTGTTTGATTTTCTCGCTAAGGCAGCCCACCAGGGGCGCAACCCTGAATGGGCCGGAGATCGGAGGGACATTTTGTAGGGCACTGATTTGAAAGCCCTTTGTACCGTCCAGCGATGCAACCGGCAAGGTGCCTTTGTCTGGATTCCCAGCAACCTTGGGACCGTTTAAGAAAAGTTCAATCTCACTTTTGGTGTTTAATGTAACTTTTTGAATCTGTTCCTTGGGAATCTTCACGGTAGCCTTGGCGGTGACGTCGCAGTCCGTGTGCCGTCCGGCCGCGAGAGAGACGTTCGTGAATTCGACTTCCTCCCAGGGGCAGGTCTCCACCTGAAATGACTGGATATCTTCCAGTTTTACATCCGTGAAAGAGTAGGTGTTCTGTAACACCTTCTCCGCTACACTTCCTCCGCTGGAGAGATTCCCTGCATGGGGTTGCCCCGACTTGTCCATGGCCACAAGGCGCAATGCGCTTTCCGCCAGGGTTCCGGTAAACGTGACTGTCACATGGACGGTATTGTCTTTTTCATAGGGTTCCGCAAAAGTCACCGAATAGGTGTCCATGCTGTACGCTGAAGAGGAACTCCCAACCTGTTCATGAGAAAGTACGGACGTCCAGTCAGCCGAGGCGAACTTCAGGCGCATATTTACCGATTGGGGATCGTCCTTCACGAATATCACATAACCCATAAAGCCGGGAATAGGGAGCAAGTTATCCCCTATGGGCGTTGTGGGACCGGTAAACATGTTGTCATAATCGAACTTTATCGGCAAACTCAAATCAATGCCTGTTATCCGGAAAGCGAGTTCGCACTTCGTTCCATTGGCGGTGACCGTGGGTTCCGTATGATCAAAAGGTGGCTGCTCGGCCAGCGGCGTTCCATCGGGCCGCCAGAATACCGCGTTGTCCGTCCCCAGCCTGCGCACGCCTACAAGTTCCACGCTGCGGCCTTCTTTAAATGGGACTGAAAAACTTTTGGCTTCGGTTTCTGGCTGGGGCGCAGGTACCGCCGCTGCCTCGCCGGATGACTGTCCCGGAAACGTGCTTTCCCCCTCTCCTGCGCTCTGTAAGGACGAAGTAACCACTTGCGTCGCCGTAGTTGGATCACTACTATCAATGACCGTAGCGTTTTCAGGCGGTGTGTACTTGAAAAGCGACGCATCAACAGGCACATTCAGTTTTACTTCGCTCAGTATACTGCGCTTCTTCTCCCTTTCATACTTCAATTCGAGCCCTGTCTCCTTGTCAATGTAGAGTCGGTATTTTGACAGTTTGTCTGACCTCTTGGGCTGGCCTTCAAAGACATAAACGGTTTTCCCATCCATTTCCTCGTCGGGAAGCAGCGTAAAGGTTTCGTTTTTGAAACACTCCTCGAAATTACTGCGCACCCCCACGATGCCCATACCAAATTCCGTATCGAATGCGTCTTTTCGTACCCTGACCTCTATCCCCTCGTCAGTGTGCATTTCACGATACGCATCTTTGCCGTCAAAGACCTTCAGATGTTTCTCCCAGCCTTTTCGGTCGGGATTTTCAAAGATGATCTTGTCGGTCTCGAGCCGATACATGAGGACACCCTCGGCATTTTTAAGCGCTGATATGCGGGAAAGCATGCTGTACGGGCCCCTAATTTCATCCCCGTCATTCTTGCTTTCCACAACGGCAGTAAACGAATTGATTCCATCCCACTTGGCCTCCACAGCCTCCTTTGCGGCAATGAGAGGGTCGGACCCTGATACGCCTGATGCGTCGTTATTTGTTGTTTCAAGAATTGGAGGAACTTTATCCAGCAATTCCTTGATATTGGAATCCCCTTCGGTTCTTGTGGGAATCTTGCTGCCGGGAGCGAGTTCGGATGCGTTGGGATCGCCATCCGTCAGTGAAACGGCCAATTCGGTGTACTTTGCCGTTTGTTCCTTATTTTGAATGGACGCCAGCAGGCGATACCATATCGGTTTGGTGGGTAAGGTATTAAACATCTCCAGTTGCGCTTTAACCCCTTCCCGCAATGTGACTCTGCCCGGATCTATGAGCACTTCAATGCGGGCGTTATCATTCCCGCTGATTTGTACCGATGTAACCTTACCGACAGGCACGCCGATATAGGTGACCATGCTGTTTCTATGCAGGGTGGTTACGGATGCCTTGTCAAACTCCATCCAATATGCTTGATCAGCGCTTTTGGAAAGTACTGTCGGTAATCCCGTGAGCCCGATAAATACCAACGCAGCCCCCGTAGCCAGGCTGAGCCAAAGGGTCATTCGGCCGCGTCGGCCGCTCAGAATGCGCCTGATGCGGCGATGAAAGTTGGACTCCGCTGCGGCAAAGGTGTTCACCAACAGGCGGTGGGTGATGCCACATTTCATCTCGGCCACGCGCGTGAGGCTGTCAGCATAGGCCGCCGCGCCCGCGCCTTCCGCATCGCCATAGGCAGCCACCACGATATCATCGCAGGCTGCTTCGGCTTCGCGCCGCATCATCCACCCGCAGAACCAGACCACGGGATGGAAGAAGAAAAACATTTCCGCCAAACGCTGAATCAGGAGGACAAGATTGTCCCACCGCCTGGCATGGGCCAGTTCATGAGTGATGACCAGTTTCATTTGTTTCGGGGTGAGCGCTTCGGCCATGTGTTCGGGCAACAAAATGACTGGACGGAAGATGCCTGCCAGAACCGGTCCATGGGCAACCCGTGTTGTGGCAATGCGTACCCGTCGCCGCATGCGCAGAGGACTTTCCGCCTCGGCCACAAGATCGGCCAGGGGACCTTCCCGCTGTGTCATTGCCGTACTCCGCAGAAAAGAGACATAAGCGCAACCCAGCAACAGGCGCAGCCCGAACAGGGAAGCCACCACCGCCCAGAGGGCCGAGATAAGCCCATAGCGGTCAATTTGCCGCCAGAAGGGCGTGGGCTCCGGACGTGACGGTTCAATGGGCGGCGCTTCCGGCACAAACGCAGTCTGGACCGACGGTTGAAACGGTGCACTTTCCATCAGGACGGGCTCTGGAGCGGAGGTATAGAAGACCTCCGGCATAGTCGGCCAGAAGAACCCATACAGTGACAGGGGAGAGGCCACCAAAAAGGTGACCACCGGCTTCGCCAGGAGCAAACCCCAGAACAGGTGTCGTAAGGCGGGCGACTTTACGCGCAGGACATACAAGACAATCAGCACGATTCCCGCCAGAATGGCGAGTTCCACGCTCATACGTCCCAGTTGCGTCACCAGCCACCGGCCCATGTCGTTGAGAAGAACTACGGTCGTGTTCATCGGGTTGCTCCTTTTGCCTCATCAAGGCTGGTGATGGCTTTCGCTTCCAATTCCGTAATGCGGCCGATGCGGTCGGCGGCTTGCTGTCGTGTTTCTTCGGACGGATTCACAGGATCATAATTGGTCATGTCCGGCAACTCTTTGAGCACCAGTTCGTAGGTATCCGCCGCCAGGGTGAGCGCCTTCGCGACGTTTTCAGGATGCCGCAAGGCCATGGCGCGCAGATAAACCGGGGCACTGCGGCGCAATAGCGCGAGAGCCCGGTACGCGTACCCTCTATCCTCGTAGGCCTTGCTGGTTTCATCTTTGATGGAATCCTTCCACAGGGCGAAGGACTCGCAGCCTGTGTAATAGCTTCGGCTCGTCACGATATCCTCCGGGTTGGGGATACAGTCCGAGTTACCGTCAGCATCGGGATCCTCCGGGAAGGAAGCACCGTGGAAGAGCGCGTCCCGTCCTAACGACACGGCGTGTTGAATCGCGAGGCGGTCCGCTTCCTTACGATCCAGTTGCGGAATGGGGCCGCCCACAGCGACAACACCGACCAGGTATTCCTCAAAGGTGGATAGACGGTTCGCGCCAGGACCGGGCCAATGCACAAAGAAACTATCCAGTACCCCATCGGGAGCACGTTTATATCCCGTGACGACCATGGAACTGCTATCCAGCCCGAGAACGGGCCGGCCTTCCTTGACTTCGGTCTCGATGGCTGGCAGCACATGCTCGTAATTGAACTCGCGAAGACTGACCGCGCCACAGGCGTAATCAGGCAGATATTCGAGCCTCAACCGGCGTCCCAGAGTTTGCGACAGGAAATCCACCCGCGTGACGAACGAGAATGGCCAGTTGGTGTTGAGGAACTTTTCGACTTTTCCTTCCTTCTTGTGAAGCGCCTCAGCCTGCCAGACAAAGGCCAGGCCGGAATCCCCCATCAGGGTATCGTAGTCCGCCGCGATGTTCAGGCATTCGAGTACGACCGCAAGCCCACCGGCGTTGTTCTCGACTTCCCTGTCCACAGCCGTGTGTACCTCCTTTTCCAGCCTCAGCACCGTGTGGCCCAGCGCAATCTCCGCGCGCTCTATGAGCGTGTAAGTGCGCTTCCGCAATTCCGCCGCTTGTTTCTCGTTGACTTCTCCAGCCTTCTGTGCTTTGTATATCCGGTATTGAAAATCAAGGAGCGTATTTCGTGCTTCTTCGTACTTGCCGTCTTTCATCAGGGCCTCGGCTTCCGCCAAACCCGGGACCGGGGGTGGGGGTTCCTGGCCAGCGGCTCCGGTAACCGTTAACAAGACGAGCATCATGGCCGCACACACCGCAGCCGCGTGCGGGGTATGTAAGACACGCCACATCGTAAACCAACCACTTGATATGTTGGGCATCGTTGTTATCTCCTGTCCCGCAGGCTTTTCCTGCTTATCGGTCTTTAAACATCGTTTTCCGCTCGTTCCCAAGTCCACCCATCTCCGCTCGTTTCCAAATTGCATTTTTTCCGCTCGTTCCCAAGTCAACTCATCTCCGCTCGTTCCGCTCGTTTCCGCTCGTTCCCAAATTGCATTCTTGTCATTACCCACATCTTTCCGTTCAGGATAGGGTATTGAGATGCCGACGTAGGTATTCAGAATCCCAATGGGATTACATATCATAGCCCAGGGGGTTGCGGTACCCCGCTACCCTGGGTAAGCGACGTCTCTCCGTCTCTCTTTTCTACTCCAACGGAGTTACGTCGGTCCTCCCATACGGCATTTGTACCAATGTGACGCAACCCCCTTGGGGTAAACGGGAATTGGGGGCGATTTCCAACCCAGGGTAGCGGAGTACCGCAACCCTGGGCTTTGTTCTTAAATCCCGTTGGGATATTGTATTCAAACATTCGTTTTTTACCGCTACTATTCATTACCAAAAGATGTGGGTAATGACAAGAATTGCATTTGGGAACGCAATTACCGGAAAAGCTGTGCTTTGCATCCCTGGTCTTTTGATGCGGGCTCTCTGTTCGCACTGTTACTTTGTAAAAAAAGAAGTTAAACTTCAAGAGCATGTCCGTTCCAAACTTCACTTTTGGAACGAGAAGATGCACCGTCATCGCGAGCGCAGCGAAGCGATCTGACTTATATACAGTCCTGAGGAAAGCGAGACTGCTTCATTTCATTCGCAATGACGAAGATCCTATGTATCCCGTCTCGTATCCGTATTTCCAACCGATACTTCACGTACCAGTGCATTGAGTATTTCCGTATGTTTTGCGGCTTCTATGGAAATCTGCTCCACTGCATGCACCAGACGTCTTACAGCATCCACAACAAAAATGAGGATCCCGATCTGCACAGCAACCACGTTAAGAGCAAACAACGAAACACCAACGTTTTGAAGTATAAACAGTTCCTTTCCTCTGGCGTCTTTAATTTTTCAGACGCCAGTTGATTTCTTTTCGGATAGCCTTGATCTCTTCCGGGGCCAGATCCCCGCAGTCGAGCAGCTGACTGACCATCGCGTGCGCGGAACCGGAGAAGAAACGCTGCATCATGTCGCGGAGCAGTCCGCCGCCCACCTGTTCACGCGAAACGGTGGGCGTGTACAGGTCCGTGCGCCCTTCGCGTGTGCTTTGGAGGAATCCCTTGTCCCGCAGGATGCCCATCATCGTCAACACCGTGTTTCGCGCCATGGGCCGTGCCTCCCACAGGTGCTCCTGCACCTCGCGCACGGTCGCCTGACCCAGTTCCCACACCGCATCCATAATCACCGATTCCAGTTCCGTCAACTTCTGTACGGCCGGTTTATTATTCATGCCACACCCTTTCTATGACTAACATCTTAGTCATATCCTAGCACGAACGGGATGTTTTGTCAACTAATAATTTAGGTATAGGGTTACTCTTGTCCAGTTTAGGGTTTTGTTTTTCATCGCCCCCAAAAAAAACGCCACCCATTCCTCCCCTCGTTCATAGCTGCCTGAATAATTCTTATGCGCTCAGTAGGCGTACCTTCCCGGGTGCGCCATAATTCCACAAGCACAGGAATTGCCTCTTATGGCGCACCCGGGAAGGTACGCCTACTGAAGCCCGGCATTAAATCAATGTTAATCCACCGGCTCTGCCGGTGAGAATTCGTCAGGCTTTGCCGTTCCATCGTTTTTCTTCGCTTATGAACATGCCGGTTTTTTCGCGCCTATACGGTACTTCCTTTGAAAC
>JAKJCY010000141.1 GCA_022706235.1 Candidatus Hydrogenedentota bacterium | reverse complement strand
GGCGCGTCGGTGAAGCGTTGAAATGGGACCCGGCGGCGGAACGGTTCACCAATTGCGACGAGGGTAACGCCATGCTCGCCAAGGTGCGCCGCGCCGGTTACGAACTTCCGCCGCTGGCATAATAACCCCGGTGCTGACATCCCTTCCCTCGCGGCCGCCTGTGCCGGTTCATCGCCGGCAGGGGCGCTGTCCGTGGCCTTGTATGCTATTTTTATCGTTTCGAGCGTTAACGTGTGGGAACCAGAAACTTTTCAGGAGAGCTGTTTCATGCATGTTCATTTAAATCTGTCCTGTGGCCTGTTGTCTCTGGCTTTTTTGGTGGTTGCGGCGGGCGTCCTGGATTTGGAAGCATCAGGATTCTTATACCAGCTACAACGATACCATTGAAGCGCTCAAAGAGGTTGAATTGCCACGCGTGGCTTCGGCCACCCTCCGTATCACGGCCGACACGCGCTACCGTCTGTATATCAATGAACAGTGGGTCAACGATGGCCCCTCCCGCAGTTGGCCCCAGCGTTACCAATACGACGTGATAGACGTGGGTGGTTACCTGCGTCCGGGCGTCAATTCCATCAGAATCATCGCGAAGTTTTTCGGCATCGGCACCTTCCACCAGATCCCGCAGGAAGCGGGGCTGCTGGCCCAGCTGGAATTTACGGGCAAGGAAGGGGAGTCCATTATCCTGGGCACGGATGAAAGCTGGCAGGTGCGCACCGTGCCCGCCTGGCTTGCCAATACGCCTAAACAATCCGTGCAGATGGGCCCCTTTGAAATCTATGACGCGCGTGAGCCCGAAACCGCTTTTGAGAACGCGCAGGTGCGTTATGCCGCCGAAGCCGGTCCCTGGAAAGCGCTGGAACCCCGCGATTGCGCCTTGCTTACGCGGATTCCCTTTTCATTCAAGGCGGTTACCGCCGCAAACGTGGTGAAGAAGCCCAATGCGACAACCTTTGTTTTTCCGACCAGCAACTGGCTGTACGACGATATTGTGTATTCCAA
The DNA here is from genome assembly GCA_022706235.1 of Candidatus Hydrogenedentota bacterium. Taxonomy (GTDB): domain Bacteria; phylum Hydrogenedentota; class Hydrogenedentia; order Hydrogenedentales; family CAITNO01; genus JAAYBJ01. The sequence goes on along the minus strand of JAKJCY010000141.1, from coordinate 10,424 downwards.
CCATCACGTGGTCACTACGGGCGCCTATGCGACGTTGCTGGAGATGGGAGAACAAGGCGGCGAGGTCGTTGTGGATGCGGATGGACAGACCGCCTATGTTGAGGGACAGCGCGCGGAAGGCAACCGCTTTAAACTGCCGGCCGGCCGCCATCTCCTGTTCACGGTTCTTACGGAATACTGGGGTCACTGGCGCAACGACACGGAAATACGCCTTGTCTCCGATGATGCGGTAACGTTCGTGAATCCTCTGGATGAAACTGCGGACGGCCCATGGTGTTTTATCCCCTTCTCTCCGGAGGTTCTGTACCGCATCGCCGATTATGAGTGGGCGCTGATGCCGAAAGAAAAACAAGTGGAAATCGAACGGCATATTCGAAGAACGCTTGAGGAACAGATGAAAGACGCGCCGATGGCCGAAACCTTCGCCGCGTCTTTTCGCGGCAAGGCGCGCCTGATTGGCCCCCGGGAAAGCACGGAATCGCCCTATTACCTGTTTACCCGGCGGGAGGTAATACAGGGCGCGCCCGCACCGGTGGAGCACCCGGAAACGCTGCTGTCCGGTGGCCAGCCAATCGTTGTATCCCCCGCCGCGCAGGGCGATGTGGAACTTATTTTTGACCTCGGCGAACAGAATATCGGCTACTACGAATTTGAACTGGACGCGGAGGCGGGGCTCGTCGTGGACTTGTTTGGTGTGGAATATATCGCTCCGGACGGCCGGGTCCAATTCACCGACCGGTACAGGAACGGCATGCGCTATATCTGCCGGGAAGGGGAAAACCGGTTCCTCAGCCTGATGCGGCGGTCTCAGCGGTACCTGTTCGTGACCTTGCGCAATCAAACCCGGCCGGTGACCCTGAAGCGCCTGTCGTTGGTTGAATCCACCTATCCGGTGAACCGGCAGGGCGAATTCACCTGCAGCGACGAATCACTTACCCGCATCTGGGATATCTCGGCGCGGACCCTGAAATTGTGCATGGAGGATGTCTTTACGGATTGTCCCTTATATGAGCAGACCCTGTGGGTCGGCGACTCGCGAAACGAGGCGCTCTTCAATTACACCGCCTTCGGCCATGCCGATATCGCGCAGCGCTGCATCCGCCTGGCCGCCCTCTCTTTAGACAACTATCCCCTCGTCCAATGCCAGGTGCCTTCCACATGGGAAACCATTATCCCGGTATGGGGCTTTCTCTGGAATCTCATGTCCTGGGATGTGTATGAATACACGGGAGACAAGGCTTTCCTGGAGTGGGTGTATCCCTATGCGGTTAAAAATCTGCGGAATGCCGAGTCCTTCGCGGACGAACGGGGCCTCTTTAGTGTGCCCTTCTGGAATATGTTTGACTGGTCCGGCATAGATGACGGGCATCGCACGGTAGTGCACAATAACATGTTTGCGATAGGCGCCATCGATTCCGTCCTCAAGATTGCCGATGTCTTGCAGAAAGAGGAAGATCTGGAATGGCTGCGCTCCTATCGGGTCCGGCTGGCCGGCGCGTTGAACCGGCTCTGGCGGGAGGATGCCGGCGCGTATCCCGACAGTGTTCGTGACAGCGGTGAAGTCAGTACGCGCTTATCCATCCATAATGTTTTTCTGCCGTTATTGTTCGATATCGCCCCGGAAGACCGAAAACCCGTGCTGGTGGAGCATCTCCTCAACCCGCCTGAGGGCATGACCCCCATCGGGTCACCTTTCGCGATTTTATACCTCTTTTTGGCGATGGATAAGGTGGGACTCCATGACCAACTTATTGAACGGATACAACAAGCCTACCAGCCCATGCTCGACCTCGGCGCGACCACGGTATGGGAAACGTTCGCGCAAGGGCAGGGGGGCACCGACGGCTTCCCCACGCGAAGCCATACCCATGCCTGGTCCTCCGCGCCCCTGTATTTCCTGAACCGTATCGTGTTGGGTATCCGGCCTGAAGCACCCGGCGGTACCGCCTTTGCCATCAGCCCGCGCTTGTGCGGGTTGACGTGGGCCAAGGGGGCTTCGGCCAGCATCAACGGTCCGGTGCGCGTCTCCTGGACGCGCGACGGGGATTCTTTGAATATAAGCGCGGAAGCGCCTGCGGGCGCACGACTGCGCTTCGAGAAGAACGACAGTCTGGACGGCTTGACGGTGCTGTTTAACGGACAGGCCGTTCTATGAAGTAGAATCGCCCAGTGATACCGCTTTCAGCGTTGTTGAGGAAATAAATGGTTTTCCCGTCCGGTTACCGTTAGTAGTGTAGCCGCATGCAGGCGCTATAAAAAACAAAATGTCAGTTACGTTGTTCACACTTTAGTGTGTTGTGTCGTTTAAGAGTTGTGTGTTAACACGCACACCACAGTATAAACAACATGTGTGAATAGTTTCTTTAAGGGTTGCGAAAAAAAAACGCTTTAGAATTAAACTGAAATGGGATGGTTTTAAGTACTGCAAATGAAACGAATTCGCTATAACGAGATTTTTGTGGCAAGGGTGCTGGAAATCGCCATAGGGCTCTATTTCGTTGCCGGGGCGATCCCCAAGTTTCTGGATATCGACAAGTTTGTCCTGCAAATTGCCGCGTATAAGGTTATCGAAGCGCCGGTACTGTTGGAATGGTCGGCACTATTCACTGTCTTTATGGAAATGTGCCTCGGCATGTTTCTGGTCTTTGGTGTACGCATGAAAGGCCTTACCATTCTGGCACTCCAAGGAGTTATTATTGTATTTTCTGTTTTAATTACCTACGCTTGGAGAGTCCATGGCCTGGAGGATTGCGGGTGCTTTCCCATATTTAAGATGTCTCCACCCGTTTCTCTCATGAAGAATGGTCTCACGCTGGCGGCCAGCTTGTACATCCTGTGGGTGTTCAGTATCAGGGGAAAATGGGCCCGTACCTCCGGGTCGGATGTCGACACATCAACTCAGGCACCATTGGCCGGGAAAAAAGGCAGGTTTGAGCCCTTGCGCATGCTGGTCAAAATCAGTCTGTCAATCGTGGTGGCGGTGGGGTGTATGGCCTATTCCCGGCAGAGCATGGACCGGGAAGCGCTGGAACAGGACGTGGAATCCGAAGGCGGCCTTTTCAGTCAATTTGAATTATTCATGCATGAAGGCTATTTTAACCTTGCCCAGGGTCTTTATCTGGTGGCCGTCATGAGTTCTTCCTGTCCGGAATGCAAAGAAAATGTGCCCGTCCTCAACGACCTCTACCAGGTTCCGGATATACCGCCCATGGTAGCGCTGTGCTATGAGGAAACGCCCGGAGAACTGGACGTTTTCAAGTCCATTACGAATCCCCTGTTCCCGGTCTATTCTCTTGGTGACCGGGCCCTGCTTTACTTTAAGCTTCTGGAAAAAGAGTCGTTCCGATTCGTGCTGGTTCTGGATGGGCATCCTGTGGCTTCATGGGACGGATTTGTTCCCGATTCGGAAGAACTTCAAGAGAACATTGACCGACTCCACACCGCCGGATAAGAGGGAAGAAAGGTCCGGATGGTTGGTTTCGCACTTGGCTAAACGCTTTTGGACTGTGCGCGTACTGTTCTGATACTATATTTTACCGTATGATGTTAAAAGTATGGGCAGACGTGTGCGACGAAGCGCAAGGACGCTTCTCCGCGATGTTTTTTATACCGTCTTTGGATCGGGAACGCTTTGGATGAGCGTTTCTGTGAGTCTGAGGCGGGTTTCTGTTTTCTGGTTACAAATCGGAAAGGCAAATAGCGCGTGGCGACCATCATTAAAACCATGAACCTGAACAAGATTTATGAAGGATCTTTTCGGGGACAAGATGTGCACGCCCTGAGGGACCTTACTCTGGAGATTCCGGAAGGCGAGATTTTCGGGTATCTCGGTCCCAATGGCTCAGGCAAAACAACAACGATTAAAATGCTGCTCGGGCTTATCTTTCCCACCTCCGGTTCGATAGAGATACTGGGCAGCAAAGCCATCAGCGCTTCCGCGGTAAAACAGAATATCGGGTATCTGCCTGAAGGCGCGTATTATCCGGATTTCCTGCGCGGAGAAGAAATTCTGGCGTACTATGGAAAACTGTACGGCCTGGGCGGCGCCGACCTGAAAAAGCGCATTAATGAATCGCTGGAAATGGTGGGGATGGAACGGGCGCGCAAACGGTTGCTGCGCGGCTATTCGAAGGGAATGCGCCAGCGTATCGGACTGGCGCAGGCGCTTATCAGCGACCCGAAAATCCTCATTCTGGACGAGCCGACCACCGGGTTGGACCCTATCGCACGCAAGGAGATACGTGATATCCTCATCGAGCTGCGCGACCGGGGTAAGACCCTGTTGATCTCCAGCCATGAACTGTTGGAAGTGGAGATGATCAGTAACCGCATCGGCATCCTCTACGACGGCGTATTGCAGACCGTCGGAACCCTGGAAGAACTGCTGGTACAGCGTGATATGGTGCTGGATGTGGACGGCCTTACGGGCGAAGGGATGCCCGATATCGGACATCCGGGGGTAGGGTTGGAAGACCGCATCGGCACACGCGCGAAATTACGCGTGGACGCGTCCCTCTCCACCTATGAAGTCATGGAATTATGTAAATCCAAATCGTTGCGTATTCTCAGTATCGCGCCTCGCCGTGAAACCTTGGAAGAGCTTTTCGTCCGCGTGGTCGGTGCGGCGGAAGCAGCCCGGAGAACGAATTAATGAAAACAGTCGCTTCCTTTTTCAGGGGTCCTTTTTATATCGCCCTGTATACCTACCGCGAAGGCATCCGTAAAAAGGTGCTTATCGGTTTTTTGATTCTCAGCCTGCTGGTCATTTTCGGTTCCAGCTTCATTTCCTCGTTTCTGGACCCCAGCGCGGAAACCGATATGGACCTTAAACTTATCAAGGACATTTGCGTCACGGCCATCTCCATTTTCGGCGTGCTCATCACCATTTATGTTTCCGCGTCCGTGGTGCCTAATGAAATGGAAAACAGGGTCATTTATACGGTGTTGTCCAAACCAGTGCGCCGAATCCAATATCTCATCGGCAAATTCCTGGGCGCGCAATTGATTATCATCGTCAACCTGCTGCTGATGGGGTTCCTGTTTTTCATGGCGCTCTATCTGCGCCAGGGTATCATGCCCACCTTGCTGCTATGGAGTATCCTCCTGACCTACTTTGAATTCCTGATTGTATCCGCGTTCACCTTCGCGATTTCCTGTTTCGCGACCTCCTCCCTGGTGCCCATTATCGGCGGACTCTTTATCTATATCACCGGGAATCTGACGGAGTACCTGAAGGATGTGGAGCATCGTGCGGGACAGACGGGGCAGGCTTTCGATGAGTTTATCGGCCAGGTGGCTTCCACGCTGCACGCGGTGCTTCCCAACCTGCAGAATTTCAGCCTGAAAATGCAGATTATTACCGGACAGCCTAATGACCCGCCGACGGATGTGCTGATTCCCAACCTCATCCTGTACGGGGTGTTGTATGGCCTTGCCGGGTTCGCTTGCGCTTATTTGGCTTTTTGGCGCAAGGAGGTATGATGCCGGATATGTCGAAATCTATTCATCGCTTCTTTGTCCTGGCGTTTATCGTGCTTTGCTTTGTCGCGGGCGCTTTTCTGAACCTGCGGCTGCGGCATTTGCGCGAATCCGAGGCATTTTACCGGTGGATATTGGCCGCCGCCACCAATGAACGCCTTTTTGAAGAAGAAGACACCGAGGACCAGGACAGGGCCCTCTTCAGCCGCTGCGTTGAGACCGCGGAGCAGTCCCCCGATTTGAGGGACGTATCCGCGGCGGCCGACGCGCCGGCCCTGGACGGCGTCAGCCTGTTGGGCCGCATCGCCAGTGACTACAAGGAAGACCCGCGCATCTGGGAGTTTGCGCGCAGCGAGGCAACAGCGGGGCTCCGGGGTGACTTTTTGAACCTGGCCCGCGAGCAGAAATTGCGCTTTGCCCAGGATATTCAATACGCGGAGGCGCAGGCCGGCGGTGTAAACGTGTTTAATCTCTTTTTCGGATTCCGAAAGGTCGCCGCCAATTTTGTCTGGATTGAAGTGGACCGCTATTGGCACCAGGGCAACACCTACCGGATGATTACGCTGATGCGCACCTGCGTTGCGCTCGACCCTCATTTCATAGAGGCCTTCGTCATTGGCGCCTGGCATCTTGCATATAATGTAACGGCACGTATGCTGGACACCCCCTGGCCTGAACGGGAATGGCATCCTACCTACGAAGTATGCCTGGGCGAAAAAGAACGGTTTTATTATTATGCCGTAGACTTTTTGAAAGAGGGCGCCAGAAGGAATCCGAGGGATTACCGCCTGTATTTTGACCTGGGGTTTTCCGTATACAAACAAAAGCTGCAGGATTACGCCAACGCCGTGAAATATTTAAGCGAGGCCGTGCGCCTGCCCCATGAACAATATGTGCCACGTCAGTTGTTTCTGTGTCAGGAACTGAACGGTCAATATGAAGACGCCCTCGCCGGGTGGAAAGACTATGCCGCACGGTATCCGGACAGTACCATCTCGATTGATGTGGCACCGCGTTTTATTTTGCGCAACGAAGGGTTGATTCTGGAACGTGACTACGAGCAGTTGCGTGGTCAGGCAGCCCAGGCCGGCGACCCCGCCGAAAAAGCACGACTGGAAGCCCAGGCGCAGGACGTCTGGCAGAAGGCGCGTGCCGTCTGGGAAAAGGTGAATGATCCCTTCGGCGAAGGGCGTAAGGCTCGGATGGACGCCCTTGAACTGCGTGAGGAAGGCCGTTACCTGGAGGCCATCGCGTTCCTCGACCGGGCCCGGTGGGAATCCTCCGATTTATGGCAGGAGTTTTCCGACTTGATTATCAAAATCAAGCAGGAAGCCAAAATACCCCTTACCGTCTCTGAAAAGAAGGCGGTATTGCGGGACAGTGTCGTCGGCGTCTGTGCCGGCATGCCCCCCGAAGAACGTGAGAAACGGCTGCGTGCCGCCGAAGAACTGCAAGCCACGTTTTAAGGCTTGTTTGGCAGTCGCCGGGATTTACGGTTCATGCGGAGTATCGGTGGGACAGAAAAGTATGTCTTCGTCCAGGCGCCAGGGGCCCTTCAAGGTTGTTTTGCGCAGGGATTGTTTTAAACGGGTCAGAAAGGACCTGCGGTTGACGGGACGGGCGCCCATGGAGGCAAGATGGGCCGTCCACATCTGGCAGTCGATGAAATCAAAGCTCCAGCGTTCACACTGGCGCGCCAGCACGGCCAGGGCGATTTTCGAGGCGTCCCGTGCATCCGAGAACATGGACTCCCCGAAGAAAACACCCCCCAGGCTCACTCCGTACAAGCCGCCCAGCAAAGTCTGGCCCCGCATGATCTCAATCGAATGGGCAAGGCCGAGTGTATGGAGCCGCGTATACGCGTCCACCATTTCGGGATGTATCCAAGTGCCGTTCCCCGGGGCCCGTTCCACCTCGGCGCATCTCCGGATTACCGTGGTGAAACAGGTATCGGCAGAGGCGCGCATGCCGCCGGTTTTGATGGTCCGTAACAGCCGCCGCGCAATATGAATGTCTTTGGGGAACAGGAGCATGCGCTCTTCCGGCGACCACCAGAGTATGGGTTCATCTTCCGCATACCAGGGGAAAACGCCGCGCTGATAGGCGGCGATAAGACGTTCCGGGCTTAAGTCGCCGCCCCAGGCGAGCAATCCCTCTTCCGCATGATAAACAGGCGGAAAAAATATGGCTTCGCCAAGTGGATATACGGGCATGCAGTAAACCTCCTTCTATCGTACCAGCGCCAATCCGATTTCGTCATTCAGGTAAAAGCCCTGACGGGTCGGCCGCAGCTCCTCCCTGCTCAGGCGTACAAGGCCGCGGTCCATAAGGGTGGAGATGACGTTGCCAAAGCCCGCCTCCACACCTTCTCCAAACCGCTGCCGGTAATATCGCAAGTCAAGGCCTTTTCGAAGCCGCAAGTGCTGTAGTAAGGTTTCCACTTCCAGGTCGGTTCTGGAAAGGGCGATTTCTTCCGCTTTCCGGCCAGGGTTGGCAAGCCAGACGCCCACGTCTGCCGGGTTCGCAGCGCGTATCGACCCTACCAGTGAGAATGCGCCCGGACCGAACCCGGCATGTTGTTCATTGTGCCAATACAACAGATTGTGGCGGCAGTAGAAGGGCGGCCTGGCGAAATTGGAAATCTCATAGTGGTCGTAATCGGCAAGCGCCACTTCCGCTTCCTGGTAAAGGCCGAGGACCCAATCGTCGTCAGAGCGGTTCTCCGCCTGGTCCCCGATGGGTGTCCCGGGCACCAGGGTCAGTGCATAGGTGGAAATATGCGGCGGCCGCAGGTCTAGTGTCGTTTTCAAGGTTTTTGTCCAGGCTTGCGCCGGAGGTATCCCGTAGATCAGGTCCATGGCCCAGTTCTCAAAGTGTGCGCGTACCAGGTCGATAGCGCGCAACGCGCTGTCCGCGTCATGACGCCTTCCCAGAAAACCCAGGGTCGGGTTGTCGAAACTTTGAATACCGATGCTTACCCGGTTGATGCCGAGGTCTTTCCAGATTTGGACTTTTTCCGGGGTGACGTCATCTGGATTTACCTCAATGCTGATTTCCGGGTTATAAAACCGGAACCGGCGCTGCAAGGCTTCAAACAAAACTTCCAAGTCCCGCCCGGACAGAAGGGATGGTGTGCCGCCCCCAAAGAAAAGGGTTTGGCTCAGGTCAGGCCCTTCGAAACCTGCTATTTCCCGGCATAAGGCGGGGATGAAGGACTCCGGAAGGGGGCCCTGCAGGAGCGTATGAACGAATCCGCAATAAGCGCAAATCCTGCGGCAAAACGGAATATGAATATAAATACCGAAAGGCTGCGCTGTCATCGGTATCGCCTTACCGGTGCCCCGCCCTTTTAAGAGGCCACCAGCAGAAAACGGCACGTCCCACCAAATTATGTTCAGGAACCCACCCCAGGCTCCGACTGTCCTGCGGAATCTCCTCTTCACTGGTAGTGTCGCTGAGTATAAAGCAGTGTCCCGGCGGCACCAGGCTGTGTTCCTTGGTCCTGTTGCGGCCGAAAGGCGCTTCACGCGGCGCAGCAGGGTATTGTTCCGGTGCCGGTTTCGGTAATGACACAGGAGTATCATTTACCAGGAGTGTGCCGTTCGCGAAGGCCACCTGTTCTCCGGCGAGGGCGGCAACACGCCCGACCAGCAGGCTCTTTGTTTTGTTCTCTTTGTCGGTCGCGCTATAGAGGACAAGGTCGCCTCGGCCCGGTTTGCGCCATAGGAAGGGGGTCGATTTTAGGAAAGGTACGCGCGGCCCATAGTGCAGGAAGGAGACCAGCAGATGATCGACTCCCGGGGGCGTGTCGGATGTTTGCACGGAACAAAGCCGTCCGGCGGTCAAACGGAACACGCAGCACAGGGCGAGGAGGACAATGAAAACCCGCCAGACGGTTGTCTGGCTGAAACCGGTAAAATCGCGCCATCGAAAAGGCGGCCACCAGATGCAGGAGACACGGCCAACGATATGCTCATTCGGCAGCCATCCGAAATACCGGCCGTCACGGCTGTGGGCGCTGTTGTCTCCCAGGACCAGGTAATGCCCCGGCGGTATCTGGGAGAAGGCTTCCGGTTCCTGCACACCATAGGGCGCGTTCAATGGGGAGGTGTAGTAGAGGTCCTGCGGCATTTCAGGGGGCAAGGTCAAAGGAGTACCGTCCGCGTATATTCGGCCCTCCCTGATTTGAATATGTTCGCCGGGCATGCCGACGATGCGTTTAACCAGGGTCTTATGGATGGCGTCTTCTTCAACGGTTTTAAATACCACCAAATCCCAGCGTTCCGGGTCCCGTCCTTTCCAAATCCGCTTGTTCATAAAGGGATAGCGCAGGCCGTATACGAACTTGTTTACAAATACGCGGTCCCCCTTGCCGAAACCGGGGTCGCCGTGCAGGGTCGTCTCCATGGAACCTGAAGGGATACGGTAGGGTTCCGCAATCGCCCAGCGGATTACCAGGGCCAGAGAGAGCGCCAGCAGGGCGCTGCGCCCCCATTCGATTAGATGAGGTTTATCCATGCCGCTGGTAAGCCAGAGCAGCCCGCCAACGATAAGGACGGCCAGTGATGCGTAACTTTGCCAGGTGAATATTCCGGGATTGGCGCGTCCGCTCAGATAAAACGCGATGAAGCCTATGACTGCCAGGGCGATGCCGGGATAAACGGCCGCTTGCGGAATCACTATCTTTTCCTCTTTTTCTTCAGGCTTGCCTGAACCGGGATTCTTTCTCGTCATAATGGTGTCGTTACTCCGTATCGGTTGGTGCGATTCGTCTCGTACCGCTACAAGGGGGGGGACGCTTAATAGTACCATGATTTCAGGGAGGTATGCCAGAGAAGGAACTGGTCCGGCTATCTGAAAACACTCTTGGAGGGTGTACGGAAAGTCGAGATTGCTTCACGTTGTTCGCAATGACGGCTACATGGATACAATGTCATTGCGAGTGA
>JAKJCY010000140.1 GCA_022706235.1 Candidatus Hydrogenedentota bacterium | reverse complement strand
CGGGGTTGTCTTCTTCCCTCGTCATCGCGGTGCCGACCAGTGTAGGCTACGGGGCCAGTTTTAACGGCATCGCTGCCCTGCTTGCCATGCTCAATTCCTGTGCAACGGGCCTTACCGTTGTAAATATCGATAATGGATTCGGTGCAGCGGTGTCGGCATGCGCCATAACAAAGATGGTGGAAAATGCCACGAGATGAGTTTTAGCCTATGAAAACCCTATATTTAGACTGTTTCTGCGGCATAAGCGGAGACATGACCGTCGGAGCGTTGATTGACGCGGGTGTTGAACTGGCCTATCTTCAGACCGTTGCTGCGTCCTTGAACCTTGGCGGTGTTAAAATCCGCGCGGACAAGGTACAAAAGCATGGCCTACAGGCGACCCACTATCAAGTCGTTATTGACCCAGATACCGTTCAGCCGCATCGGCATTTGAAACACATCATCGCCATTATACAGCAGGCAGATGTCACGGATTTGGCCAAGGAGTCCGCAATAGCTGTTTTTGAAAAAATCGCACACGCAGAGGCTGCGATGCATGGTCTGCCGGTGGAAAAGGTTCATTTTCATGAAGTCGGCGCCTTGGACTCCATCCTGGATATCGTCTTGGCCAACGCCGCATTGCACCGTTTAGGCATAGAGTGCGTGTTATGCTCCCCCTTGATTACAGGTACAGGGACGGTAACCTGCGACCATGGTGTTATGCCGGTGCCTGCTCCCGCTACGGCGATGCTGCTTCAACATGTGCCCTGGAGTTCGGGTGGTATTCCTTGTGAACTGGTTACACCGACGGGTGCCGCCCTTGCCGTGTCGTGGGCGGACGACTTTGTCAGCATGCCCTCCATGACAGTTCATACGATTGGCTATGGCGCAGGATCACGCGACTTGCCCGACCGGTCCAACGTCTTGCGCGTTTTTGTGGGAGAGCCGGTGTCCCGAATACCGGACAGGGAAACTATTTCCGTACTTGAGACTACAGTAGATGATATGAACCCGGAATTGATGGCGCTGCTGACACCCGCACTTCTGGAGGCCGGCGCACGTGACGTTATTATAGCACCGGTTTCGGTTAAAAAGGGCCGCACGGCACAACATGTAACTGTTCTGACAGACCCGGAAAAGGCGTGGCAAATGGCAAAAATCATTTTTGTTTATACCACCACGCTGGGCATACGGGTTCACGAAGAGCTCCGATGGGTGCTTAAACGGGAAGTACGTCATGTTGTCACCCCGTGGGGAAGGGTCAGGGTCAAGGTGGGCTTTCTGGAAAATGTAGAAACCGCTGTTTCACCGGAATTTGATGATTGCTATGCATTGGCCATATCCAGGAACACGACGGCGCGTGCCGTTTATGAAGCCGCTCTTGCAGCTGCCCTAAAAGGAGAATATGCACATGAGTGAACGTATTGCATTATATGCCGGCAGTTTTGACCCGCCGACGCTGGGCCATCTTGATCTTATTCAGCGCGCCTCTAAAATATTCGATCAAGTTATTGTCGGTGTCGCCTGTAATGAAGCGAAAGCGGCCCTTTTCGATCCTGTGGAACGGGTCGAAATGGTGGAAAAAATGACCGAAAAAATCGCAAACGTGCGTGTAAGTCAATTTTATGGATTAACGGTGGAATATGCCCGTACACAAAATGCCATGGCGTTGATCCGTGGATTGCGTGTCATTTCGGATTTTGAGTTTGAACTGTCCATGGCTATCAACAATCAGAAACTGAATCCTGCGGTGGATACCGTCTGCCTCATGCCGAGCGAACCCTACTTGTTCCTTAGTTCACGGCAGGTAAAAGAGATTGCTCATTTCGGAGGAAGCGTCAGTCACTATGTAACACCTGAAGTGGAGTCACGGTTATTTCAAAAATTGGCGCTGCGTGCGGATGACACGGATACAAAGAAAAACGCTTCCCCATAATAGACAAAATTGTCGCGGTCTATTGGCAATGGCATCCACAGGAATTGCATTCTATTCCGTCTTAGTGCGAATTGTTATCGTCACGCTGACCTGTCGATTTGTTCCGGACGCTTTTGAAAAAAGAACTGAGCAAGTTCCCGCATTCCTCTTTCATGAGACCACCGAAAACCGCGGTACGATGGTTAAATCGTGTGTCCTGTAACAAATTCATCAAGGTGCCGCAACATCCAGCTTTGGGGTCAGATGCGCCAAAAAAAACGGCTTCAATTCGAGACAGGATAATGGCGCCGGCGCACATGGGGCATGGTTCCAGTGTTACATACAGTTGGGCATTTTCAAGGCGCCAACTGCCCAGTGTGGCGGCCGCCGCCGTGATGGCGATTATTTCCGCATGCGCGGTAGGATCCTGCAGATGCTCTCGCTGATTGAAACCCCGTCCGATAATACGACCTTCATGCACAATGACGCAACCCACAGGCACTTCGCCCTGCTCCAAGGCTTCTTGAGCCTCACGCAATGCGGACTGCATATAATGTAAATGGTTATCCTCACTCATGGTTGGCATTGTTACCCAACATAGTCCCTGAAGTCAACTGATAGATCGGACTTTGTACCTCATAAAACACAAATACGTGTTGCCTGAAAAGTGGGACATCCGCTGTACTATCCTAAATTTTGAAAATTGACCTTACTAACATGATGAACACCAATATGTTAGCGCACTGATAGCCAAAGAAAAAAAAGGTTGATATTATAAACAAAATACGCCATAATATGTTGTATTGTTATATACCTTTTTTAATAGAAACAGCCATCTTAGTAAAGAGTAAATGGTATGCATAAGGAACTATTTGAACACCCTGATTATCATGAAGGCATTGAGGCGGATGCTGTTTGCGCACAATGCGGTTCTGCAAACCCTGAAGGCACTTTGATTTGCAAAACCTGCGGGAACAATCTGCGGGACCAGCGTCTGATGCGCATTGCTGCGGACCAAATTCTGGATGCCGATGTTGAGGGCACAGTAAAAGTATCTTTTCTGGCTAAAGCGGTCGCACTGCTGGGCCTGTTGGTTGTGTTATGGCTTGGACTAAATGTCGACAAAATTTACACTTCATTGACAAAACCGCGACCTCTTTACGATGATGCTTCTCAGGGCGCTGACGCTATTCTCTTTTGGGAGGGGGATAGCCGGCAAATGTATGATGAGTATCAGGGGCGTCTTCAAAAACGCTTTCCCTCCTTTTCCGATGCGGAGGCGGCACGCCTTGAATCCGAGGCTATGACTTCCTTCAATGAAGGACTATATGCTTTGTACGAACGACATGGCAGTACGGAACAGTTCATAGGCGCGGGCCTTGCCTGGATGTATAACGGCGAATGGCATTACGTTGCGCAAATTAACACCGGCATACAGGTCCGAGGGAAGGCAACAGTAACCGAACAGATACTACATTCTCAGTGGGGTGACGCTGGGATGCAGGACAATGGTTCTTTCCACGCGCTTACCGGCCAGGCCTCTTTGGGTGTGGACGGTGTAATCACCATTTCTGGAAGAAGTGATTCCGCCCTTGGAAAGTACCAATCCGCGGCATATCGGCTGGGTTCACTATAGACAACTCCCGAGTCGCAGGGGACAAAAGGGGCATCCAAAAATAGTGAAAGGGTTCCATTGTGTCTGAAAACGGTTTTTTCGCACGCCTGAAAAAAGGACTGGACAAGACACGGGCCGGCCTCGTGGGCGGTATAAAGCGCGTTTTTGCAGGCGCTGATGTTAATGTGGAAATGTTTGAAGCGCTGGAAGAGAGTTTAATCTCTGCGGATGTAGGCGTCGAGACCAGTATGCGAATCGTGCAGGATATGCGTGCTCGAGCCAAAGTCGAGGGGATTAATGAACCCGGTGTCCTCTATACCCTGTTGAAGGAGGAAATGGCGGCAATAATGGAAGCCCATGAGGTATCGCTCGACTGGCGGTGTGCCGACGGTCCTCATGTCATGCTTGTTGCTGGTGTAAATGGTTCCGGAAAAACGACCACGGCGGGCAAGATTGCCTATCGCCTTGCTCGCGAAAAGCGAACGGTTATTTTGGGCGCCGCAGATACGTTTCGGGCTGCCGCGGGAGAACAACTCGCTATTTGGGCGGAACGTGCCGGCGCACAGTTAATCCGTCACCAGGAGGGCGCCGATCCCGGTGCTGTTGCCTACGATACCGTGGATGCGGGTATAGCGCGGCATGCAGACAATGTAATCATCGATACCGCAGGACGATTGCACACCAAAGTAAATTTGATGGAGGAACTCAAAAAGGTCCAACGCGTCATTGCGAAGCGGCAACCGGGGGCACCCCATGAGGTGCTGCTTGTTCTGGACGCTACCACGGGACAAAACGGACTTCAACAGGCGCGACAGTTTACCCAGTCCTTAACGGTTACTGGAATCATATTGACAAAGCTGGACGGTACGGCTAAAGGTGGTATGGCCATCGCCATACAGGAACAACTTGGAATCCCAATAAAATTAATTGGCGTGGGGGAGGGCGTTGAAGATCTGCAGCCCTTTGACGCTAAGATGTTTGTCGCCGCGCTATTCGATTAGTCTAGGTTTTTTAGTCTTCTAAATCAATGCTAATCCACCGGCTCTGCCGGTGAGAATTCGTCAGGCTTTGCCGTTCCGTCGTTTTTCTTTGCTTATGAACATGTCGGCTCTTTTTGCTGCTTACAACATCCTTGCTTGTACCGTCATGCCGTTTTTTTTCGCGACTGATGGCTTTTATTAGAGCCCTTACCGGTATACCGCTACGAAGACCGACATCCAGATGGAGGCGCCTAAGGGGGCTCCCGGACTTGTACCCCGCGCCCATTATTATCTTCCGCGGTCTTATGAATGCGGTCTTATGAACCTGGATTCCGGTCTTTTTCGCGCCTATAGGCTACTTCCTTTGAAACGCGTCCACACGGGCAAAAAATACCGGCATGAAATAGGCTTGGTCTTGATAAGATGGACAACAAGGCTTTGAGACGGAATCAATAATTGTTTTCATGAGGCTCCTTTTAGAAGCCCTCCTCATACCACCGACTCTGTCGGTGGTTGTTGATTCCACAAGCGCTTTGGATGATACCCGTACAACAGTTTTCTGTTTTATCGGCGGATGAACGCCTTTTCTCGTGCTCATTTCCAAATTCGACAGTATTGCAAATATGAGGTGTTTTGAAGGCTATAATGGCCTTCTGTTTTCCGGTAAAAACTATCGTAACTAGGAGAAGATTTGAACTATGGTGCAACTCAAGTATAAACTTGACAATACAGATGCATTCGGTTAATAATGTAGGTTCTTCGATAAAAGTTATCCGAAATTTTTAGTAGGGAGATTAGACAAATGCGTTTTATGACTTTCATGGTGTTCATGTTTGTTTTCATGCTGTTTTTCATCTTTGACGCAGATGCGGAGATACAGTGGCGGGAGGGCTTCTGGCGGCTGGAGATTTCTGGTGGTCCCGGGCTTGATAACGGAAAAAATAACAGGAGTGATGACTTGCTGCTTAAAGGCACCTTGGAGTATGAAATTCCCGCAACACCGCATTTTAGTTTAGGACTTCGTGCTATACCGTCATTTCTTTATGAGCAGGATGGTCAGAAGGAGGACACGGTTTGGGGGATCGGGGCAGGGCTGGGAGGGCGACTCTATACGAAGGCTGGTGAGTATAGAGGATTATTTGCCGAAGCTAACGCGCATGTTCTGGGTCATAAAAACCGTTTCGGCGGCAACGGTTCAAATGTAAATTTTTTAACCGGTCTGGGGATAGGGTATAAATGTGCGGGGGGATGGCATACTGTTGTGAAGTGGGAGCACATATCCAATGCCAATCTATCGGATGACAATTCAGGGGTCAATGCCATCACCTTAGGTTTTGGGTATACCTTCTAACTGTACATATCCATTTTGTTCAGACATCAAGGCAGAAATTGCCGGGCTCGAAAACTTCAGCGGGGGAAGTTTGATTGTTTATCTGCCGGTTCTTCACAGAATAGCGCGTTGCGTTTCAGGGTCAAAAAAGCACGCGGCGCCTGTGTCCACATCCAGAACAAAGGGTTGCTGTACCTGTGGAATTTGTTCCGAAGAAAATCGCGCGATGACAATTTTACCATGCAAGTTCAGGTGCACATGAAGTTCCGAACCGAGAGGTTCAACGATTTCGATGACTGCCGTGAAGCCTTCCCCTTTTTTTTCCCGCTGTTCCTTGTTCGCTGATAGATGTTCCGGCCGTATGCCCATAACGACGGCTTTCCCTGCATAGCCTTTCATCAACACGGATAACTGTTTCGGGACGCGCAGTCGAAGTTTATTCTCCAGTGCGACAAAGAAAAACTCATGTTCTCCGCTCTCAAGATATCCCTCGATCATATTCATCGGCGGGCTGCCTATAAATTCCGCGACAAATCGGTTCACGGGACGGTAATATAATTCCAGCGGAGGAGACACCTGTTGTATTACCCCGTCCAGCATCACAACTATTCTGTCCCCCATGGTCATGGCTTCCACCTGGTCATGGGTGACATATATCATGGTCGCCTGTAAGCGGGCGTGGAGTTTTGATAATTCCAAGCGCATTTGCACCCGTAATTTAGCATCCAGGTTGGAAAGGGGCTCATCGAAAAGAAACACCTTAGGACGGCGCACGATGGCACGTCCCAGCGCTACGCGTTGACGCTGGCCTCCGGAAAGCGCTCTAGGACGCCGGTCCAGCAGTTCGGTGATATCAAGCACTTCGGCAGCCTCGCGAACACGACGGTCTATTTCATCGGAGGGATACTTTCGCAACATCAGGCCAAAAGCCATGTTCTTGTAGACGGTCATATGCGGATACAACGCGTAGCTTTGAAATACCATTGCAATGTCCCGGTTTTTGGGCGCGACATCATTGACCATTCTGTCCCCGATGCGGATGGTACCCGTCGTTGGAGTTTCCAGGCCAGCAATCATCCGCAAGACTGTGGATTTTCCACATCCTGAGGGACCTACCAATACGGCGAATTCCTTATCATCGACTTCGAGATTGGCACATTGGACGGCACGTATATTACCTGGATAAACTTTGGAAATATTTTGCAGGATCACGCGGGCCATAGTATCTCCAATTATAAAAGAACATTGCGGGTGTTTTCTGCAATTTATCCACCCGTTACCGGGAGTTTCCAAAATATTCCAGGGCCAGCTGTTTTGCTTTCCGGATATCAAGTTTTCCCGTGCCCAGGAAGGGAATGGATTCTATACGACGAAAGGCGTTTTGTCTTGGACGCCACAGATTCGGAAGCTCACTGCCGCTTATTCGTTCATTTAACTCTCGCACCTGATTGTCTTCCAGGGTATGCAGGAGTACGAGCCGTTCTCCGCGAAGATCGTCTGGTATACCCAGTACAATCATTGACTGATCGGTCAATCCCAACAGGCGGTGGAGCACCTCTTCGACCAAAGTGTGCGGCACCATTTCTCCGCCAATTTTGCTGAACCGCGCCAAGCGGTCCGTTATAGTAATAAAGCCGTCTTCATCGACGGCTGCAATATCCCCGGAGACATACCAGCCGTCGGTAAGTACTTCCCCCGTGCGCTTCTCATCGTTTAAATATCCCGACATCACATTGGGTCCACGAACCAAAAGGAGGCCAGGTTCATTTACGGGCATTTCCTCATACGTTTCAGGATGAACCACTCGCACCATCTGGTAGGGGAAAGGATGCCCTACCGTGCCCTGTTTACTGTGTTGCACATAAAAACCAGGGGATTCTTCATCAGGAAGACATGCGGAAATGACAGGCGCACATTCCGTGGCTCCATATCCTTCCATGGGCTCTATATCGAAACGCTCCTTAAAAGAATCCCGAATACGTTCAGGCAGTTTTTCCGCACCCACCATCACACAGCTTAAACTGCGCAGATATTCTGGTTCCACCCGGCGGACAAACCCTTGGAGAAAGGTCGGTGTGGCGACCATTACCGATCCGTTATATTTGCGCACCAACTGCGCTATGGGTTTGGGTTCAAGGGGATTAGGATGAAATACGGAATGCAGTCCTTCCATCAAAGGTGTCCACAGTATTACGGCATAACCGAATGAATGGAAAAAAGGCAGAAAGCCGACTATACCAGTATGCTTGTCATGGGGAACCATTTCGCGCATTCCCTCAAAAACGGTAATGATGTTTCTATGCGTTAGCACAATCCCTTTCGGATTGCCCTCACTACCGCTCGAAAAAATTATGGTGGCGACATCGTCCTGAACGGCAGGTTTAGCGCCTAAGACTCGAAAAAGAAGCCGTGACGGCATGAAAAGCGCCAGAAAAATGGCCGCAGCCCGATCAAACTTTGTTACACCAGCGCGGATATCTTCGAGAAAAACCGGGGTGCCGGGAGGAGCCACGGGAACCCGTTCCAAAAATGCCCGCGCTGTGACGGTATGGGTAATACCACATCGGTTCGCACAGTCCTCAACAATTTCAGAAGAAGCGGTATAGTTGAGATTGACCGGTATGCGGCCCATGCACTGGATAGCCACATTTGCCAAGGCACCGCCGACCGTGGAGGGCATCAACACACCCACCATTTTTTTATCCCCTAAAATGAGTTTTAATTTCCTGGCAAGGGCAATGGAACCGACAAGTGTCTTAAAGTAATCGAGCGGCCCGGTCAGGGCGTCCACAAAGCAAAGACGCCATAGAAATCGCCGGGCAATACGGAGAAATCCATACTGCAACACATCATCCCTGTATTTGCGAAGGAAAAAGCCTTCTACATTCTCTCGGTGTACGGCTTCACGGATCTTTACTGCCGGTATGCCATGAGGCAGCGCCATCCCTGCCTGCACATATACCGGAAAGCGCAACACACCGGGATAATGCCACGTAATGCGCATGTTTTCCCATGCGTACAGGATTTCGCAAATGCGATTCATGGCAATGGGAATGACCGGGACGTTCAATTCATCTGTCAGAATGCTGTAATCCCCGTACCAGGGAACCACGGTGCCATTGCGCTTAAATTGTTTGCCACAGTTCACACAGACCAAAGCGCCGCCGGCAAGTTTTTCGCGAACGGCCGCTATGGCAATGTCCATTCCTTTGCAACTGTCTGCGTCTACCGGAATGATGTACATTCCCCGGGCTAAACGTTGGATCCAGGGGACTTCAAGAGCATCGCTGCCAATAACGAAATAGATTTCACGGTCCAAGGCAGCTTGCAGCACCATGGTATCCACAAAGGTTTCATGATTGGCGACGAGCAGAGCCCCGCCCTCTTCTGGAATATTGTTCCTGCCGCTTACATGAAGTTTCAGCAGGGTTCCATCAATGAACCACCAGAACGTGCGAATGGCCACAATGGGAGAACGGAAACACTGCACCAATCCGATTCCCAAAGCGCTCACTCCCATGAATACAAAAATGTGATAAGACGAAAAATTAAGTGTATTCAACGCGAGGAAGACAATGGAGGACAGGGCGATACCCACCCAAGTCAACATGTTCACGGCTGCAATAACCCCGCCCTTCATACCCTTGGGAGCACGACGCTGAATAGCAGCCGCCAAGGGAACACCATACAATCCCGCGAAGCTGCCAAGACACAGAAAACAAACCAACACAATAAGGTAATGCCCTCCTGTAACTGCAGCTGCCCGCATGAGGAAGCCATCGGAGCCGCCGGTCACGGGAACAAACACCAAACGAATAAGAGGCACAAGCGTATGTTGGTAGGCCGCGTAAGGCAGCGACAGCATGAAAGAGAAGACCAGCATACCCAATGCGCCGAAGGGGACAAGACCAAGTTCCACCTTGCCTCGGGACAAGTATCCCGCAGCGAGCGCGCCCAGGCCGATACCTATGGCGATTGCGGCAAGCAAATAAGACATGAGGTCTTCGGTAATGAGCAAATCAGCCGTAGCAAATTTAACAAGATTCTGTCGCGCCAAGGCACCGACAAACCAAAAATAGGTATATCCGACAACCACGTAATAGAGAATATCATCCTGCCAGATGACCTTAAAATACTTCATCATGCCCTGCCAGGGGAAAAATGGATTCTTTGGAATCGCCTGCAGCGGATTTGCGGCGGGAGGGCGTGTAATAAAATATGAACTAAAGGTTCCCAGTATTGAAAGAACCACCAGTACCAAGGATACCAGATAGACCCGGCCAGAAAGCGACAAAAAGAGAGGGCCGGCAAGTCCGGTTCCCAGGATAATGGCGATCATTGTTCCCATTTGTATCACGCCATTACCCCAGGAAAGCCGGGCGGGGGGCAATATCTCAGGCAGAATGCCATATTTTGCAGGGCCGAACATGGCGCTTTGCGTGGCCATGAGGAAAAGCAGAAACCAGATAAGCGGCGTGTAGCCCAAGTAAAAGGCGAAACCGCCCATTGCCATGATGCCGATTTCCCACCATTTTGTTGCCACGGCTACGCGCTGCTTGCTGTAACGATCGGCAATCGCGCCGAACAGGGCGGGGAAAATTATAAAAGGCATGGAAAACAAAAAGGTGGCAAATGCGGGAACAAAGGTACTTGCCGGGAAACGGCCAAGATATAAATAGGTTTCTGCATCACGGGAGGTTGTTGAAAATTGTGCGAGCAGATAAAAGGTGATCACCCATTGATAGAGGTTATCATTAAAGGCGCCTTGGAATTGAGTTGCCATCAATGACCAAAAACCGCCCTTTTTGTAGGCTTGATCCAGGACCGCTGTGTTTCGTTGTGCTTGTCTCATATGTGGCCTCGTGCGTTTAAGAAAACTCTGGTTACCGCAAGGTCCTGAATCGTATTCTTGGCATCTGACCAAGAGCGGAAAAAGAAGTTGTGCGTTTTGTAGTGAATTGGTTTTAGAGGCATTATTGTGAGTTTTGAATTATGAAAGACCAATTACTCCGCCTGTGCGGCTCGAGAACGGATAGTTTCCATTTGTGTGATCATGTCACGACATTCACGCTTGGAAAAAGAATCCAACGCGCGATGAATGGCGGCACGGTAAACGGGTTCCACCTTGTCTATCAGGTGGCGTCCTTTGCGTGTCAGAGCAACATGATAGATACGACGGTTTTCGGGAACCTCATTTCGAGTCACAAGTTCCTTGGCTTCCAACTTGTCAAGTACTGAGGTGATACTTGCGCGGGTTACCACCAGGCGTTTGCTCAAATCTGACTGTGTCCATTCGTTCCTTTTGTATTTCAACGCAAAGAGTACGTTGAACTGGGCTTCTGTCAGATCAAATTGCCTGAACAGGGCCGTCCCCTGGGCTGCGATAACGGAGGAGGTACGCACGAAGTTCAAAACGAGTTCATGCTTGATATCTTCTATGGGACTTTCCAGTTCCAGTTCTGTGTTAATTGATGGTGCCATAACAGGTTTCCTGATGGAAATGCAATTGGTAAAGGTTAGAGTTACAATACTGATATCTATAGCGAATGATAAATTATAAACGATACATAAAAGGAATGTAAAACTTCTTACAGTTTAACGAACAGCATAAGCATTGCCATA
>JAKJCY010000013.1 GCA_022706235.1 Candidatus Hydrogenedentota bacterium | reverse complement strand
AGAGTTGCCCCTGTGGCTGCTGGATGTCGTACGGGTGGTACAGCCCCAGCGATGTGATTGGGTATATCGCGCCATTCTTGCCTTGATGCGACGTATCAACATGCGGGATACGGAAAACGCCATTGCGACCGGGATCGGCCCGGAAGCGCTGCTTCTGGTTACCGCACTGCGGGGAGACCGTCTGGAATCTCGCGCCATGATGTTTGTGGACGGGGCGGCGGCAACGGCATGTCTTCCCGTTTATCTCGCGCACCAGTATTTGACCGGGCGGATTGAACAAACGGGACCGCTCACTCCGCTGGACCTTGTCGATCCGGAACTGCTGGAAGAGATAACTTCGGACATCCGTATGGATTTCCCCTTTAACGGTTCCTCTTCATTGATGTAATCCCGGCGGGAAGGCGTATCAGCATAACCAAAGTCCACCTTGTCCTCCCCCTGAACGTACAGGGACGTGACCTTCCTTGTATGCATTACTGTAAAAGGTTCAGGGCAGTGTGTCAGGAACGGTCTCGGTATAGTTGGGGGCGGCGTTTACTGGTCCTTCGCCGCTCACCCATAGCAGGTGTTCTTTGACCAGAGCCTTGAAAATAGCGTGTTCCCAGACATCTTCGCGATGCCCCATGCCATTGTAAAGGATACGGCCTTCGCCGTACCCCTTGCACCACACCATGGGATAATCCGGAATGTTATACTTGTCTTGTTTGTTCCGCTCGTTACCGATTTCCAGCAAAGCAAGGACATGCATGTTTTCCTTGTCCAAATTACGGAAAAGGTACCATTCGTCCTGCAGTGGCCATCGTTCAGGCAATGAAACGATGGCAGGATGTTCGCCATCAACTTTTTTTATAACCCCTTCAAACTGGGCGCCGTGCGTGACAAACTCGCCTCCAATCATCTTGATGTAGGGCGTCGGACCGTTACCGGTCCTGCAGGAATCCGTTGCGGCGTGAAAGCCCAGAAACCCACCACCCGCCTGTATCCACGCCAGAAGGTCGTCCATCCCTCCAGCGGGCATGGCCGGATGACCGTCCTCGCCGGTTTCGGTCAGTTCTCCCGAAGTGTAGAATATAACAACATCATACTTCTTGAGTGAGTCAGCGTTAATTTTACTGGCGTCTTTCGTACATTCCAGGGTTGCCCCCATTTCTTTCGCAATCGGGGTGAGAATACGTTCGACATGGCTGGTTCCGGAAGCATTCTGTTTAATAACACTATGCTCGAACCCGGAAGACTTGGTCAGCAGCAGAATATTCATACCGGCATCCGGATTTTCTTCGGCCATGGCCTGTCCAAATCCGAGGGCGGAAAGGACTGCAATCGCATACAAAAGGTGATTCATTGCCATTCTCCTCAACGGTTGTTCATTTATTTATTTTAGTCTCATGGTGCCTGTGATTCAGGGAATATATCTTATCGAGTTTACGGTTTGCGCGATGCGCCAAGACTCCAGACCGACCAGGTGTTCTCCATGCCGTTACGTATCTGGATATTTTCAAAAAGGCCGGCTACCGTATCCATGATCGGGGTGAGATCACCGGGTAGAGACTGGCCCATAATCGCCGCCAAGGGGGAGATAACATCTGAGTACAGGTTTAGCTTCACCATAAAAGCTTGGTACAGCGGCATGGTCACTGGAATCGGAGGTGACAAAGTTTCGAACAGCCCGCTTGTTTTGGCATCTTTGGACAGGTCAACTATACCGCGTATTCCTTCGACATCATTGGAAATAATCAGGGCGTTTTCCACGACGGCAAAATAAATGGGAATCGGAAGGGGGGCCTGAATTTCTTTGATTTGAATATCGCGATAAGGGGTTTCGTAGTCGGATTGAGGCGCCATTTGCAGGAAGATTTCAGCACCTTCGGTATCGGCCAATTCGGCGATCAAATAAATTCCCGGATACCCCACAGCCAGCGCCTTGGCGACCCCGATGGTGAATTCGCCCCCGAGTAATTGCAGGGCATTCGTGGCATACATGATTCCCTGGGAGGCCCCGGGACTATTGCGAACTTCTTCCGGAAGGTAATTGACATAGTCCTTGGACAACTGGTTTTTAAATTCTTCGGTAAAATTAAAACTCAAAAAGGTCAAGGTTCTGTCGGGGAGTCTTTGCGCCCAGTGCAGCGGAGTGGCCGTTCCCAGGTAATCCATAATACCGGGATAAACGGCCGTGTTCAGCTTGGATTTGATTTCAAGTAACTTTTCATCAACCTTTGCCGTAATGATCAAAGGCTCCTTGGCGGTGGCATCCTGATAGATTTTTTGAAGCCGCTCCACTTGTGCTTTAACAAGAACCTGCATGGAAGGTTCAAGCGACACTATGGGTTCCTTGAACAGGTCAATAAAGGGGAGAATCCTGTCCCCGCAAACCAGGACAACAGTTTCATGGACATCATCCGGCGGGCAAACGGTGGAACCATATTGAAATTGTGCTGGTACGTCTGTGCGCTTTGCCGCGGCAGCCAGGAGGTCCATATCATTGCCGAGGGCCAGCACCGTGTCATTGACAAAATAACCGCCCATGCCGGCATACTCTTTGATGGTGATACCTTCCACATCGGTTTGTATAAGTTCACTGCCGGACAGCAGCTCTCCAAGGAGTTTCATCAGTGATGCTTCCGCTTTCACACGGTCGTTTACCGGGATGACCAGCAAGGCTTTGATCTTAGCTAGGACGGCGGTATCAGGCACCGTGTTCTGTGACAGGGCTTCCGCATAGGTTTTTACCACGTCCTCCAGGTTGAGAAAGAGGGCCATACCCGCGTGGCTGTCCAAGCCCATGGCGGCAAGAACCCCGACAAGGCCGCCTTCATTGGGAACCTCCATATCCACCGCGAGGTCGGAGGCGACCAATTCAATCTCTTCAACAAGATTCATACCCGGCAGAAAGAGTTGTGCAAAGGGAACTATACGGTCCATGAGGCCTGCGGCGGACGGAATGCCGACAGCGGCCTGCGCCTGTTCGGGAAAGTAGCGCAATGCGGTCAAGGTATCCGGAGCCGGATTGGCGGCTTCATAAGACTCCGGCATCGGTTCTGAAGCGGGG
The DNA here is from genome assembly GCA_022706235.1 of Candidatus Hydrogenedentota bacterium. Taxonomy (GTDB): domain Bacteria; phylum Hydrogenedentota; class Hydrogenedentia; order Hydrogenedentales; family CAITNO01; genus JAAYBJ01. The sequence goes on along the minus strand of JAKJCY010000013.1, from coordinate 44,331 downwards.
ACCGTTGTTTCGTCGGGGGCTGTGACCTCCACAGGTTGAGAAGCATCTGTTCCCGTCGCCGTTTGACTCCAGACGATGGAAAAGGGAAAACAACAGGCAGTGGCTAACAGTATTGCGACCGTGACCATGCCGTACGGGCGTAACTGGCGTTTTAAAGGCATTGTTTTTCTCCTGAGAGATTGAATCATTGGGGCCGGGCCCTGTCTTCCATAAAACAGGGTTATTTGGATTGAAACTCCGGCAGTGGGAACAACTATATACGACTTTCAGACTCACTGCACGTAAAACAGGTTTCTATAATTAAAAATACCAAGGTAAAGGGTATAAAGTTTTCCGAAACCTTGTTTTACTCGATAGGGTACTGTCGCATGATGTCATTGATGACGTTCCGCTTGTACAACTGGTCAAAAGCCTCCACGACTTTTGGATCGAAATGGCGTCCTTTTCCTTCTGATATCTTAGCACGTGCCACTTCCCCTGGCCAGGCATTTTTATATGAGCGGGATGATGTAAGTGCATCGAATACATCCGCCACCGCGACAATTCGGGAACTCAAGGGAATTTGAGTGCCTCGTTTACCTGCGGGATATCCCGAGCCATCCCAATGCTCATGGTGGCAGGCGGCGATATCGCGGGCGGTTTGGAAGAAGGATTTTTCACCCAAAATGGCGGCTCCTTTTTCCGGATGCTTTTTCATCTCATTCCACTCCTCGGGCGTCAGTTTTCCTGTCTTTTGAAGGATGGCGTCCGGAATGTGAAGTTTGCCCACATCGTGCATCATGCTTGAATACCCGATTTCAACCGCTTCTTGCTCACTTAGTCCCAGTTCACGCGCAATTGCTTCGGAATAAAAACGAACACGCTGCAAATGGCTCCCGGTAACATTGTCCTTGGCTTCTGCGGCCATCGCCAGCATGTAAATGGCTTCGATTCCCATGTCGAAAATCTGCTGTTCGAGCCGCTTCATTTCCGTAATATCCCGGGAAATGCCAATGTAGGCGAAAGGAGTACCCTGGTCATCCCGAATTTGGGAAATGGAGAGATTGGAATGCCATAATTCCCCCGACTTTTTCTGATTTATAAGTTCTCCTCGCCACCAGCCGCCGGCCAAAATGACCTCCCACATTTGGCGGTAGGTCTCCGCCGTGGTGTGCACGGACTTTTGTATACTGGGCTTCTGTCCCAGCACTTCCTCGGCGGTGAAGCCGGTTATCTTCAAAAAAGCGGGGTTTACATATTGAATAACGCTTTTCATATCCGTGATGACGACTAAATCGACAATATTGTCGAGTGCATACTGCAGAGTGATTTGGCTCAACACATTCATGCTCGGGTCTCCTGGCAATTTCCTTAACGACTATGAATATGCCATATTTCATGATAGGCTAATCAAATTCTCCTACCCTTGTACCCCCCTGCCGGCGTTTTACTTTCGTTTAAGACAGGCGCTTAGGGCAATTTCGCTGACAATTAATTATGAGTTCTGTTTGTTGCCAAGAGGAGCGTTATGTTCTGGTTCAGTTCAAGAATCCACAAACAACGCGTCATTCCGGTTTTTCGCGGTGGAAAAAGGACGTATATCGAAGAGGGTGCCAGGCCGCGAAAAGACCGGAATGACAGTGGTTAGAGTCGTTTGTAATGAAAGACGATGGTACATTTTTGTTGCGCCGAAGGCGCCTCTTCTTCCGGGCGAAGTCCCGGAAGAAGCGTAGAGACTTAATGACAGGATTTGTCCTGCAGTCAAACATCAGGTAAAATACAGGCCGTGGCCTTCCCCGCCATTGCGCTTTCTTTGATGCCGCCATACTATCGGGGGCAGGGGAACGGATCACGGGGTTGCTGCGTTCTTTAGGTATAACCTATTTATGATGTCTTTTGGGCGGCCAGCGAAACGTCGATGAACGCCCGTTGCCCGACGGTGCGAAGTACCGCGTGCCCGTGGCGAATCCCCCTGTTTGGCAAGTTGACTATTAGCGGACGGAATTCCAGTGTATTCTTTCTATATTGCATGCAGAAACCATATTTCCGAGCGGTTGAAAATCTCTCAAACTACCGGTCCCATTTTACTCGCGGTTGTCATTGGTATGGGGGCCGGATTTACGGCGTTGGGACTGCGCTACGCCATCGACTTCATGCAATATTTGTTTCAGGAATGTCTCGGCGGCGCCTTTAAGTCCTGGGCGGGCATTGCCTGGACGATTCCGGTTATCGCCCTGGGAGGGCTCATCGTCGGCCTGATTACCAAATATCTGGCCCCGGAGACGAAGGGCCACGGGGTGCCGGAGGTGATGCTCGCCGTGGCGCGCCTGGGTGGCCGTATCCGTCCGCGGGTCGCCCTGGTTAAGATGGTCGCTTCCGCCATTACCATTGGTTCCGGCGGTTCGGCCGGCCGGGAAGGGCCCATTGTCCACATAGGTTCCGCGCTGGGCTCGTCTATCGCCCAATGGCTGCGCCTTCCTGACCGAATGGTTATTCTTTCCGTGGCCTGCGGCGCGGCCGGTGGTATTGCCGCCACCTTTAATGCTCCCATGGCGGGGGTCATGTTCGCCCTGGAGGTCATTGTGCGCCGTTTTACGGCCCATAATTTCGGGCTGGTAGTTATCAGCTCCGCATCGGCCACCATGACTATGCGCCTGTGGTCGGGGGTCGGCGATTACCCAAAATTTCCCCTGCTCACCAATTACAGCCTTACCAGCACCTGGGACCTTTTTTTCTTTCTCGGGCTGGGCGCCCTTGCCGCGCTGGCCGCCCATGCCTTCGTCAATTGCCTGCATGCCGTGGAATATGCCGCGGAAAAACTTAAAGTACATGAAAGCCTGAAACCCGCGCTGGGCGGTCTGCTGGTAGGAATTATCGCCTTGTGGACGCCCCAGATCATGGGCACGGGATACGAAACCATAGAAGCGGCCCTAAACAATCAAATCATGGGATGGTTTCTGCTTGTTCTCTGCCTGGCGAAAATGGTCGGCACCGCCTTGACTGTGGGTTCAGGGGGTGCGGGCGGCGTTTTTTTGCCGTCGTTGTTTATCGGCGCCATGCTTGGAGGTTCTTACGGATCCTTGATGAACACCCTGTTTCCCGGCGTCGTTTCCAGCCCGGGCGCCTATTCTTTGGTGGGGATGGCGGTGGTATTTTCCGCGGCGGCCCATGCCCCCATGACTGCCATCCTGGTGTTAATCGAGATGACGGACAATTACTATATTGTTGTACCCCTTATGAGCGCCACGGTCATGGGCACCTTTATCTCCCAGCGCATCTCTAAAGATTCCATATACACTGTAAAGCTTACCCAACGCGGTATACGCATTACCGACACCCCTGAGGTGAACCTGATGGACGCTGTTACCGTGGGCGCGGCCATGGACCGGGATATCGACGGCGTGCCTCCAGACATGCGGATTTCCGACCTTATCCAGAAAATGCGGGCCACTCACCGGAGCGGGTTCGTCGTAGTCGATGACTCCATGAACCTCTTAGGCATTGTCACTGCCAAGGATGTGGAAAACGCCGTCCTGGAAAAACAGGCGGAATCGCTGACCGTCGGCGATATCTGTACCCAGAACGTGGTGGTATGTCGTCCCGACCAAACGCTCAGTGCCGCCTTGTCCCAGTTCGGCGTGCACAGCTATGGCAGAATCCCGGTGATCGATCCCCTTGATCCTACAAAAGTCATAGGCATTGTGAAACGACAGGATGTCATCACGGCATGCGTACAGGCACGCATGCGCAGCGACGCGATGGTGGCTCAGGCGGAGGCGTATGAAAACTTATCCCGTAAGGCTGCCATGACCCTGGAATCAGCCACGGTGCCTGCGGGGACGGTTCTTGCAAATGTTAGTGTCCGAAATGCGAATTTTCCTGAGGAGGCTATCCTGGGCGCGATACGGCGAGGTTCCGCGACGGTGGTGCCCCGGGGTTCCACCCTGATCCAGCCCGGTGATGAGCTGATTTTACTGACTACGCAGGAGAAGTCGCTTCAAATCCGGGAATGGCTCACGGAAAAAACGCAGTAAAAAAGTACCGCCGAAGAAGTGTTCTTCAGGTTAAACAAAGGAAAAACGAGATGAAATACTTTAAGACATCCCAATTCGTGCCTGATAAGGGCGATGCATGGACCTACTATGAATGTGACGACGGTGGAAGCATCGTTCGACAAATGACGCACATTCCGGAAACGGGAGAAACGGAACGTATTCCGAACCCGATTGTTAAACGGCTGTATCGTCCTGAAAAACTTCAACCCGCGGCGGAAGAGGAGTTTGTCGGCCTTTGGAACAAGGAATAATATATGTCCCTGATCTCCCCATATGCGTTGAATTCGCACCGGCAATACAAGGGAAATCTCCATACCCACACTACCAACAGCGATGGTGTTATGACACCACAGCAAGTGGTGGACCTGTACGCCGCGCTGGGCTACCACTTCCTTATGCTGAGCGACCATGACCATGTAACAGATATTCACGCTCTTAATCACCGAGGCATGGCACTCATCCCCGGCTATGAAATTACTGCCGGCGGAGGGCATCTGCTGTATGTCGGGGGCCGTGAGGTGCTTCCCCATAACGGCGACCGTCAATCTGTGATTCATGCGGTGAATGACCGGGGTGGCTTTATCATCGTCAATCATCCCAACTGGGAGGAAGATTATTCTCATTGGCCCCAGGCGGAACTGAACAGGTTACAAGGGTTTCATGGCCTGGAAATATATAATGGGGTGTCGGAACGCGCCGAAGGCGCCGCCCTTGCCACCGACCGGTGGGACATGTTATTGAGTAAAGGCAGGCAGGTGTGGGGCTTCGGGAACGACGACACCCACGAAACCTATGATTCCTGTATCACCTGGAATATGGTTTTTGCGGAAGAGTTCTCGATGGAATCCCTGATCGCCGCCCTGCGCACCGGAAATTTTTATGTATCCACAGGCGTCCATATCGATGCCATACACGTGGAAGGCAACTTGATACGTATTGTTTCTCGAGATACCCAGTGTTTCAGGGTGATACGGGATCACGGCATGATTCTGGCCGCGCTGGATGGTCCCGAAATGTGTTATGAAGTACCGGATGTCGCTCCGCTGTCCTACCTGCGGGTGGAATGCTACGGCCGAGGGGCAGACATGGCATGGACACAGCCTTTTCGCATCGCTTGACGGGAAGGTAATTGTGATTGCGAAACCCGCCTTACAACTGTTTCGCATTCCGGCGCTTGAGTTCTTCAACAACAGCGCGCACGTCCTGGGCGCGGGATTGAGGCATCACCAGCACAGCATCGTCAGTGGCAACCACAATGGCGTCTTCCATGCCGACCACCCCCACCGCCATCTTGTCTTTACCCGCCGCGTTGTATACGACGCAATTGGCGCATTCCACAAGAACAGGGTCGCCAACAGTGTGGTTTCCGGCCGTATCCCCTTCCCCGACGGACGCCAGGGCGTTCCACGCGCCCACGTCCGCCCAGGGGAAGTCCCCCCGGACCATGAGCACATTATGGCTTTTCTCCATCAGCGCATAGTCAATGCTGATGCCTTCGATCCCCTCAAAAATCTGCTCTACCCCCGCTGGATCCTTCCGTTTCAAAGCTTCCGTCATGGCATCAACGGCATCGGCAAGGGGCTGGTTTGCCCGGCGCAGTTCCTGCAAAAACACGGACAGCTTCCAGAAAAACATGCCGCTGTTCCAGTAGTGGCGACCGCCTTCCAGGAATTGGGCCGCCCGCTCCGCGTCCGGTTTTTCGTGAAAGGCCCGCACTTTATACACCGGCGGAGCGCCCTCCGGTCCCACGGCAACCGGCTCCTCCCTGCTGGCCTCCACATATCCAAAACCTGTTTCGGGGCGGGTCGGCGTGATGCCACAGGTTACCAGAGCGTTCTGCTGTTCCGCCGCTTCCATTGCGGTGTTGACCATCAATCTGAACCGTTCGGGTTCGCCGATGCGGTGGTCCGCCGTGGTCACGGCCAAAGTGATGGTATCCGGGTTGCGGTCGGCATGACGCGCCATCAACCAGGCTGCCGTATAGGCCAGGGCGCCCGCTGTGTTACGTTTGCACGGCTCGGCAAGAATGTTTTCGGCCGGGAAAGACGGTTCCGCTTCGCGAATCGGCGCCACCAGGTGCTTGCCGGTAATGATATGCACCTGTTCACGGCCGACAACCGCTTCAAGCAGCCCGACCGAAAGGGACAACATGCTTCTGTCGGGATGGGTAAGGGTCAACAATTGCTTGGGATGATTACGCCGCGATAACGGCCAGAAACGTTCACCGGAACCACCGGCCATGATTACGCCGATTCTCAACGTTTTTCTTGTTGGTGTCATTATCCGTTCCCTTTCGGTTTAAACACGGGACAGCACAAACCACGGATTACAGGAATTGCATATCTGTACTATTCATTCGGAGCACTATCAGCATTCTTTTTAATCTTTTCTGTCAAGACCAGATGAACCAGACCAAAGCGGCGGCGGGCAAGACCGCAACAATGGTAAACGGAACGGATATTTTCATAAACCGGGGAAAGGAAACGATATGACCTTCCTTTTTGAGTATGCCGCAGGCCACGATATTGGCGGAGGCGCCAATGGGGGTCAGGTTGCCTCCCAGGCTCGCGCCGATAAGGAGGCCGAACATCAGGAGGGCCGGATTGACCTGCAGCTTTTCCGACATCTGTATTGCCACGGGCAACATGGCGGCCAGGTAGGGCACATTATCCACAAACCCGGAAATAATAACGGACATGATGATGAGAAGCGCATAACCGAAGAAAAGATTGTCGCCTACCTGATTCGACAGGAAATCGGATATTTTAATAATCCAGCCCGTTTGTGTGAGGCTTTCCACAACGATGAAAACACCCATCAGGAAAAAGGTGGTGTCCCAATCGAGTTTTTTTACATTCTCAATAATCCCGGTCTTATGATTCGACCGTTGCCACAGCAGGGTGACGAGCGCAAAGGCCATGCAAATCATGCCGGCAAGGAAACTGAATCCCTTGTCAAAGAAAGAGGAGACGGCCAGGGTCAGGATTAGCAGGGAAAGCAGCACAGTGGGCACCCAGGATTGTACGGTTTCCACCAGTATGAGTTTTGTTTTTTCTTTATGGTGGCGAAACACAAAGTAAAGGTATAGGATCGACGTGATTGCACCCAGTTGGACGGCAAAAAAGATGCCTGGCTTTCCGTGATAGAAAAAGAAGTCCATGAACGTCATCTTGGCAAAACCACCCAGCAACATGCTGGGCGGGTCTCCGATTAAGGTGGCGCATCCTTGCAGGTTGCTCGAAATGGCGATGGCCACCATCATGTTGACCGGATTGATGTTGAGTTTTTTCGCGAGCGAAAGGGCGACTGGCGCAATGATCAGCACCGTCGCCACGTTCTCCACAAATGCGGAAAGAAAACTGGTCATGGCACAAATAAAGAGGATCGCGAAGGCCGTGTTGGGAGCATGATTGACAATCCGTTCCGCCAGGTAGGCGGGAAATCGGCTCACCATGAATGCTTCCGCCAGAACCAGCATGCCCACGAAAATGCCCATCACATTCCAGTTGACACCGTGCATAAAAGCGTCCAGGGGGTCCAGAACACCGAAAAGAAGGAGCACGGCGACAGCTGCCATGGCGACCAAGCTGCGCCGTTGCGGCAAAAAAATAAAGAACACATAGGCGGCGATAAACACAATTAATGCGATTGTCTGGTGGTTCATTGAGATTACAATCCTTTATTACCAACACAGGGGTTACCCGAAACCCAAAACCGTACAGAAAAACCAGACGCACACCTTCATTCCCGCAAAAGCGGGAATCCAGTGAATTAACGTACAATCTACGGAAATCTTCTGGATTCTGACTAGACTTCCTTTTTCTATAACGGCTACGATCTGATAAGGTACCAAAGCGGGCGTTGCCCGCAACCCAGTCGGCATGTTCTTTGTTGAAGTTGTTTTCGTAATACTTTAGGCGTGTTCTTTATCCTGAAAGGATCGAACAACAAAGCCCAGGGTTGCGGTACTCCGCTACCCTGGGAACCGGCGTAACAATCACCCCCTACCCTGAAAGGGTTGTGTAACGCAGACTTACGCAACCCTTTCAGGGTAAAGTATGGAGATTGCGGAACATTCACCCAGGGTAGCGGAGTACCGCAACCCTGGGCTTTGATATGTAAGCCCTTCGGGCTATTCGGATTCAACTTCTTGTTTTTTCTCGCAGTTACAGTCCGATAAACTACTAATAAACGATACGTTACTTTTCGCCACTGACCAGCGCGTCGGGTGTATCAACACGATTCAGCGTCTTTCCGGTATTATTCTCTACCTGAAGGGTGAAGCCTACCGGCATTTCGGCAAATAGCGACACGGTGTCGCTATCCTGTCGCCAGGCAAGGCTGATAAAGTCGTCCCCAACGGGGAGTTTTCCGGAACACGCCGGCAATGCTGTGGGATTCAGCCTGACGGTCACGCGCTTATTAACTAGATCGATTTCATGAGCGCCGAGGACGTCACGGTACAGGGTCACCACGGCATGGGAAGCAAAGCCATGGTTCAGGCTGGCATGGTCCTGCTGGTTCTCCCAGAGGGTGCCGGTGCGTTCCACCATGTACATCAGGTAGTCCCCCATCTCGCGGAGCGTCTGGTCCGTCCGGCCTTCCCGGGAAAGCAGCTCGAAACGCAGCATGTTGCCGATAAAGGCATTGGCCGGATGGACTTCCTTGTACAGGCCCTTTTCCTGACGTTGCGGCCCGAATTCGTCCATCAAAATGCACCACAGTTCCCCATCGGTTTCCGGCGTGGCAACCCCGAAATAAAAGGCGAAGTACTGGCATACCTCCGTCATATTATCGGTGGGTGTCACTTTGCCATCCACCCGGTTGGCGTTGTCCACAAAGAACGGACCTTTCAACGATTGGGCCCGTATGGTTTTTCGCAGGGCGACCGCTTTGTCTTTCCATTCCGGAACGTTAAAAAGCGATGCCGCCGTATCAAGGGCGCCGGCATAGAGCATATTGGAAGGGTAGTTGATTTCCTGCACGAACTTGTTGGCGGCGCTCCACTCGACAAAAACCCAACTTTCCAGTTTCTCCAGCACCCCGTCTTCGTTTTCCAGTTTCGCAAAATACCTGAAGAGCGCTTCGATTTTGGGACGCGCCGCGGCAATCAGGTCCGCCCGCCCCCCGCGCGCGGCGTATTCCCCCAGTTCCATGACGAACCACAGCGACCAGTTCGGGATAAATACGCCGTCATAGTGGTCCGACGGATAGCACATGGGCAGCATGCCCTCGGGTAGATGGGCGAACCCGTCGGGCAACAGGAAGTTCTGAATGAAATTATGTTCCACGTCCACCGTTCCGGTAAGGGCCAGGGCAGACCGAGCGGTAAAATAGGAATCGCACAGCCAGCCGGCCCGTTCGCGATGGGGGCAGTCCATGAAAATGTCCACCGCATTCTGGGCAAAGGTGGTGCGTCCCGCCTCGAAAATACGGTTGAGTTTCTCATCGGCGCACTGAAATGCCGCGCGCACCGCCCCGGGATGTTCGTAACGCCGCAGCCCCGCGCCCGACACCGTACACTTCCCGGACACGGCCATCAGTTTAACCACCCGCATCGTGTGCGGTTCGAAGGCCTCCAGCGCATACTCCCCTGTTTCAAGGTCAAACAGCAGCGCGTTGACGCATCCCAGCCGCCGCCAGTTCACATCGGATTTCGTTTCCGTTTCATCAAAGGTGGCTATCAGGCGGGTCGGTTCCTCACAGACCACGTTTAATTTCAGGAAACCGGTCAGATTTGTGCCCAGGTCAACTACATGAAATTGACCCGTGTTTATGGAGAACGTCGCAGCATCATCTAGCGGCGTATTCTCAGGCGTAAGGGCGGTGTTATGCAGCGTACAAAGCAGGTCCGAGACAATAATGTCCAGTTCGCCCTCAGGATAGCCTTTCAGTTTTTCACTGATTTCCACCAGGCTACGGTCGCGAAACGGGTGTTCCAAATTCCCCTGCGCAAACGTGCCCGATGAAAGATGCCGCACTACCGGCTGCACCTCAAAACGTGGCTGGGGAACGCCCCGGGACAGAAGCTGTTTCGGCCCGGTTTCAACGAGCGTTACGGCGGGAACGGGGACACTTTCTTGCGAACGCCACGCGTCAAAACCGGGTTTCAGCGCATAGACCTCGATAAAGGGACGCTGAAAACTGTAGCGCTGCACCTTCTGCACCCGTGCGGTGATGGGAAAGCCTTCAAAAGGCCGGTCGCCGGCACCGGTAGCGGCAAGCACCGCGCCGTCGGCGACCACTTCCGCCTGCACGAACGACGGCTGGTCCAGCACATAGTAACTGTTCGCGTTATACCCCGCCACCTCAAGGGCCACCACGTTTGCGCCCGCCTTCAACTGCGGGGCGATATCCCATTCATCAACGCGATAATACCCATGCGGGCCCCGGGCCGGACCATGGCCCACGAAGGCCCCGTTTACAAAGACGCGGTACAGGGTCGCCGCGGCAACGCGCACCTGTACGGAAGACGCCTCGGGGTTCTCAAAAACACCCCGAAACCCCGCGAACACATTCATCTCCGTTTCGCGGCCTTCCAGCCAGACCGGCCGCGCCGTGGAAAACACCGGAGCGGTTGCCCCGGAACAAATCAATACCGTCATTGCGGCTAAGGCGTGTATCATGTGCGCCTCCTTTCTACCGGCTTGTTTTATCATAAAGCGGGCGCGTCATTCTATTTTTCGGGTTATTACGGCGAGGACTGCCCATCCCGCACGGGAGCATCCACGCACAAGACAGCCAAAGGCGTTTCCGCGCGGAAACAGTGGGTATTCCCTTTCCTACGCCATTTTTCCAGCGGAAAAACCATTTTTCCAGCGGGAAAATGAATCTGCTCCCCGCAAAACCATTTTTCCAGCGGAAAAACGAATCTGCTCCCTGCAAAACCATTTTTCCAGCGGAAAAATCAATCTGCTCCCTGCTAAATCATTTTTCCAGCGGAAAAACCATTTTTCCGCCGGAAAAATCATTCCGCAACCAGTGTTTTCGTGTTTCCTGCGGCAATAAAGCATTGCAATTACTGAACTTAGCATAAAATGGCTCAAAATCGGCTCACCGGGAAAAAAAGAAGCCCCGAAAAAGGACCTTCCTGCGCCGCGCGACTTGGGAACGCGAGTACTACTTGGCGTATAATCCCGCTTACAAGAACGGGGAGCGCAGTACCATGCCCAATTTATCCTGGAACGAGATACGGCAACGCGCGATACAGTTTTCGCGGGAGTGGCGCGGTGTCGGCGATGAACGCGCGGAGGCCCAGACCTTCTGGAACGAATTCTTTACCGTCTTCGGCAAGAAACGGCGGCTCCTGGCGGCCTTTGAGGAGAAGGTCAAAAGCCTGAAGGACACCTATCACCGGATTGATCTCTTCTGGCCGGGGACACTGCTGGCGGAACACAAGAGTGCGGGACAGGACCTGGGCAAGGCCCAGTCCCAGGCCTTCCAGTACATCACCGAACTCGCCAGCATGCACCGGGAAAGCGAAATTCCCCGCTACGTGGTCGTGTCCGATTTCGCGCGCATGGTCCTCTACGACCTCGAAGCCAAGGACCAGGCGGACGCCATGGTCGAGTTTCCCCTGCAAGACCTGCACCGGCACATCAAGCATTTCGCCTTCTTCATCGGCCAGCAGACCCACCGCTTCGGCGAGGAGGACCCGGCCAACCTCGAGGCCGCCGCGATCATGGCGGAACTCCACGATGCCATCGAGGCGGGCAACTACCGGGGCGCGGCCCTCGAACGACTCCTTGTGCGCCTCCTCTTCTGCCTCTTCGCCGACGACACGGGCATCTTCGAAACCTCCCAGTTTGACCTCTTCATCGAAAACCGCACCCGCGAAGACGGTTCCGACCTCGGCGCCCAGCTGAACCACCTCTTCGAAGTGCTCAACACCCCGCCGGACCAGCGCATCACGAACCTGGACGAAGACCTCGCGGAGTTCCCCTATATCAACGGCGACCTCTTCAAGGACCCCATCCACACCGCCGGATTCAACCGCGACATGCGCAACCGCCTCCTCGCCGCGTGCCGCTTCGACTGGTCCCGCATTTCTCCCGCCATCTTCGGCTCCCTCTTCCAGGGCATCCTCGACGACCGGGAACGCCGCCAGATTGGCGCTCATTACACCTCGGAACGGGACATCCTGAAACTGATCCGGCCCCTCTTCCTCGACGAACTCCACGCCGAGTTCGACCAGATCAAAAAAGACACGCGCAAGGGCAACCGCGACGCCCGGCTCAAGGCCTTCCGCGAAAAACTGACCCAACTCCGCTTTCTCGACCCCGCCTGCGGCTGCGGCAACTTCCTCGTCATCGCCTACCGCGAACTGCGCCGCCTCGAACATCAGATTCTCGATGAACTCTACGACTTCGAACAGCACGGCGAGGAACTCGATCTCGGCGCGGAAGGCCGCGCCGCCCGCATTGACGTCAACCAGTTCTACGGCATCGAAATCGGCGAATGGCCCGCCCGCATCGCCGAAACCGCCCTCTGGCTCACCGACCACCAGATGAACGTCGAACTCAGCCTCAAAACCGGCAATCTCTTCCAGCGCATCCCCCTCAAGGCCTGCCCCCACATCCGCTGCGCCAACGCCCTGCGCATGGACTGGAACGACCTCCTCCCCGCAAGCGAATGTTCCTATGTCATGGGCAATCCGCCGTTTGTGGGCGCAAAGTTCCAGACACCTGAGCAGCGAGAAGATTTGCAACATATAGCGGGAGATGTTGATGGGAACGGATTGCTGGACTACGTAACCCTGTGGTATTTCAAATCCGTCAGGTACATCAAAGACACCTCTATACGCTGTGCTTTTGTCTCCACCAACTCCATTTCCCAAGGGGAACAGGTCGGCGTCCTATGGTCGGCCCTTTTCAACGCAGGAGCGAAAATCCACTTTGCCCATAGAACCTTTTCGTGGCAAAGTGAGGCCAAAGGGAAAGCCCATGTTCACGTTGTGATAATAGGCTTCGGATTAAAGGATATGCCTGTAAAACGGATTTTTGAATACGAGGATATCAAAGGAGAACCTGTTGCGATATTGGTGGCCAACATCAATCCGTATCTTGTAGAGGGTGGCGATATTACCATCACCAATCGTTCTGAACCCCTGTGTGATGTTCCCGAAATAGGCATAGGAAACAAACCAATTGACGGCGGCAACTACTTATTCACCGAAGAAGAAAAGCAGGCATTCCTCCAAAAAGAACCCAACGCAGATAAGTACTTCCAACCTTGGATAGGGTCTCATGAATTCCTCCATGGTTATCATCGCTGGTGCCTGTGGTTGGGCGATGCGCCTGCACATGAGTTGCGCAATCTGCCGGAATGCAGGAAGCGCATTGATGCGGTGCAGGCACTCCGCAGAGCAAGTAAGAGTAAACCCACGCAAAAACTGGCTGAAACGCCACGGCGTTTCCATGTGGAGAACTTCCCGGATGGTGATTTCCTTGTAATTCCAGAAGTCAGTTCTGAGCGACGTCCGTATATTCCTTTCGGATACCTTTCTCCACCTGTCATTTGCAGTAACCTCGTAAAATTATGTCCGAACGCCACCCCCTATCACTTCGGCGTCCTGACCAGCGCCATGCACATGGCATGGGTGCGCCAGGTTTGCGGACGGCTTGAATCCCGGTATCGTTATTCGGCAAAGCTGGTCTACAACAACTTCCCGTGGCCGATGGAGGCAACGGATGAACAGCGTGCCCAGGTGGAGGGCTGCGCGCAAGGGGTGTTGGACGTGCGCCAGGGCTATCTGGACGACGGTTCCACCCTGGCCGACCTCTATGATCCGCTGTACATGCCCGCGCCGCTCTTGAAGGCGCACCAGGCCCTCGACCGCGCCGTGGACCGCTGCTACCGCCGCGCCAAATTCACCAGCGAACGGGAACGGGTGGAATACCTCTTCCAACGCTACGAACAGCTCACCGCCCCGCTCGCCCCCGCCCCGACCCAAAAACGCAAAAACAGGGACTGACGCCAGCGAGCGCGTTTTCGACTGACAAGTCCCTTCAAAGGGGGATTCTTAAGCCCTTGGCACGACGCTCCGGTTCCTAAATTCCCTTCTTGTCATTACCCACACATCATGATGATGGGTACATGAAAACGAAGCGTGATTTTGCGCGTTACGAACCCCAAAGGGATCCTATAACAAAGCCCAGGGTTGCGGTACTCCGCTACCCTGGGTGACGTGAGTGACCCCCACCCTGTCTACCCCAAGGGGGTTGCGTCACTCCCACAGGTACCGCTCATCCCACGTCATCCCGTGCTTCTTCAACAACAAACGGAATTCCTCTTGAAAGGTCTGTTTACGGTGATGTTCAACCTGATCGGCGATGTATGTTTCCACGGACTCAATATTGGATGCGCTCACGGAAAAAATGCCGTATCCCGATTGCCACGCGAACTCATGTTGGTCCGATGCGCGTTTTTTTATCCAAAGGCTCGACGCCCGTTTGAGTTCCTTCACCCAATCGGCCAATGTAATGGAGCGTCCCAAACGGCAGAGCGCATGAACGTGGTCGTCCGTGCCGCCAATCAACAACGCGGGTGCGCCGAGTTTGTTGGAAACGCCGCCCAGATAGGCGTGCATTTCCTCTCGTATTTGGGTGTCGCGGAGATAAGCGACACGATTTTTGGTTGAAAATACCAAGTGAAGATAGACCGCCGTCAGCGATTGGGGCATGGTGATACTCCTCTTAAGATAGTGCGGGTGATGTGGCAATATCTTACCGCAAAGAATCGTATCGCAGCTGCGGATTCGGACGCAACCCCGTTGGGGTAAACACATAGGGGGGGGCCGCAAACCCAGGGTAGCGGAGTACCGCAACCCTGGGCTTTGTTATAGAATCCCCTTGGGATTCGAAGAGCAAACTGGCACTTTTTGTGTTGATACTTTCTCACTCGTGACCTGTGGGCAATGACAAGAATTTGGGAACCAGTTGCCATGAGCCTCTGGCTCACCCGGAAACCACGAAAATGGGTACCAATTTTCGAAGCAGTTGCCATGAGCCGATGGCTCACCCTGAAACCATGAAAATGGGTCCCAATTTTCGAAGCAGGAAAATGTCTTGAACGCACCGCGCACCAAGATCGTTTATCTTTCAACCTTCATCCTCCATCCTTAAAATTTCAGCCTTCAGTCTGACCTGGTGAGGCGGAATCCGCGACCTTTGTTGGGGGTCGTCAGGCCGCTGGACGTTCGGTCCGCAGAACGACTATAGCCACGATTGACGGGGTAGGTGCCGCCCCGAACGACGCGGCTCGTGCCTGTAGCAGGCCCCGTGGGATTCGTCATGGAACCACCGCTGTAGTAGGTGCTCGAAAACCGGTCGTGGCACATTTCCGAAACATTGCCGCTCATGTCGTACGCCCCGACCGGGCTGGGACTGTCCACTGTGGCCACGCTACCGTTCGGACTCACATTTACACCGTTGAACCACCCCACGGGCGAGGTATAGGGCTCTGTCGTCAGGCCCAGCGGATTGACATAATCTGGAGCGGAGTCCCAGTAGTTCACCCGGTCCTTGCCGGTCAGCGTATCGCTGATAAAACTGTAGACCCAATGCTTCGACCCATCCCATGCCGCTGCCCGTTCCCACTCCGCTTCCGTCGGCAAGCGATAGCCGCCCGGTGTCGGCGGCGCCACCACGAGTGGCCAATCCGGCGAATTCATATCGTAACAGGGCGTCAGCTTCTGCCACTCGCTCAGCCAGTTGCAGAACGCTACCGCGCCGCACCAGGACAACTCAACCATCGGGTGCGTGTCCATGGCGTAGCTCGTCGTGCCGGGCAACCCCACACAGGTCTTCGACTTGAATACGCCGCCCGAATACAGGATGTTGCAGGTGGTGGAAGTGACGTTGACGGCGAGGTAGCGGCTGCCAGTCGTGCCACCAGCGTAAATGCTGCTCAAACCCGTCCAAGGCGTCCCGGCGACATCCGCATAGAGATACCCTTTCGCTTTTGCCCAATTCAAGACATCGCAATACTCTTTGTTCGTCACTTCATATTTCCCGATCTGGTAAGCCCCCAGCGTTACCTCATGCTGCGGGAGTTCGTCGGCGGAACCATACGTCGCGTCATCGCCGGACGCGGTTCGTCCCATCGTGAAGGTCCCCGTGCCCACCGGCACCGTGTCCGGCAGTACGAAGATCGTGTCACTGGCGACTTCGGACTCCTGGCAATCCACACCGCGCACCTTGAAGTACACCGTCCGGACTCCGACGCCGAAGGACAGCGTAAAACTTGGCGCAACGCTGTACGGGGTCCACGCTGCGCCGCTGAAATCCGAAGATTCGCTCGCCATATATTCCGTCGGGCTGTTCGTCGCCGTATTGTTCAGTGTCACCAGCAGGTCGGTCGTCGTGGCCGCACCACCGTTAATGGCCAAAGTCATCACCTTGGTCGGCAGAGCCGCCACCCGGAACCCGAGGAAGTACCCTCGAGCGCCCACTATTCCGCCGGACCGATACGCCGAGCGGCAGCCACTGAGGCTGCTGTAATTGCCGCCCCGGAATACCCTGGTATCAGTCCGCGGCGAGTCCATCCACGCGCTCCCGTCCGCCGGCGCTCCGATGTAGTTCCAATGCACGTCATCTTCGCACCATTCTGATATGTTGCCGCTCATGTCATAGAGACCAAAGATGTTGGGCAGATTCCCGCCCACAGGCTTGGTGCCGCTCGGTGTGTTGTTGCCTGAGTACCACGCGTAGGTCCCAATCTCTGTGTAGGTCAAATCGTCGCCCCAGTAGAAGCGCGTCTGCGTACCGGCCCGGCACGCATACTCCCACTCCGACTCGCTGGGCAGCCGCACCGTCAGCGATCCTTGGCCGCTGCTCACTATATGCGCATTCAACGTCGTGATGAAGTCTCTGGCATCATTCCATGAAACGAAATAGGCGGGATAGCTGTCTCCGAGCCCCCAGGTAACAGACGGTGCCATACTCGGCCACGAGCCGCGCACCGCCAGCCACTGCTGCTGGGTGATCTCGCACTTGCCCATCCAGAACCCGTACGCCAGCGTCACCGGATGTTGCGGATCTTCTATGTCAGAGCTATCTGCCTCACCCGGATAGCGGCCCATCTGGTAACTCCCCGAAGGCACCCAAACCAGTTCGAGCGGCACCTCGTCCGGAAGCGTAATGATCCGCTCCGTAATGTTGATGGCATCGCTCACCGGCGCAGATTCCCCTCCCGCGTTGCGTACTTTGAAATACACCGTTTTCGTGCCGCCTTCGCTCGAAGAAAGCGTGAAGGTTGGCGCTGTGTCGTAGGGCTGCCAGGTTGCGCCGCTGAAATCGCCCGCCTCGCTCGCCATGTACTCCGTCGGGCTGTTCGTTGCCGTGTTGTCCAACGTCACCAACGGATCGGTTGTCGTGGCCGCGCCGCCGTTGATGGCGAAAGATACGACCTGGGTCGGCACTGCAGCCAAGCGGAACCCGATGACGCTGTACCGAGCGTCCGGTGTGCGGCTGTCCCTATACGCCGACCGGCCGCACCTGGCGTCGGCGATCCAGCAGCCGCCGCGGACTATCCGGTGCTCAGCCCGGGGTGACTCCACCCACGCGCTGCCATCCGCCGGAGTGCCGGTATAACTCGAATGGTAGTCGTCTTCGCACCACTCGTACACGTTGCCGCTCATATCATACAGTCCAAAGGTATTCGGCAGATTCCCGCCAACGGGCTTGGTCCCGCTCGGGCTGTTGTTGCCAAAGTACCAGGCATAAGTCCCAATCTCTGTGTAGGTCAGATCATCGCCCCAATAGAAGCGCGTGGTTGTCCCCGCCCGGCAAGCGTATTCCCACTCGGCCTCGCTGGGCAGCCGCACGGTCAGCGGTCCCTGGCCGCTGCCCGCAATGTGCGCGTTCAGGGCCGTGATGAACTCCTTCGCATCATCCCAGGAGATGTTATAGGCGGGATAAGTGTTGCCGACACCAGACGATGGGGACTCGTCCGGCCACGCGCCGCGCACGGCCAGCCACTGCCGCTGGGTGATCTCGTACTTGCCCATCCAGAAGCCATAGGCCAGCGTTACAGGATGCTGCGGGTCTTCTCCAGCGACGCTGTCCGCCTCGCCCGGATAGCGGCCCATCATGAAGGTCCCGCCGGGCACCCATACCAGCTCGAGCGGCACATCCCCCGGAAGGGTAACGGTCCGGCCCGTGAGGTCAATGGTGTCGCTCACCGGAGCCGATTCCCCCAACCCATTCCGTACCTTGAAATAGACGGTCTTCGTGCCGCCTGCGCTCGAAGAAAGCGTGAAGACCGGTGCCGCATCGTAGGGCTCCCATACTGCGCCGCTGAAATCCCGCGACTCGCTTGCCATGTACTCCGTCGGGCTGTTTGTCGCCGTGTTGTCCAGCGTCACCACCGGATCGGCCGTCGTGGCCGCGCCGCCATTGAGGACGAAAGACACGACCTGGGTCGGCACCGCGGCAATACGGAGCCCAAGGTTATAGCTCGAATTACCCGGACCCATTGTGTACCGATATGCCGATCGACATCTCGAAGCGTTGTAGCTCCACTCGCCGCCCCGGTACACGCGGAACAAGCCCCGAGGCGAATCCACCCACGCGCTGCCATCCGATGGCGCGCCGGTGTAGTCATAATGGCCGTCATCTTCGCACCACTCGTACACGTTGCCGCTCATGTCGTACAGACCAAAAGCGTTTGGCAGCTTTCCGCCCACGGGCTTGCAACCGATCGGGCTGTTGTTGCCACTGTACCAGGCATAGTCCCCAATCTGGGTGTAATCGGCATCGTTGCCCCAATAGAACCGTGTTTGTGTTCCCGCGCGGCAGGCATACTCCCACTCCGCCTCGCTGGGCAGCCGTACCGTCAACGGCCCCTGGCCGCTGCTGACAATATGAGCATTCAGGGACGTAACAAAACCCTGGGCCGCATACCACGAAGGGAAGTACACCGGACAGGTATCACCCACTCCATTTCCTGCCATCGGCGGCCACCCCGGCCAGGCACCTTGTACCGCGAACCATTGCTGCTGTGTGATTTCGTATTTACCCATCCAGAAGCCATACGCCAGCGTTACCGGATGCTGTGGATCTTCTTTATCACTGCTGTCCGCCTCGCCCGGATACCGGCCCATCATGAAGGTCCCGCCAGGCACCCACACCAGTTCGAGGGGCACATCGCCGGGCAGGGTAATGGTCTGCCCCGTCAACTCGATGGTGTCGCTGACCGGCACCGATTCGCCTCCAGTATTGCGCACCTTGAAGTACACCGTCTTCGTGCCGCCTTCGGCGGAAGAAAGCGTGAAGGTCGGCGCCGTATCGTAGGGTTGCCAGCTGGCTCCGCTGAAATCGGGCGACTCGCTGGCCATGTATTCCGTCGGCCCCCCTACGCACGTGTTGTTCAGCGTCACCACGGGATCCGCCGTTGTAGTCGCGCCATTGTTGATCGCAAAGGAAGTTACGTTGAAAGATGCGGCCAGCCGGAACCCGATCATGTCGGTTCGAAGGTGCGGCAGGTAATAGTAACGAAAAGCCGAGCGGCAATTCTTAGCCGCGTACCACCAGGCGCCACCCCTGATCGTCCGGTACGAGGCCCTTGGGGAGTTAATCCAAGCGCCCCCGTCTGCCGGCGCGCCCGTGTAACTCGTGTGGTAGTCGTCATCGCACCACTCCCACATGTTGCCACTCATGTCATACAACCCAAACGCATTCACTATCTTGCTGCCCACGGGCTTGCAGCCCATAGGGCTGTTGTTGCCGTTGTACCACGCGTACATCTCAATCGCTGTATAGGTCAAATCGTCGCCCCAGTAGAAGCGGGTCTGCGTTCCTGCCCGGCATGCATACTCCCACTCTGCCTCGCTGGGCAGACGCACCGTCAATGGTCCTTGTCCGCTGCTTACAATATGCGCGTTCAGCGACGTGATGAAATCCTTCGCGTCGTTCCATGAAATCCAATAGGCGGGATAGGTGTCGCCAATCCCGTAGGTAGCGGATGGCGCGAATTGCGGCCACGAACCGCGCACCGCCAGCCACTGTTGCTGTGTGATCTCGTACTTGCCCATCCAGAAGCCATACGCCAGCGTCACCGGATGCTGCGGGTCTTCATTCGAAGCGCCGTCCAGTTCGCCCGGATAGCGGCCCATCTGGTAAGTGCCCGAAGGCACCCATACCAGATCGAGCGGTACTTCGCCGGGAAGCAGGATGGTCCGCTCTTCAACCAGATTTATGGTGTCGCTGATGGGTGCCGATTCACCCGCCGCATTGCGCACCTTGAAATACACGGTCTTCGTGCCGCCTTCGGCGGAGGAGAGCGTGAAGGTAGGCGCTGTGCCATAGGCCTGCCAGGTTGCGCCGCTGAAATCGCTCGCTTCGCTCGCCATGAATTCCGTTGCCCGGTCGTCGGTCGTATTATCCAGGGTCACCACCGGATCCGCCGTCGTGGACGCCCCCCCGTTGATGGCAAAGTCCGTCACCGTCGGAGGGAGATCCGCAGCCAGCCTGAACCCGATAAAATAACCCCGAGCGCTCGCCACGCCGGCTAACCGAGCCGCCGAGCGGCAACCGCTGGAAGAGCCGTAAGCGCCGCCCCGGAAAAACCGGCTCTCGGCCCGCGGGGAGTCAATCCACGCACTCCCGTCCGCGGGCGCCCCGGTGTAACTCCAATGCACATCGTCTTCACACCATTCTTGCACGTTGCCGCTCATGTCGTGCAGACCAAAGGCATTCGGCAGTTTCCCGCCCACGGGCTTGGTGCCGCTCGGGCTGTTGTTGCTGTAACACCACGCATAGGTCCCAATCTCTGTGTAGGTCAGATCGTCGCCCCAGTAGAAGCGCGTCTGTGTGCTCGCACGGCAAGAATACTCCCACTCCGCCTCACTGGGCAGCCTCAGTGCCAACGGTCCCTGGCCACTGCTCACAATATGCGCGTTCAGGGTTGTGATGAAATTCTTCGCATCATTCCAAGAAACAAAATAGGCGGGATAGGTGTCGCCGATCCCGTAGGTAGCGGATGGCGCGAATTGCGGCCACGAACCGCGCACCGCCAGCCATTGCTGCTGCGTCAACTCGTACTTGCCCATCCAGAACCCGTACGCCAGCGTCACAGGATGCTGCGGGTCTTCAATATCAGAACTCTCCGCTTCGCCCGGATACCGTCCCATCTGATAACTGCCCGAAGGCATCCACACCAATTCGAGCGGCACATCCCCGGGAAGCAATATTGTCCGCTCCTCAACCAGAATTATAGTGTCACTGACAGGCGCCGATTCACCCGCCGCATTGCGCAGCTTGAAGTACACCGTCTTCATGCCGCCTTCGACCGAAGAAAGCGTGAAGGTGGGCGCCGTGTCATAGGGCTGCCAGGTCGCGCCTCTGAAATCGCTTTCCTCGCTGGCCATATATTCCGTCGGGCTGTTCATCGCGGTGTTGTCCAGCGTCACCACCGGGTCTGCGGTCGTGACCGCGTCGTTGTTGATTGTGAAGGATGCCACTTCAGGTATTACAACCCCATCATCCGCCGTAATCAGCACCTGCGCGTTCGGCAGGTCTTCCTCGAGATAGTCGGCGCGGATATCCCACACGATGTGGTAGCCGGTGCCTGTGGTTACGCCGGAAAGATCACCAACGACCGACGTGACGGGATGCATAAAGCCGTCCGCGCCGCCATCCTTGGACAGGGACACGGTAATGGCGCAGGGACCGTTCGGCGCATCGAGGTCATAGTAGATGTCCACTTGCGTGGACGTCGCGTTGGGCGATTGGGTCATGGTGACGTTGGAGACGGTAGGGGTCTGAGCGAAAGCCCAGGAGCACGCCAGAATCAACGCAACAAACAAGAAGAACATCCTCCGGCGCTTCGCGCCACCCCCTTCAAAGGGGGACTTGGCGGCGGTTGATCCGGCAGTTTCTCCCGTCCTTCCAGTCCATCCCGTCCATACCCCAACACCGCCAAACCGTCGCCGCCACAGTAACACCAAACCCAGTACCAGCAACAGCGCTGCTGCAAACGGCCAGCCCCACAGCGGCAGGTCTTCCGATTCTTCCAGAATTTCCAGCGCGCTGGTGTTGTTTAACGTTCCCACGTTACCCGCCAGGTCCGCACTGGAAATATGAATCACCGCCATGCCCAAGGGGTCGTCTTCCTGTACTTCATATTCATACAGGTAAGTTTCCGCCTTGCCGTAGGGCGCGGTGGCCGGATGACCGTTTATAGTTACTTCCGGATCGGACTGAAGCGTTTCAGATACGGCAAAGGTAATCGTAACTTTCTCGCCCAACCCCGCCTTGGGCGGCATCACCATCAGGTCGCTGAATACCGGCGCCGCGCCCCTGCCCGCACAGGACGCATTATTCGCTGCGGAGTTAATAGGATTGCCCACGGCGTCCTGCATGCCCGATACCGTGAGCGTGAGGGAAACGCCATCACGCATCTCACCGGAGGCCCAATCGAGCGTGAAAACCGCCGGGCCGCCTGACACGCTTGTCGGTGAGGGAACCAGCGTGCCTACGCCCAGGCCTGACACAATGTAATTGCCCGGGGTTGTACTATCCGGCGTAAGCATCGCTTCGCTGAAAGTCGCTGAAAGGCGCTTCTCCGTGACCGCCAACACGGATTGCAGCGAAGGCGACATCGTCTCCAGCGGTGTTGTTGAAGAAGTACCGATGCCCGTTACCGCAACCGCATTGAAAGCAAGACACACCCCGATCGCACTCACGAAAACTTTGAATAGCATGATCCCTCCTCCTTGTTTTTAAAAGCAATAGTATTTACCATAGATTTAAAAGTATTATAACTAATCTACAGTATTTCTGCAACGCTTTTTTTGCACGTGACCGTCCACAAGTAGCGCGCGCAACTGGTTCTTTATGAAATAAAGAATATTGTCTATCAAGGTGGGATTGCTGTTGAAGAAGTCCTGCGAAAAACCTTAACCTCACCTTTTTGCTTCCAAAAATTTGACGCATTTCGGGTAAGTCAACGGACTCATGAGAATGTGTCTCATCCCAGGCGGGCGATCGGCGAAAATACCGTAAAGTTCCATGCCACGTCTTACTTTCCCGTTTCATTTCCTGATTTTGGCGATGGCTTGGAACTTTTATAGGATGTACGGGGCCTATGGGACGTATAGAATACCGCCAACAGCCCGCTATCAGCGCCCCCTGCATCTCGCATGCGCAGAAAAACTTCTTTGCCTTTATGGGAGAATATGGCTATAACATCGCCACGGAGTACCGGTAGTTCCAGCGTCGGTTCGGAGCGCTGTCGCCATTGACACCGAGTTCCGATACATCGGTAAATCCCTGAATGTTATCCGCCCAGTGAAAATCAAAACAGGGAGAAGCCTGGTTCTGTCCCACCGTCTCTCGGGGCAGGGTGAGTTCCATACCATTGCCGTTTACCCGGTATCGGCCGCTGCCCACGGTTATCCAGTGCCCATCCTGCCATTGCTTTACCGTTGTTCGCGGGGCGCAGGGCAACGCATTCAACAGGGCGCGGCAACCGCCTCCGTCGGGTATACGTGCCACGGGAGCGGACTCCCCTTCCACCTCAAGATTGATAACGAAGTCATAGCCCAGCCAGCCGGTCCCGGCGTCCAAATCGCTGTCTATAAGCAAGAGCATCCAGTAGGGGTCAGAACTTGGCGTAATGGGCGCATAGGTCTGCACAAAGAAGTAAAGGCTGTCCTTATCGTAAGCCGCCTTGCTGATGATGAAGTCGTTGCGTCCCGTGTCATTACGATAGGAAGTATTGCCGTAGCCAAGATGGTCACGGTGCAGAACATCGCCGATAGTGTCCCGATATTCCGGAACCACAGCCGCCCACTCGTCGAATTGACCATCTACGGTAATGGCGCTGGGCCCTGTTGCCTGAGGGCGCGGCCTAACCCCCTTGAACCTGCGCACCCAGGCGGCCAGCTGGTAGTAGTAGTTGTCCGTGTGGCCGCCGCGCATGGGTTCACAATCACGGCTGTATTCCTGGGTGTACTGGTCCACAAACAGCCCGCCCCTGTAATAACTGGTTTCGTCGGTGTAGTTGCTCCATTCGGTGTAGCGGCCCGCCACCCACTCGTTCCAACCGGTCACGAAGACAAACGACGGATTGACTTCGAGGGCGTGGCGCCATTGCTCATCAAAATTCAGGCCCAGGTTCACCGCCCCGTCGCGGGAGTCCTTTCCGCCATCGTGCCAGCTGCGGCCCATGGCGCCGTCCCGATGGCTCATTGGCGCGGGTCCGGGCGTATCCGGCAGCGCGTTCTGCGCGACCCCCACGCTCATCTGCTCGGCCTCTCCCCTGCTGTTCCGGAACACGTGCTGGGGATATACTTCGAGCCAGCTCCACTGGTCGGGTCCGTCGGGACCCATCCAGTAATCCGGCATGGGGCGGCGCAGGGTGAAAAAGGCTTGCATTTCCGGGTCCGTTATAAACTGGGGATTGGCCAGCAGCAACGGTTTGCCGTCCCACTGGAACCACAGGTCCTTCCATAGTCCGGGTTTATACAGGTCCGGCCAGAGCCGGTTTATAACCTCGGTGGGGTCCCAGAAAGGGGTAATGAACCCGATGGCGGGGGTACGTACGCCGACCTTGCGCATGGCCTCGTATTCGCGGCACAGGGCCTCATATTCATTTTTCCAAGTGTGTGGCGGATTGGTCGTATCGAAAAAGATAGCGTCAATACCCGCATCGGCCAGCATGCTCGCGTGTTTTCGTATCACGAAAGGATCGGTCATCCGGTAGTACCCGAGTTCGGGCTCGCCCCAGTGATGGGGCGCGCCGTTGTTCGGCCAGTCTATTTCGACACCGTCCCCTACGGCGGCAATGATTTTGGTATTGTCATTCGGCCCGCCGTCCCGGGGAATATGCCAGGTCCAGTAAAAAATGCCTACCTGTTTGCCGGGCCTGGGCGGCCCTGTCTCGGCAGCATCCGGCTGGGTGCGCCCCGCGCCGTCTGTTGCCACCCAGGTATCCGCGAAGATATCGTCGCCTTCATAAGGTTTACCGGCATATACTTCTTCCCCTGTCGCGACAAAGAGTGGCAACAAGAACAATACCGCAACACAGCACACCGTCTCCGGGATTACCAAGGACGCGCGTGGATGTGGTCGGACAGTATTAAAATTACCCTGAAACCAACTATTTTTTCGGCACATCGTCATTATTTCTTTCTAATGCGGGCTCTGCCCGCAACCAACAAAAACAACAACACTTGAGCAAAAAACTGGGACTGCCTCCGGCGCACGTGCAACCCATGAGTGCTGTAGCTAATCCTGAACCGCGTCGGAGGCTGTCCCAATTTTTTTGCGGGCCTATTGGACAAGACCGAAAAAAGCGGGACAGTTCCCGCCGCTCTGAAACCCAATAGTGTCGCGGCACATCGTCATGGCTGCTTTCTGAAGGCAAAGGAAAACAGTTCCGCGCTCTTCATGGTAAAGCGCAGCATCACGGGTTTGCCCACAAGCGCGGCGAGGTCCGGTGATCCCTGCCAATGCACTTCATGACGCAGGTTGTCTCCCGTAATAGGTTCTGAGGTCTCAAATCCTGGCAGTTCTTTTCCCGCCGCATCCAGCAAACTTACAACAATACTCCCCCCTTCCCGCACCCGCGCATTCAGTTCGAGGCGGCTGCCGGTAAAGGTCACAGGCACGGAGGTCAGGGTGCCGCCGTCCGAGGAAGCGTCTGCGCTGACAAAGCGGTCCCGCTGCCAGATGGCCAGGCCGATGGAACTGGTATGGGTCGTATGTCTTCCCGTGTTTTCGGCACGGTAGAGGCACGGGGTCCCGTGAGTGTAGGTGGAAGCGCTGTAGTACAACCAGACTTCATCGCCGACGGGTAATGCCCGTGACTGGCAAACGAAGAAACCGCCGTCCCATTCGCCCGGTTTTCCCCGGTTCAGGCAAGGCGTGCGGAACGGCCGTTCCCAGTGACGCAGGTCCCGTGACACGGCGAGCTGCAGTTCCCCCGGCCCCTCCTGATTGCCGTAACGCGCCTCATTGTTAATGGTCAGCATCCACGGAAATGCCAGCGTGCACGACTCTGCAGGGTAGGCGCCCACCCCGTAAAACTCGGTACGCATCAATTCCGGGGCATCCGGGACATCCAGGATCGGCCGTGCCTCTTCGATGCGCGCCAGGGAGGAGGCGTCATCGCGCAGGTCGGGCGTGATCACCAGTTCCGGCTCGCTCCAGGTCTGGAAATCGGGACTTGTAATCAGCCAGAACACGCGGCGGTCATGGCCTCGCACCACATGGTTGATCTTGGGAAAGGCTACATACAGGCTGCGCTGTTCGTCGTAGTAGCCGGTGATCACATCACCGCCCCGGCAGAGCGGTTCCTGGCTGAAGGGATTCCAATGCAGTCCGTCGGGGGATACCCAGGTGTGATACCCGTGGCGTTTCTGGTCCCAGCCGATCATTTTGTAGCGCTTTTCCGGATCCGGGTCCTTGTTATCCTTGATCACCGACGGCAGGATGATTTCCGCCGCAACCACATTGTGGCTCGGATATTTGTCCGTCTGAACGGTGCCAACCAGGGGTTTCTCCCAGTGGACGCCATCCTTGCTCAGGGCATAATAGACGGCATAATTGGGGAACGTCTCGGTTTCCTCACCGAGATACCACATTTTAAAGAGGCCGTCTTCCTCATCGTGGATGACATTGCCGTAAAGTTCCAGGCGCCACCCTTCCCACGGCTGGTCCGCCTTGACGAGGGGATTCTCCGGATGTTCCCGCGCGGGATGGAGCGTAAAACTGATGCCTTGCGTCTCCCGCACCAGCACCTGGTCCACGAACAGTTGTGCCTTGTCTTCTGCGGGGAAGGGCGATGCTGGCTCCTGGCTCCACACAGGAATCACTACAGCCAGCGTCAGCAAGATGCAAGAATATTGTTTGGGAATCATGATAAACCTTTCCTTGGGTTGAATTGGACCACAGCCTGTCATCTTACACGTACCGCATGGCGTCTGTGCAAGTAATGTTCACACAAAATCGCGATAGACAGAAAAGGCGAGGCTCGCATTGCCGGCAGAATCATCGTTGATTCAATGGCATATAGGCAGGATAGGGTCCAAAAGGTAAGAGAGTGTGGAATGACTGCTGGAAATAATTCCTTTTTCAAGTTAACTGCGAACGGTTGACCAGGTCCGCGCATTCGGGATATTCCCAGGGAATGTCCGGATAATCCTGCCACATCTTGATATCTTGGGTAAGCAAGCCGTAGAGTTCGGGGCGGCGCTGGTGCATGGTGCGCAGGTGTTTGCGCCGGGTACGCAGCATACCAAGGTCTATGGACGCTGTTACGGCAGCATCGCCCCGCTGCTTGATCCGGGGATACAGGCGCGCCTCTTCCCTGCCTTCCGTGTAGTCCAGCGGCGTGATGCAATTGGAACCGGCAAAACCGGTGTTGCAACCATCCGTAATATTGGCGCCTACCACGCAGCCATAGGATTGGGCGGCGCAGATACAGTGGGAATCTTCCACCATGCCTTGACGGCCGTTAATCCACAGAATAATTTCCGCTCCGCTGTAGGAAGTGCATCCCCAGGCCTCGGGAAAGTAACCATCGTAACATTGAAGAATACCGATGGGCCCAAAATCGAGATGAAACACTTTGAATTGGTTTCCAAGAATGCCGCGCGCTTCGCGATCATGGCCTTCGATGGGCGGCCACCAGTGCGGCGCCGGCCCGGCGGCCGGATGGCATTTCAAGTAACGCCCCAGCAGGATGCCGTCGCGATTGACGACCCAGGCCGAGGTGGCATACTTTTCGCCGAAGGCTTCTACACAACCGGTAATGGCATTGATGTGATAGGTCCGCGCCAGATCAAAAAAACGACGGGCGTTCTCATGTCCTGTGTCAATGGTATCGCCAAGCACGTATTCGGGAAATACAACAAGGTCCGCGCCCAAACCGGCGGCTTGTTCGAAAAATGAGGGCATACGGTCCACCGGTGCGGTATTTTTCCCCTCGCTTTGCAACTGCACCAGGGTAATGATGGCGACATTTTTTATAGAGCTGCTTGTGCCTTCAGGGTTACTTTGGCTGGAATTGGCACTGTCTGAGGCCTCGGCGGCGGCAACCAGCCCCGCTCCCCCAAGGGAAATAAACGTTCTTCTACGCATGGCGTCCATCCTTTACTCCCTGTAGAGAAGGGAAAACATGTAAAAAACAGGACGGTACTCGTATCGGCGACAATAAATGCGCCGCTTGATGCTGTCATCGGGACTATCAGGGAGTAAATGCGCGGCCAGTTATCCGCTCGTATTCCTCCCAGGATTCATGCTTGTGGTCACGCTCATCCAGACTGATACGCCGGAACAGGTCGGCCATGGTGTCCATACGGGGATAGAATTCGAAATAGGAGGAATCAATTTTCTCTTCTTCCCATTGCGGATGATCCACAACCGCTTTGGCATATTCGTGCTCAGCGTGGCTTTCAAAGCGGGCATTCATGTCAAACGATAATTCCGGCTTGATCCGGTACATCAGGCGGGTAAGGTAATAATAGGACCAGGCCAGCAGGCGCGGCAACAGGAAATGCTTGATGAACTTGCGTTTGATGCCCCGTTGGCGCATTAATTCGTCCAGGATAAACAAGTGCCATTGCTCGTTGTCCTGTGAACGGCGCCCCATTTCAATGTGATGCCAGGCCAGGTCCGAATCCACTTTATCCGGGAAACGTGTCTTTGTATATTGACGAGAAAGGCGCAGATAGGAACCTGTTTCCCACGCCCAATAGGGATAGCGAGCCAGGAGTTCAATCACCATAAACTTTTCCAACTCGCGATTTTTTCCATAAATTAAATCCATAGCCGCGTACATGGTTCTTAATATGCCGTTGGAGCGCAGACCCGGGTCGTCCAGCGTCTTTTCCCATTCCGCCCGGAGGTCCACGTCTTTTCCCATCGTATATTCGAATTGTGCCATAGTATTTTCCCTTCATTACGGCCGGTAACGAATCCGCTTTGTGGCCGGCCCGCCTGCTAACTGGACCAGGTACTACACCAACGTTACTGTCTTGTCGACCGCCTGAATGGTGGCTACAATGGATGGGCGTGGATTTTTACCGCAATACAGGTCAAAGCGGAAGCCCCCGGCAATTTCGTGACCTTTCATAGAAGAGTCGCTGTCCATGAATACGGGGCCCTTGAAGGCGACGTCAAGCCGCAACCCTTGCTCATAATTCAATTCCTGTAGATGGGCAAGACATTTGGCAAGCGACCACATTCCGTGAATGATATCGCGCTTGAACCCGAAAGCCTTGGCGAGAATGCGCGATATGTGGATCGGGTTGTAGTCTCCGGTAATACGTGCATAGCGGCGGCCCATATCGGGGGGCACATGCCACTGGGCCGCGATGGTGGGTTCGCCCAGTTCCTCGAAGATTCCCGAGGGATGGGGCGTGCCTAATTCACCATAGTGGTTGCCTCTGAACAAATAAGAACTGATACTTTCCCACACGCACTCACCGGCAGCAAGCACCCTGGTTACAACATCCACTTCCAACCCGGCCTTGAGCACCCGCGCTTGGCCAAAAGAGCACTTCAAGTCCACCGGTTCGCTTTCGGAAATTGGTCTTCGCTGCAGGATATGGTTACGGGAGTGCACTGCACCCAGTGCGGAGAGGGGGAAAGATTTGGCGGCAAGGGCATGGATGTGCATGGCAGAGGTGAAGATATGAGGATACAGTATTGGTAATTGTCCGTCATTTCCAAATCCACAGGCCTCACGATAGGACTGAATTTTTTCGGGTGTTTCCCGGGCGCCATTCCAAAATGCCTCCGTGCGGGGCAGCTTGTCGATTCCGGCGTATTTGGTACGGCCCGGGGTAAAAATATTGACATAGGCTCCCAACAGGGATGGCTTTTCCTTGAATTCCAGTGTGGTTGACATTTTTAAGGTTCTCCTTTTCATTTCAGGCGTCTACACGGCACATGGCACAGAACAACAATTGCGTTGTCCCGTTGTTGTCATTTCTTTTTCTTGGAGTCATTTTCCTGTGCGTTATCCTGGCCTTGATCCTCCGGTTCTCCCTCGGGAGCCGGATCTTCTTCAGGAGTGTTTTCCTGCAAGGCAAACAAAAACGCGCGGTGGTCAATCCCTTCATAGCCTTCCAGAGATCCCCAGTGAATGGCGTAAATCCCAGGAGCGAGGGAACGTACCGGGCGCAGTTCAAGCAGCAGGTGTTCCGGTTCATCCACGGGATGCGATAGTAAGGGGATGGACTCCTCAGGAATCCAAACTTCCTCATTATAGGCACCGTCTTTTTTAGACTTGTTTTTTTTCTCATCCGTGGCGGACTGTGCCAGCGTTCCCTTGACTTGACGGAGTTTGTGTAACCGGGCATCATATGCGGGCAATTTGTGGGAATATAAATGCGGTTGATTGACCCCCGGTACTGTTTCAGAGTCTACATAATCGAAGACCAAAGCGGGGTCTACCGGCGTGCCGTAGGCTATGCCTCCGTCTTCAATTCTGTACCGGTTTACGCGAGGATGGTCGGTCTGGGTGTATTGGTTGTTTTGAAAGGCAAAAACGCCCTCTCCCGCCGGTAACGGCCATAGTTGCACATCATCCACGTCGAGTATTCCCAGGGAGGGTACGTTTACCTCTTTATGGACGGAGGTATAGCCTGTTTTCAGGAAGACCACCTCCAGCGCACCGGATACCGATCGAAAGGCATAGCGTCCGTTCGCATTGGAAAGGCCCTCCGAGTCCCTTCCGGAAACGCGCACCACCACTCCCGGCAGTTCTTCGCCGCTTATGTCTTCCACCTTTCCTCGCAGGAAGGCGCTCTGCACGCATCCTGACAAGACAATACACAGGATAATACCCACCAAGGGAAAATTGCCATGCCTGTAAATAGCGACTGCGTTCATGGGTCTATCCGTCACCTTATCTCCGTCAATGGTTAGTATAGCTTATGGTTGATTGAAATGGCGCATGAAACGCGCATTTGCGCCGGCACTTTCCATGGTGTTGACTTCGGCATCGTCCTGTTCGACGATGAACCACCGCGTGCCGGCGTCACGGGCTGCAGGCAATAAAGATTGCCAGTTCAGCATGCCTCTTCCCAGTTCCGTTATAACGGCCGGTTTTCCCGCATCCGGAAGAATGCAATCCTTCACATGAACCAAAGGGATGCGGTTCCTGTGGCGGTTGAGTATAGCATAAATGTCTGCATTCGCTATCGATGCCCAACCCATGTCCAATTCTATTTTCAGGTTGTCCGGATCGCTATTGTTGAAAATAAGATCGAAGATAGTTTCATCCCCAAAATGTTTAAACTCATGCGCATGGTTATGGTAGCACAGGGTCAAGCCTTCTTTTTCTAAAAGCGCGCCCGCATCGTCCATCGATTCGGCCGCCTCAAGCCATGCCTCCCGATCCGGACATCTTTCCGCACCCAGCCAGGCAATGACCACGTGGGGCGTCATCAGGGTGTGGGCTTGCTCAATAATCTGGTCGGGGTGGCAAACCGCTTGTTCATAAGAGACATGCATGCCTACAGGGACAAGTCCCGAGGCGTCCAGCAGGTTGCGCAGTTTAAAGGCGGTGAGATGATAATCTCCGGCAGTTTCGACATAACTGTAGCCTGCCTCCTTGACAAGATCAAGGCCCTCCGCCGTGTTTTCCTCCAGGTAATCACGAACGGAATAGAGCTGTAACGCATAGGGATAGGACATCATGCGAGGCATTCCTTTCTACAGTTCGCGACAGGTTCGGGAGTACGACCATGTCACGATAGTACGGCGCCCGTTTTCGATATTTTATAGAGAACCAAATACAAGAATAAAAGCGGTATACCCGCGTAAACAAATCATTTCCGCACAGATTGCGGAGAACCGTGCGAAGCATATACAATAAGTTTACACGGTAAGCGTATGGATCCGGAAAATTATTTGTTACCTGAAATGCCGTTTACTTTAATTTGTTCCAACCCGCAACGTTACAGGAGAAATTTGACGCTGCATCCTTGAGTATATCTTACACGGTGCGAGCAAAGGTTATCCCATGGAAGCGCAATCGCATACTATTAAATGTTCTTAGCCTCCGCAGGAGTGTGATTATGCCTCCTCGAGCACTGTTTATCAATCAAAATAGCATCCAAGCCTGATACAAATCAAGCAATACTTGCATAATAAGGAATACACCGCATGACATCGCCATACATCAGAACCGTGTCGATATTGTTATCGGCTCTTTCCTTGGTAACACTTGTGGCTCAAGACTTGTATGGGGCACCAGGCGTAAGCGCCGTGGCATCCGAAAATGCCATCAACGTGTATGTAGGAGCCAAACTCTTTACCAGTTACAAAACGGCTCCGTCGCAGAAATACCCATATTTTTTCCCAGTGAATGGCCCCGTGAGCGATGCTTCAGTCACGACGGAGTCTAGTGACCCCTATCCGCACCATCATTCTTTGTTTTTTGGATGTGACCGTGTGAACGGGGGAAATTACTGGCAGGAATCCCTGGACAAGGGTCAGATTTGTTCCACATCGTTGCGCATTGTGGAGTCCGAAGGGGCTCGGGTGGTTCTGGAGAATGCGTGTGAATGGCGTAAGCCGGGAGAGGCGCCGGTAGCGCGCGACTCGCGCCGAATCCAGATTTCCGCGCCGTCTGAAACGCTGCGACTGATAGAGTTCGAAATCAGGATCACCCCGGTTGTAGACTTGCGCATCGACCGCACCAATCACTCCCTTTTCGCGGCGCGCATGGTACCGGAGCTAAGCGTCCTATCGGGTGGTACCCTGGTTAACGCTCAAGGTGATACAGGGGAAAACGGTACATTCGGCAAGGTATCTCCCTGGTGCGACTTTTACGGCGAACGAAACGGAATTACCGAGGGGTTGGCCATCTTTCAGCATCCATCTAACCCCCTGTATCCCGTCATGTGGTTCACGCGTGACTACGGTTTCTTCTCTCCGACTCCCCTGTATTGGCCACAAAACGATTCTCATGTGGAACTCAAAGCAGGCGAAACGGTGACGTTGCGGTACCTTGTCGCTGTTCACTCCGGTGACACGGTTAGCGCGGGCATCGGGGAGTGCTTCACCCGCTATGCGACGGAAATGGAAAACATATCTGTACCGCAATAATTGCCGAATTAACCATCCTTCCGCAGATATCGGTCAAGCGCGCAACCCGCACAACCGATAACACCGGAATCATTTCCCAACCCGGCGGGTAAAATCTGGCACCTTTTGGCGGGTACCTCAAAAGCGTTTGCCATTACGGTTTCGCGGACGGTGGAAAAGAGCAGGTCGCCTGCATTACTCATGCCCCCGCAGAAGATTAACCGTTCCGGATTGAGCGCATTAATCATGCTTGCGGCGCCCAATCCAAGCCAGACCGCCGTCTCGTGAAACACATGTAAAGCATAAGCGTCGCCTTCGACTGCTGCGTCATAAATTAACTTGCCTCTCAGCGCCTTCGGATCTCCCTTGCACATCTGTTTTAACTTGGTTTCCGCTTTGTCCCATCCTTCCTCCGCAGTGCGTATCATGCCGGTTACGGACGCATAGGCTTCGAGGCATCCACGGGCGCCACAACCGCAAAGACGGCCGTCCCGCTGAACGGTGAGATGTCCCAGTTCCGCAGCGGTTCCGTCAATGCCGCGCAAGAGTTTTCCGAAAACGACAATTCCGCCTCCCACGCCGGTACCGAGTGTAAACACGACAATACTATCCGCACCCTGTCCTGCACCGAGCCAATACTCGCCATAACAGGCCACATTGGCGTCATTATCCACGTAACATGGTATGCCTAAACGTTTTTGCATCTCCTCAGCAAGGGGAACATCTTTCCACCCTTTTAAGTTGGGCGGACTGAATACGATGCCGGTCTGCCAATTCATGGGACCGGGTGCGCCAAATCCCGCCGCCAACACTTGGGACATCTCCAGACCATTGTCACGTATCAAGTCAGAAATACATTGTGCCATGAGGTTCATGACGGCTTCCGGGCCGGTATCCTCCCCCGTCGGCTGGGAACTTTTGGCGATAATCTTTTTGTCTTCGCCAACAATGGCGGTTTTAATATTTGTGCCGCCCAAATCCACTCCGATAATGACCTTGTTCATGTCGGAAATTCTCCTGAGGTTTCCACAAAATTCAAGGCATCTTTCATGCGGGCCAAGACCTCGTCCCGGCCCAGTAATTCCGTTAATTCGTATAACCCGGGGCCCACGGTTTTGCCGGTAAGGGCCAGTCGGGTGGTATTCACCAGCATGCCGATCTTGATGTCGTGATCCGTGGCGGCGCGCTCATAGGAGGCTTTCAGAGCATCGTGACACCAGGTATCCGCTGACTGGAGAGCGGAAAGTGACGTTTGCAGCCAAAAACGCGATTCAGGTTTCTGAAAATATTTCTGGCGTCCTTTCTCGTCATACGCCGTAACTTGACGGAAGAAAAAATCGGTAAAGGGAATGATATGATTCAGTGTCGGTATTTTTTCCTGGCATATCGCCACAATGGAAACAAGCCACTCCCTGGAGCGGTCCGCCACCTGAAGGCCATGGGCCTGCATGATGGGAAGCACGCGGTCGCATAACTGCTCCGGGGTTAACATCCGGATATGCTGACCATTAAGCCAGTCCAGTTTCTTGCGGTCAAAACGAGCCGGGGATTTCGTCAGCCTTTTCAGAGTAAAAAGCCGCTTCAGGTCGTCCAGGGAAAAAAACTCACGGCCCTCTTCTTCGGACGTCCAGCCCAAAAGGGCGATATAATTAATCATTGTTTCGGGCAGGTAGCCGTCCGCACGCCAGTCGAGGATGTTCGCGCCGTGAAGGCGTTTGCTGAACTTCTTCCCCTGCTCGTCATGAACCAGCGGAGTATGAGCGAACTGGGGCAGCGGATAGCCTAGCGCATTAAACAGCATCACATGTCGCCCCGCATTCGTAAGATGGTCATCTCCGCGAATTACGTGTGAAATTTTCATCAGGCCGTCATCCACCACTACCGCAAGATGAAACACCGCATCGCCGTTGGGTTTGACAATAATGAAATCGTCGTATTCTTTGTTGTTGAACCGTACGGCGCCCTGGATAATATCATCCACGACGGTTTCGCCTTCGGGTACGCGGAAACGAATGGCATACGGGGCATCCCCTTTGGCGGCGATTTCTTCCTGCGTCAAGTTCCTGCATTTGCCTGAATATCTCGGCGGGCGTTTTTCACGCGCTGCCAGATCGCGCTGGGCGTCGAGTTCTTCTTTGGAACAAAAGCACTTATACGCTTTTCCTTCGGCAAGCAGGCGCGCGGCTTCTTGTCTGTACAAATGGCGGCGTTCGGACTGCCTGTAAGGACCGAAAGCGCCTTTGGCGGGTTCATCGCCGAACTGCGGCCCTTCGTCCCAGTCAATGCCCAGCCACTTGATACCCTCGCACATCGCCTCCACGTACTGTTCTTCCGTGCGGTCGGCATCGGTGTCTTCCAAGCGTAAAATAAAGGTGCCGCCCTGGCTTCGTGCGAAGAGCCAGTTGTACAGGGCTGTCTTCGCCGTGCCGATATGCAGGAATCCTGACGGCGAAGGCGCGATGCGGCATCGTATGGCTGCGTTGCTCATAGTCATGGCGGTTCCTTAGACCCCTTCAGTGCAGATCATTTAACAAGAAGATTATAGGAAAGTGTCGTTCTTTTCATAATGGCGCTTTGTTTCACCGATATAAATCTGCCGTGGCCTTTGAATTCTTAGGTCGGGATCGGCACGCATCTCAAGCCAGTGCGCTATCCAGCCCGGCATGCGTCCTATGGCGAAAAGCACGGTAAACATCTCGGTGGGGATGCCCAAGGCACGGTAAAGGATGCCGCTGTAGAAATCAACATTGGGATACAACTTGCGTTGGATGAAAAAATCGTCTTTCAGCGCCACGTCTTCCAGCTCCCGGGCAACGCCAAGGAGGGGATCATGAATTCCCATTTCGTTGAACACATCGTCCACCGCCTTTTTAAGAATCCGGGAGCGAGGATCGAAATTTTTGTAGACCCGGTGACCGAATCCCATAAGCCGGAAAGGATCATCTTTTTTCTTGGCTAATTCGACATATTTGGAAACGTTACCACCGTCTTCTGAAATCCGCTGGAGCATATTAAGCACCGCCTCATTGGCACCTCCGTGCAACCGGCCCCAGAGCGCGCTGATGCCGGCGGATACGGACGCATAAATGTTGGACATGGAACTGGCGACCATACGCACCGTCGAGGTACTACAATTCTGTTCATGGTCCATGTGCAGGATCAGCAGCATATCCAAAGCGTTTTCCATGACTTTGGGTACGACATATTCTTCGGCGGGTGTTGCGAACATCATCCGCAGGAAATTCGCCGCGTAACTGTGATCCGTACGGGGATAAATATACGGCAGGCCTACCGATTTCCGGTAAGAAAATGCGGCAATCGTTTTGACCTGGCCGATGAGTCTGCGTATATGCAGGTCGATATCGCTTTCGTCCTCGGCATCGTAAGGATAAAACGCGGACATGGACGACACCATGGAACTCAGAATATTCATGGGATGGGCCAGGGCGCTGTAATTATCAAAAAAGTTAACCTGGCTCGCATGGACAAAACTGTTCAACGTCAATTGCTTGCGCCACTCAAGAAATTCAGATTCCGAGGGCAGCCGTCCGTAGACCATCAAATACGCGGCGGCGGAGAAGCGGATTTGTCCGGCTAACTCTTCAATGGGGTAACCGCGATAGCGAAGAATTCCGTTGTCTCCGTCAATAAAGGTGATAGCACTGCGGCAGGAGCCCGTATTGCCATAACCAGGGTCATACGTAATAAGTCCCGTTGACTCCCTGAGTTTACGTATATCAACGGCCACTTCATTTTCCGTGCCGTTCAACAGCGGAAATTCATATTCCTTACCACTCACAAGAAATTTTGCTTTATCCATTTACATCACTCCTGTTTTATTTTTGTTACGTCAGCATGGGTTCAGAAGGCGCATTCCCAGCAATGGACTCGTTCCTTAACCGTTTCAACTATTTAAGGATGTTCTTCCATGATGTTCAAGGCAATTTTTACTGATCAGGCTGTCTCGATCGGAAGGAACATCCACGGCAGTCGACAGGACACATCTGGAAGGCGCGTGCGGGTCTGTAGGGAAAATAAAGCATGCCAACTATACCAAAGACCCAGTTCGCAAAGCAATTTTTGCGGGTAGCATATATAGTATAATGATACAGTGGGTGTTCGGATATATTCTGAAAAGCAGGCCTCAATAAACCCGAAAGTGCGGACAGACGCAGACGGAACGGAACCGGGTATCAGTCCCGGTAATCAAGGATAAATCTTGTCCCTATGGGACGTGTGAATTAATACCATGACCAGGGGCGGGCAATTTATTACGCCGTGCGTTGCTATGTAGGAGATGGCTTGTTCCATTTCGTCCCGTTTGAAAGTGTAATCGTAAATTATTTACAGTATGGGTCAAAAGGAAAATGCCGGAGTATAAAAAGCGATGTTTGCCCCCAACAGGTTCCTGACAACACAAGAACAATGGCTGTTGCTCGCGATTGTGATTGCCGTGTTGACCGGTTCGATAACCATGTATTTTTACGGGCGGTCGAAGAACTTATCCGGTGACCCTTTTCTTGTTGAGGAGGCGTCCACGCCTCCTGTAGTGCCGTCATCTCCCCAGGAAGACGCAAGGCAGATGGAAACGGTCCATGCTTTCTATCCTTCGGTCGCTCTTCAAGAACAGCATTCTTACGCTTCCCCCTCGGAAGCAACTGTAACGACTATGCCGGAGGGGACAGTCATGCGCGAACAACAACCGGTGGTGCAAGAGGCTATTTCTCCCATAACCATTGGTGTTGCCGCCATGGGCGCGGTGAAAAATCCCGGCTTATATCTGGTTCCGGACTCCACCCGTGTTGCCGATTTGATTGTCCTTGCCGGGGGCGCCACCGAATCCGCTGATTTATCGGAGATATTCCTTACGGCGCCGCTTATAGATGAAACCACATTGACCATTCCGGAAAAGCCTGTCCATGTCAGTCAGGGGATAAAGGCAAGCCTTCGCAGATCTGCCACGGACGTACTGCTGAACCCGCCCGCCTATTTGAAACGGTACGGGCTTACGTCCGCCGCCGCTCCTGCACAGGATGAAAGTCAATCCCGAAACTATCAACCGGAAAATACCGCATCTGCACCGCCCGGAATTGCCGCTCCTGGAGCCGGATTGATTAATGTGAACCGGGCCTCCTCTTCGGAATTACAGACATTACCGGGAATCGGTCCCGCGTTGGCGGAGGCTATCATCGCCGAACGCACGCGTCAGACATTCTCGAGTGTGGACGATTTAGACCGGGTTCCGGGCATTGGCGAGAAACGGTTGTCAGCCATTCGCGGGTTGATAACAGCACCCTGAGTTCGGAAGGGAGAAAATACTGCAGGGGACAACTGACCAGAAGATAAGGGTGATATCGGTTCATGCAAGAATCTTCATGCTCTGGTTGTACGCTTTCTCTTCGGCTCAGGGGACTATTGACAAATGATATAAATTTGAACCGGCATGCCGGTATTGGGGATTATGTGCAGGGTTGTCTGATTGCAGGTTGTTTTGTCTAAGGAGAGCGGGAACACCTCTTTGTAGCAATCGCCATTAAAAGAAGGATCCAGTATGAAATATTCGCCGGAACAACAGTATCCTCCGGATACCGAATCCGGATGGTTTGACGCCTTGGCGGGACTGGCACGTTTTTTAAGATCCCCTGAGGGGTGTCCCTGGGACAAAGCACATAGCTCCAATGATTTTGCGGGATTCGCTGTGGATGAGGCGGGGGAACTTGTTGAGGCGCTTGCTTCGGGTGATAACCGGCTCGCGGAAGAGGAGTTTGGAGACTGCCTGTTCACCCTGCTCGCCTGCATGGCCGCCGCGGAAGAGGAAGGGCGTTTTGCCCTGGCATCCGCACTGAACCGGGCCTATGAAAAAATGATGCGGCGCCACAGGCATGTGTTTGCCACGGAGCGGGCGCAGACCCCGCAAGAAGCGATGGATGCCTGGGCCGATGAAAAAGCCCGTGAAAAGAAAACCTTATAAAGGGAATCCCCACCTATGACACCGTCCACGCTCGAAAACAAGATCGCCTTGATAACCGGTGGAAGTCGGGGCATCGGTGCGGCTATCGCGCGGGGCTTTGCCGAACAAGGCGCCACGGTCATTATTGCCGCACGCAAACAGTCCGCGATAGAGGATACTGTCGCCGCAATTCAGGGTGAGGGCGGTAATGTAGTAGGAATGGCTTGCCATACCGCAAAGGCCAACGAGGTGGATGTCCTTTTCAACAGGATCGGGAAGAAGTTTGGAAAACTTGACATTCTTGTCAATAACGCAGCAACCAACCCGTATTTTGGCCCCTTCATCGCGGCGGAGGAGTCAGCCTTCGACAAGACCTTTGAAGTCAACGTTAAGGGATATTTTTTGACAGGACAGTATGGGGCGCGCATGATGGTTCAACAGGGGGCGGTTCCATTATTAATATCGCTTCTATAGAGGGACTAAGCCCCTCGCCGATGATGGGCCTGTACGCCATGACCAAGGCCTCGGTGATTATGATGACAAAAGTCATTGCCCGCGAGCTGGGCGGGTCCAGCGTGCGCTGTAACTGCATCTGCCCTGGATTAACGGAAACGCGTTTTTCCCGTGTGCTTCTGGAAACACCGGAACTCCATGAGCACTATGTGAATAAAACCCCTCTAGGGCGACATGCCCTGCCTGATGAGATTGTCGGCCTGGCATTGTACCTGGCCTCTGATGCCTCCGGTTATGTGACGGGTGCCGTTATCCCTTGTGATGGCGGCTTCTCCATTTGAGTAGAGTCGTGATTCTCGCCGCCAAGGTGAAGGACAGCGAAACCAGGGCGGCGGTTGTGTCCTGCATGCAAACCCGGTGTAACGACCGGCAGAAGAATGGAAGCACTTTATGAGTAGTGATATCGCCGTGGCTGTAAAAGCCTTTCAACGTCATTTTGAAACCATACCCGTATGGGCGGCGCGGGCGCCGGGACGGGTCAATATTATCGGAGAGCATACGGATTACAACGACGGGTACGTCCTGCCTATGGCGATTGAACACGATACGCTCATTCTGGGTCGTCCCAGGACGGACACCGTGCTTTCCCTGCGGGCGGAAAACCTGGACCGAAATGCTGAGGCGGATAGTTCCAACCGTGTTCGTAACCCGGAAGAGCCCTGGACAGACTATATCGTGGGCGTCGCGGATGAATTATTCAAACTGGGGAAACCCGTATCCGGTGCGGATATGCTGATTATGGGGGATGTGCCGGTGGGATGCGGTTTGAGCAGTTCCGCGGCGCTGGAAATGGCGGCCTTGGTCTTTTTTGAGCAGGCCGGTGATTTTCACTTGGAGGACACGGAAGCGGCGCGTCTCGGACAGCGCGTGGAAAACCATTTTCTAGGGCTAAGTACCGGCATTATGGACCAGTTCATTTCTAGATGCGGGCGCGTCAATCATGCCCTCTTTCTGGACTGCCGCAGTTATGCCTATGAACGTGTGCCGGTGTCTTTCGAAGACGCCTTGTTTGTCATTGCCAATACCGCCTGTCCGCGTGGGCTTACTTCTTCCAAATATAACGAGCGGGTACAGGAATGCGGGCAGGCTGTGGAAACGCTCAGGTCGCTGCGAGGAAAAGAGGGACGCAAATTGCGCGACTATACCATGGAAGACCTGAACGCTGTTCAAGAGTATCTGGAAGATGTTTCATTCAGGCGTGCCCGGCATGTCATTACGGAAAACGACCGAACCCTGGCCGCGACCGAGGCCATGCGTGCTGGCGATGCCGTGCAACTCGGGGCGCTCATGAACGCTTCCGATGAAAGCCTGCGCATCGATTATGAAGTTACCAGCGGGGAACTCGACATCCTTACGCATATTGCCCGGTCGTTGTCGGCGTGTTACGGAGCGCGCATGACCGGTGCCGGTTTCGGCGGGTGTACGGTGAATCTGGTCCGCAGGGAGGACGTGGATTATTTTTGCGCGAAATTGCTGGAAAACTATCAGCAAAAGACGGGGATTCGGGGTGAAGTATATATTTCCGCGCCGGCGGCGGGTGCGGGGGTTCTTCCCCTGTAGTCACGATGTTACTTGACCGCAGGTGCCCCGGCGAAAGCGGTAGTTACAGTTATATCTTTCAGTAATCCCGTACTGTTTCCGGGGCTTTCCGGTTCCCTTCCTTGTGCCGGACCTCCTGATTCCGGTAGTATACAAGCGGTTTCAGGGATAGACTTCCGGGTAAAAACGTTCCTGTGAGAGGAGTATTCCATGGGTGGATTTTTCGGTGTAGTGTCCGATAAAGAATGTATTCACGACCTGTTTTATGGAACCGATTATCATTCCCACCTGGGCACCTGCCGCGGCGGCCTGGCCGCAATTGACAATAAAGAATTCCACCGCCATATCCACGACATTTCCAATGCCCAGTTCCGTTCCAAATTTGAACAGGATATCTTGGAAATGCACGGCAACAGCGGCATAGGTGTGATTAGCGACAACGAGTCCCAGCCCCTTATCATTTGTTCCCACTTGGGTACCTATGCCATTGTGACAGTGGGGCTGATCAATAACTTGGACGAATTGACCCGGGATGCTTTCCGAAGGCGCGTCACCCACTTTTCCGAAATGAGCAGCCTGGGCATCAATCCCACCGAACTGGTTGCTACGCTCATTAATGAGGGGGGAACGTTTGAAGACGGCATCTGCAATGCCCAGGAGCGGATTGAGGGTTCGTGTTCCATGTTGCTGCTGACCCAGGATGGGATCTATGCGGCGCGGGACAAATTCGGGCGCACTCCAATAGTTGTGGGACAGAAAGAATCCGCTGTTGCAGCTACCTTTGAGACAGCCGCGCTTCCCAACCTGAATTATGAAGTGGAGAGGTACCTTGGTCCCGGTGAAATCGTACTCTTGACACCGGAAGGCGTTGAACAAAGAAAAGCGCCCAATGATTTTCTTCAGATATGCACCTTCCTTTGGGTCTACTACGGTTTTCCCGCCTCCAGTTATGAAGGCATCAATGTGGAAGCCGCACGGTACCGGTGTGGTGCGGCGATTGCCGCGAAAGATGACGTGGAAGCGGATGTCGTCGGCGGCATTCCCGATTCCGGTACCGGACACGCCATCGGGTACGCCAATTACCGGGGTATCCCCTATGCCCGCCCCTTTACCAAGTATACGCCCACCTGGCCGCGTAGTTTCATGCCGCCGGACCCGGAAACAAGAAAACTTGTCGCCCACATGAAATTGATTCCCGTTCCCGACCTGGTACAGAACAAGCGCCTGTTGTTCTGTGATGATTCCATCGTCCGGGGCACCCAGCTGGCCGATACGATCCGCCGTTTGTACGAAACCGGCGCCAGGGAGGTTCATATGCGCCCCGCCTGCCCGCCCCTGATTCACAAATGCAAGTATCTGAATTTTTCCCGGACTAAAACAGAACAGGATTTGGCCGGTCGCCGCACGTTGCGTGAACTGGAGGGCGGAAATGACAATGACCTTCATGAATATGCGAATCCTGACTCGGACAAATACGCCGCCATGGTGGACCGCATAAGGCAGCGGCTTTTCCTAAGCACGCTGAAATATCAGCGGCTGGAAGACCTGGTGAAGGCTATCGGGCTCCCCAAAGAAAACCTGTGTACTTATTGCTGGGATGGGTGTGATGGATGTTACGGCAAGCAAATGACCTTTTAGTGAGGCATGGTTATTTTATCCCCATTATAAACATCCTTATCAAAAGGGGAAGTCAATAATGAAAAGCATGTTTTCTTTCAATGGATGTGCGGCAGGTTTACGCGCAAGAGCAACGTTCTTCACCCGGGCGTGCCTGGGGATTTGGGCCATCACCTTCATTGCCGCTGGGGCGGATGTCTCTGCCCCGAACGTACAACCAGTTCAGGGATGGCCCCAATTTCGGGGGCCTCATGGTGATGGCGTCGCGGTTGAACCCGAAGAGGAACGGGGCCTTCCGCTCCAATGGAGTGAAACGGATAATATCCTCTGGAAGACGGAAATCCCCTTTCAGGGATGGTCCACACCCGTAATTCTGGGAGACCATCTCTGGCTGACCACGGCAACGAAAGAAGGGAACGACTTCTACGTGCTTTGCGTGGACAAAAATACGGGGGAAATCCTCTTTAATGAAAAGATCTTTCACGCAGACGCTCCGGAGCCTTTGGGGAATATGGTCAACTCCTATGCTTCTCCTTCTCCCGTAGCGGAGCCGGGACGGATCTATGTACATTTTGGCAGCTACGGTACGGCCTGCCTGGATTCACAAACGCGGGAAGTGCTGTGGAAACGTACGGACCTCCCCTGTCGTCATTATCGGGGCCCGGGTTCGTCCCCGGTGATTTTCGAAAACCTGCTTGTGTTGACTTTTGATGGAGCCGATGTACAGTATCTGGCCGCGTTGAACAAAGATACCGGGGAAACGGTCTGGAAAACGGACCGTTCAACGGCATGGAAAGACCTTGATGAGCAGGGACAACCCGTACGCGAAGGTGATTTTCGCAAGGCCTTCACGACGCCCTGTGTCGTTGTTGTGAATGATGTCCCGCTCCTGATCAGTCCGGGCTCCTATGCCGCCTTTGCTTATGAGGCCAGAACGGGGCGGGAAGTATGGAAGACGCAAAATGGCGCGTATTCGCCATCCATGAGTCCGGTTCACGCGAATGGGCTTGTTTTCCTCACGACCGGACGTGGCGAGACAAAAGCGCTCTGGGCTCTGCGCCCCGACGGACAGGGAGACATCACGGAGAGTCATGTGGCGTGGAAACTCGAAGGTCGTCTCGTGCCCGAAGAGCCGTCGCCAATTGTGTTGGATGGACTGCTCTACATCGTCAGCAACGACGGTGTCGTCACCTGTCTGGAGGCGGAAACGGGCGCCA
The DNA here is from genome assembly GCA_022706235.1 of Candidatus Hydrogenedentota bacterium. Classification (GTDB taxonomy): domain Bacteria; phylum Hydrogenedentota; class Hydrogenedentia; order Hydrogenedentales; family CAITNO01; genus JAAYBJ01. Next base: position 416 of record JAKJCY010000013.1, on the reverse strand, counting down.
AAGTGTGGAGCGAGCGCATCGGCGGCAACTACATGGCCTCTCCCATTTATGCGGATGGCCGCCTGTATTTTTGTAGTGTACAGGGGCGCACCACTGTGTTGAAAGCGGGTCACGTTTTTGAAAAACTTGCGGTCAACGAACTGGACGACGGCTGCCTCGCCTCCCCGGCGATTGACGGGAAAGCGCTCTTTATACGGACAAAGACGCATCTGTATCGTATCGAGAATTAGGGAATGAACTTGTAGCTGACAAGCAAGGCGGCAAAACACACGCCTATTAGCAGCCAGTCTCCCAGGCCTTTCCTATTACCTTCACAGGAAAACACACCACACCGCGGCGCTTCGTTTCCGGCAGCCATATCATTACCATCTTTCGTGTCTTCTGATGCCAGGCCTCCGGACGGCCTATCGGAAAGT
>JAKJCY010000139.1 GCA_022706235.1 Candidatus Hydrogenedentota bacterium | reverse complement strand
CAATCCGGACTCCGGCCCATTGCGCCGCCAGGGCAATGGCGGCAACGAGGCTGTTCTCCCGGGCCCTTCCCGTGCCTGCGATGTCGTAGGCCGTACCGTGGTCCGGCGAAGTGCGGATGAAGGGGAGCCCCAGGGTTACATGTACGCCCTCATCCATGGCCACCAGTTTGAAGGGGATATGCCCCTGGTCATGATACATGGCCACAACCAGGTCAAATTCTCCCCCGTACATCCGGTTGAACACCGTGTCGGGCGCAAAGGGACCGGCGCAGTCTATGCCGCGTGACCGGGCAAGAACAGCAGCCGGCGCAATCTCCTCGATTTCTTCCCGGCCGAAGGCGCCGTTCTCGCCCGCGTGGGGGTTGAGCCCGGAAACGGCAAGTCGCGGCGCGGCAAAACCCAACCGGCGCAGGGTATGGTAGCCCGCCTCAATGGCGTGCAGTATCCGGTCCTTTCGCACCGCCGCAACGGCATCGCGCATGGAAAGATGGGCGGTGATATGGACAATGCGCAGGCGTTCATGAAACAGGCTCATATGGCACTGTTCCACGCCGGTTATCGCCTGCAGCATCGGGGTGTGCCCGGCATGGGGGCAGCCGGACCGGAGCAGGCCCTCCTTGCTGACCGGACACGTGACCAGCGCCTGGAGGCGTCCCGCAAGCGCCAGCCGCGCCGCGCTTTCAATCCACACGGCGGCGCAATGGGAAGTCTCGGGGTCAATGGTTCCAGGCCGCAGCGGTGGGGAGGCACAACCCGCCTGAAATACGGGAATCACCCCGTTGTCCGTGTCCATCTCGTTCAAGTCGCTGATAGCATGACAGGGCGGCATGCCCGGTCGGCCCTCACCGGCTTGTTCCAGCACTGTTTTATCGCCAAATACCACCGGACGGCAGTACGTGCCCAAGGCATGTGCGGACAAGGCTTTGGCCAGTATTTCCGGTCCAATGCCGTTCGGGTCACCCATGGTAATGGCTACCAAAGGTTTGGAAACTGTCCTCATTTCTTCAGAAAGCATGGGAAAGGGCCCTGGTTGATGATGCTGGCAATTATACGAGAGGCGTACTTTACTTTCAGTGTACAGGGTACTGGTCTATGGGTCAAGTTTTAGAACCTGCGCCAATTAGCCCGCTCTTGCGTTTTGGCTGTGTAAAAATTGCAGGGCTGGGTTACGGAACGGTCGTATTTTGCACGGATAGTACGGGGATGGGCTTTGTTTCTATTGGCATGATTTGTGCTCCCTAAAAGTCAGCAGGGCTTCAAAACAGAAGCCGCAACCACAGAAGACAGGTCAATTGAAACAACAAAAACGAAAGGAACCTGCGATGAAAACTTCAATGTGTATGATGATGACAATTTTGGTTTTAATGGCGGCCGGTACGCTCTCCGCCCAAACGACTGCGGAACTGCAGTCGGCAACCCGGCCTCTTGCCGGCCAGGGACAGGGAGCGGGTTGTCCCAACTTTGTGGATGCCGATAAGGACGGTATCAATGACAATTTCGCCGATGTTGACAACGATGGCGTTTGTGATTATCGGCAGGAGTGCCCTCGTTTTGGGCGCGGTGCGCGCCGTAGGGGCTACGGAAATGGCTCCGGCGCAGGCAGAGGTTATGGACGGCGTAATGTTATAGACGCCGATGGTGACGGCACCCCGGATAACCTTGTAGATTCCGATGGTGATGGTATTGCTGACCGGGGGCCCCAACATCTTGGCCATGGCGGCCAGGGCCGGGGTGTGGATTGCCCCAACTTTGTAGACGCCAATAACGATGGTGTCAATGATAACTTTGTGGATGAGGACGGTGACGGTATCTGCGATCAGTGGGCCTCTCGGCGCGGTCTTGACGGCCGGGGCCGGGGAAAATTCTGTCCCAAATTTGTGGACGCCAACAATGACGGCATCAACGATAACTTTGTGGATGCGGACGGTGATGGTATCTGTGACAACTGGCCCCGGGGGCGTCGCAGTGGTGCGGGCCGCGGTATGGGACCCGGCATGGGCCGTGGCGCGGGACGCAGATTGGGCGGACGCGGCATGGGTCGTGGCCTTGGCGCTCAACAGCGCCCGATACGATAATCAGTTTCGTATAGAGCTCATGTCCGCGAGTCACCCCGGTTCGCGGGCATTTTTAATGGCGCCGCTCCGGACACCCTTGCCTGCTGTACGTGGTGCTGGCGGTGTGGGCTTATTGCAGTTCCCAACGAAAGGCTTTCCCCTTGCTCCCGAATGTCGTGAAATGGTATAGCCCGTCTTTGGGTTCTATAGCGACGGGCACGTTATCCAAAAACAATTCCAGGGGGCGATTGCTTGTCCGGACCGGTTCGCGGACGGCAAAGGAAAATTCTCCCGATACGACAGGTGTGTACTGACCGCAGTGAAAATCTGGCTTGTATGAGAATCCCATCAGGGGTGTATTCAGGGCAAAGGTATCAAACGGAATCTTTGGAAGAATAAAGAGCGTGTTTCCCCGGGGACATATTCCCGAGAGTTTTATGATGTCGAGAAGAGGCCCGGCGTGCCAGTTGGAATTCATGACGGGGAAATCGGTCATGGGGGTGACCGCATGCAGATAGGTCTCGCCGGGGTAGTTGTGTGAACACGCATTATAGCCGTCCGGCCCCGACCAGATGCCGTACCAGATATCCGGATAAGCTTCCGCGCGTTGTTTCATGGTGGTGCGCAGGAAAAAGTCCCATCCTGCCTGCGCGTCCATTTCAGAAAGACTCCAGGCCGTCCACGCATTTACCGCGGCCCAGACGCCGCCGTTCGTGTCGGCCCCCGGTTCCAGGAAAAGTCCCCGCATGGGGGGATGCATGCAGGATGCGCCTGACGGTTGGGATTGGATACAGGTGCGTTCTACAGATTTCAGCAATGCGGCGCGTTGTTCTGCATCCAGCAGGCCTGCGAGTACGGGAAAGGCCTGGCAGTCCAGGAAGAGGCGGTCTTCTCCAAGAACACGATCTCCGATCCCGGTATAGCCGCGGGCCCACCAGCGTCCTGTCCAGAGATTTCGGGCCGCGCGTGCCTGACCCGTCGCGATATCCCGAAGCGCCAGGGCGAATTCCGGCGCCCGGTCCCCGAGGATGTCCGCCAGCAGGGAAAGCGCAAAGGCGGCAAGTCCCGCGTTCAACATGGATTCTCCTTTTCGTATCGTAGCGAGTTTTCGCCTGGAGAAAGCAACCAAAGCGTCGTTCCAGTCTCCCGTGCCGCAGCGCAGCAGGCTATGGCTGCCGAATCCGACATGGTGAACGAGATGGGTCAGTGCCCTTTGGAGGTGTTCAAGCCCGGTGCCGGCGTGCCCGGACTGTTTCGGGTGGTAGGGAACGGTTTCTTCCAGCAGGGAAAAGTCATGGGTGGCGCCGAGGTATTCCGCCGCTGCCCAGAGGAAAAACAGGTCCAGGTCACTGCTGCGCGCATGAATGCCAGCACCGGAGACTTTGCCAACGCCGATGTGCGCGTAGGGCAGGGCGCCCGTACGGCCGTCCTGGGCACACATGGAGAAACGCAGCATGTCCCGCGCAATGTCGGGCCGCAGGTAACTCAAAGAAAGAATGCTCAGCGCGAAATCACGGTGCGCTCCGGATGCGCCGTGAAGCATGCCATAAGCGGAGCCTTGATCGACAAAACGGGTGTCATAAAATTCACTTTGAATGGTGTTGGCCTGCAGGTAATAGGAATGCCAGCGGACTTCCCGGTCAAGCCAGGGCACCTCCGGCACATGGAAAGAAATATAGGAGCGCATCTTCGGCGCGGCAGCGAGGGATGCTTTGATTCCGGCAGCGGCGGTGGCCATATTTATCGCGTGAACGTATCCGTAGAGGAACCGTTCCCGGACGGTTTCACCCGGGCGCAGGGTGGCCGCGCGTTTCAGCCCGAGCATCATATCGGCCCGGCGCGCGTCACAGTGGGGTGATGCAGGGTTGTTCCTTTCGTCCGTCATCGCTTCGGGTCGCGGAAAGCCGTCTTCATCGAAAAAAGTGCGCCCATCCGTGATAAAGGCCGGCGGTGCCCCTTCTTCCATCGAGGTTAGAAACACGGATGGGGGGTAGTAGTCACCGAAACTGGCCCGGTCACGGGGCGGGGCCTTTTCCGGGTGTTTCAAGTCCCAACAGGCCCACGCCGTTTTCAAAGCCTCATCCACATGCATGCTCTGGACAAAATACCGGTTGAATTGGCGCCGCCAGGCGGCCGCGACATGTTTGAACCTGTGCGTCATGACGGGAAAAGGAAGTAAGATATGCAGGTTTACCCCCCAATAGGCCAGCCATACAAATTCCTGTATATGGTCGCTTTCGTTGGTGAGGGACGTTGTACATACCAGTGCGCCCGCATTGCCGGGCGGCGCTTCGATTCTTTCAGTAATGGAGAATTCTTCAAACCGCGTCCGCTTTTCCACATATCCCATGCCGAAGTACCGCTTTTGTGACGCCTGTGCCGGCAGTTGCGACCAGAGCGTGCTCCAGGTGCGTCCCCTCTGATAGGCATAGGTATATCCGCCGGCGAATTGCCTCCGTTTTGGTTCCCAGCGGTTCAGGTATTTTCCGCACCGGTCCCAATCCAGTACCTCCACGTAGCCTTCATTATGGTCGAGCGCGGTAATGCGATCATTGGCCACGGCGTGCCAATGGTCCCTTGAAACGCCGTCGCTGGTGCGATACTGTGCTCTCGGGTCGCGCCCGTGGTCCAGGGTATAGGCAAAGCGGGGCAATCCATCCCCATCGGTTTGCCAGTGCCCGAAGGCCCCGCCGGAAGCATCATGAGCGTCGTCTGCTGTGTTTTCCATCGGTCTGGATTCCTGTTCGTGTCGATCCTTGCTGTCGGCACGGATTGGCCGGCAGCATTTCCCGTGGGCGCGATGATTTTACGCTAAGAACAGTGTTGCGATGAAATCTGCCCTGAAAATAAGTTCGGAACGCAGGGACTGTCGCAAGCGAGCGAAGCGAGACGGGATTGTCTCTGGCTTCCGAACGGTCTCATTTTCATCGTTTACGGGGAAGGCTGAAAGCCTCATGATGAACTGTCCCGGGATGCACGAGGCATGTTCACGGTTCGGATAATTTCGGTTGTAGCACAAGGATGCGGTAAACTGGCTTAAAATCGGAGAAATACACGCCGTCCGCCGTGGCTCAGTGAGGCCCGGAAACCGTCGGGCGTCCGCTTGGTTGTGTATCAGGGTGTTCTTTCCTGTACAATCTTTTTGTCAAGGATTTATCCGGTCTTGCGCAAAGGGTCAGTTCCATTTGGAATCCGCCCGGGCGTCCCGTAACGACGCTGAAAAAGAGAAGATATGTGGAGATTTGTTCATATAACAGACACGCACCTCTCAAGCACGCGCAACGGGGTATGGAATAACCGTTTTTTATGTTCCATGATGCCCGAGGTTATGGCGTGTCTTAAGAGAGACCTGGCCCGCTTGAACCCGGAATTCCTCCTGGTCACCGGAGACATTGTCAGTAACCGGTCGCGTGATGCCGTGTTTAAAGCCCGGGACCTGCTCGAATCGCTTGGTTTTCCTTATTATCCCGCGGGAGGCAATCACGATTTTTATTCGATGGAGTCCCGTGCCTGGTTTCTGGAGGCCTACGCCCATCGCCTGCCCTCGCTCAATACGGTCTATACCTTTGAACATAAGGGGCTTCGTTTTTGTGTGCTTGATCCCTGGTGGGTTTGGAGGGACGGCGCCTTGATGCCCATTGCCGAACAAGACATTGCCGAAATGCAGGAAGAAGGGCTTCGCGACACGCGGTGGGCGCTTCCGCCGGAACAATTTGTATGGCTGGAAAGCATTCTCAATGCTTTCCCGGACCAACCCACGTGTATCGCCAGCCACTACCCGGTGGTTTCGCCCCCGGAATACTTTTTTCAGCCCGAATATAATTTTGCCGGCGCATTGGAAAACGGCGGTTTGCTTGCCGATGTCCTGTCGAAATATCCCCAGGTGAAAGCGGTATTTTCCGGGCATATCCACACCAATGCCATTTCTCGCGATAATGGCATCCTCTATGTTGCCACATCCGCATTGCCCGAATATCCTGTGGAATTCCGCGAAGTGAACGTCCATGCGGACCGCATCGAGATTAAGACCCACGGCCTCGGTGATCCCGCTTTCGCGGAACGCTCCCGTATCCGTTCCCGCGAATACACCTCCGGACAAGAATCGGACCGCACATCGGTGATTTATTTCGGGTGAAGCGCCTGTCGGCGTGGTGCGTTTGTTATCCAAAGATGCGCTTGAAGTAGACGGGGTTGTCCAGGCGATGCAGGTCGATTTTCAAAAAGTGCTCCATTTCCTGGTCTGAGATCAGGCTGTTCCGCGTGTTCGCGGGAAAGTCCTCCCGGCGGTCCTTACGGCGATTCTCATCCGGCAAGGCTCTCGGACGTCCGTTCTTCGCGGTAAAATTCAACAAACCGGCCTCCAGCAGAATACCGATGACATCCGCAAGGTGCGCCTTGCGCTCCTCAAGCGTACCGGATTCCAATACCTCTTTTTTCAACGGTATTATCCGGTCCCGAAACAGTAACGACAACTCGTTGCATGCATCACAGGTCACTACGGCTGCCGCATCTTCTTGCATATTCCAGAAGTGGAAACTATCTTTTCCGCAATGGGGACACTGATTCTTTCGCATCTCTGTTGTTCCTTCCTGTTCCTGTTCAAGCCCTTCATAATTTACCTTAAAACAGGGCTCCGATCCAAGCGCGCTGCCCCTGCGCGCCTGCGTCAAATATGCGGGTTTTGAAATATGCCCGTATTTTTTTGCTTATGGTACTGTAAAGAACTTTTTACAATCTTGACACAACCCAGAAGACCGCCCTTATGAATCCCACATCACAATCCGCTATGGATACAGGGCGCCAAATCGAACACCTTGAGAAGCGGCGAGGCGTGATTGTCCAATAAATGTTGGATATCCGCGGCATGGCCAAAGGAAAAATAACCGGGCAGTTGATCGAAGTGATTCGCAAAGGGGAATTAAGCGCTGCGTATTGCGGCTTTTACCATTCGATTGTGTGTGGGAACGCTGATAAGGGAAAAACACAGAGCAAACGACTTAAATCTGAGTTTTCCCTCCTGCCGAGCAAATGAGCTTTAAAAACAATCCGGGATGCGATGGACAGTCGCGGGTGCCCACAAGGTCATTGCGCTACGACCTTTATGAGCAGAGCATTCGAGGACTTCCGGGCCGGCAGTACAAGGAAGAGGGCCGCATAAACACACAATCCTGACGCACCCCCGTGTTTATAGGGAGGAGAGGGATGGTCTTGTCTCCTGCTTTTGGGGGGAGGACAATTTCTTTAGCCATCGCAGGGGTGAAGAGGCCTCGTATCGCTTGGCGTTGGCCCCGCTGATGCACAACGGGCATGTTCGTCCCGGTGAACTAAAGCGTTCGGCGCCGCATATGCCGCATCGTACGTTGATGAACTGGCTGCATTCGTATCGGGAACGCGGGGCCGACTCCATTTTTCGTCCGCCTCAGTGTCACATGACCCTGAGTTTCTTCAAGTGAAACACCACTATGTTGCCGCCAAAGATTTTTTTTGACTTCAAAACATTTGCTATCTACTGCCAAAATTCCCTTGACATTCCACCCATACTGTGCTATAACGGACTCATAAAGTATATTGTTATGTTCAGGATAGCAACGCATGAATGAGCATATCGTATTATTTTAATTCCGGGAGGTGCGCTATGTTTGGGGTATTTGTCCATCGCCGTGAGGGGAAGGTGACTACTTTCGGGGTCTTGGTGAATGCGCTGGTACTGTCCGCATTGTTTTCTCTACCTGTGGTTTCGGGGTATAAGGTGCCGGGTGCATACGCGTCAACAGATGTTCCTCCTTCCCTTGAGCCATTGCCACAGTCGTTTTCGCCTGTTTCCGCAGAACAAGATAACGGTATCCCCATTCAGGTATTACCTGAGGCGATGATGGAACTGATGCACGGGGGGCCTGCGTCAACCCGCACAGCGGTCAACCTTGAATCCCCCGAGGTGGTGCCGGCCGATTTTTCTCCCGTTCAGTCCGGCGTGGTCGCTATGCAGGCTGTCACCGGGGCGGTGCAGAGTTCCTGCACAAATCTTATGGAGGCCGTTATAGCTGCGGATAGCGCGGGCGATGTGGCGGAGACCATCCTGTCCGTGATGCCGGTGCTGGCACAGTACCCGGACAGTTATGAAGCGCAACGTGCGCGGTTTCTTCTGGAAGAGCGCTTGAGTACGGCAACATCGGGTCAACTGTCCCCGCTGGCAGCGTCGCTGATGAACGGTTCCGCCCCGGTAACACCGGCGGAGAGCCTCGCGGTCTGCCGGGTGGTGGCCGCCCATGCCCGGACGGCGGGGGCCCTGGAGGCCTACGACTATGTGGCATTGACTTCAGGCGTCTTGTTAACTTCGTGGCCCAATGCGCCGGAGGCTTATGATGCGGTTCCGGTATACCTGGAAGCGATGGATGTCCTGGGGCGTACAACGGACGCGGATATACTTCGGGAAAACCTTTCCGGCACACTGGCTGCGTGGCGATTAACCGAGCTCCAATCCGGGGAAGCGCCTTCCTGGGAGCCCCTGGCTAGTTCCGAGGCCTGCTATGGCCTGCTCGCCGCGTGGTACGGCCAGGTCCAACGGGTCGAACGCGCCAAGGTGACCGTCGATCCGGCAGTTGTGGAGCGCGGGTGCGCTCTCGGGGATGTTGCGTTGTGGGCGTATCCGAATAGCGCGGTGCAAGCCCGCATAGTGCCCCTGTATTTTGCTTTTGTGGAGCGTCTTGCCGCCGAGGAGCGCACCAAGAAGGTCATGCTTCTTGAAGACCAGACGGATGCCGCCCCGTCTTCACTTGGTGTGTGGATGACCCGGATATTCCTGTACAAGGAGTACATGTGGCATATTCATGACCGGAACACTGGCGCGTTCGTTCTTCTGAACCTCTTTGACATGCTGCAGGATGGTGTAGTGGCGGATGCTCTTAAAGACCCCACGGTTTCCGACAGGGATAAGGCGCGTCTGGAATATTACCTGGGTTATTGTCATTATAACCGCGGCCGTGAACAGGCTGCCATTGAACATTATGATCGGGCACTGGGCTATGAGGTCAGCGACGATATCCGGGACACCGCCCAATATGCGAAGGCCTATGCCCTTGAGGCCCTGTATGATTCTGAGCGTGCCTTCGACAAGGCGGCTGAGGCCTATTGGGCCTATCTGGACGCCCACGCCTATGGCCGGGTTCCCGATTACGCCCTGTACGGGCTGGGGCGCATCTATCTCCGTGCGGAAGACTACGACGGCGCCCTTTATTTTTATGAATACATTGTAGAGCACTATCCGGACAGTGATCTTGTGCCGCTTTGCGCCAAAACGTTGTCCAGGGGGCTTAGGGATGCCGCGCAGATGCAGGCGCGGCGCAGCGGAACCACTGGAACTTCACCGGCCTTTCAACTCTGCGGCCCTGTGGCCTTGCAGAAATGGCTCGCTCTGCGAGGTGTGGAGGCTACGCCCCATGAACTGGCGGCAAAGGCCTGCACGAATGAGGAAGGCACAAGCATGCAGGGCCTGTGTGACGCGGCGGCCGCTTTCGGGCTGGATCTGGTCGGCGTCCAGTCCGTGCGCGGGGCCGGGCTGGAACCGCCGTTTATCGCCTTTGTCAACGGGAACCACTTCGTGCTGGTGCGGGAGAGCAGCGATGCCGCTCTGCTGGTGGATGATATCCATGATGAGGAAGCGCAATGGATTCCCCGGGAGACCTTCTACGGTTTCTGGGATGGCAAGGCCCTGGTTTCCGAGGCACAACCAATATTGTCACAACGCCTGAATATGGAAAGCATGGTGGGTGCCCGGGGCGGTACAGACCCGCTTCCGGACCCGAACAATATGGAATGCCGAAACGGTGAACTATGCTGCCCCTGCCCCCCATGTTTTCCGCTGCCTGCGTCCACGCCGCCGCGGTCCCCGCAGCGCAACGGCCCCAACGGCCCTGATGATGGTATTATTTACGGAATTATGGGTGGAGGCGCCAGACCGGGCGCCCCTTCAACGGATTTCGGGAATCCCGGGCCGGGCGGCCCCGGCACCGGGACTAGCGGTCCGTCCAAGTGCGCCTCAGGCTATAACCCGGAGGTGATGCTGTTCCAGATGTCCCTGCAGACCAACCCCACCGATCTGGCCATGCCGGTTGCAGGCGGCCTGAAGATTGATTTTACCCGTGTTTTCGCCAACCAGTTCGGGTACAAGCGCGGGTATTTCAGTACCTGGCTGGAAGACAAACCGTACAAAAACAACATCGGCGAGGGGTGGACCCATAGTCTCAATATGCACCTGCGCGTTTCCCAGTACTACGGCGGGATACAGTTCATTGACGAAGGCGGCAATCCCAAGACCTATACCAAGTATGACACGGACGGCGTCTACGATTATTATTGGCGCCGCACTACCAGTGAATATGAAGCCCACGGGCAGAATTATAAAGGACATCCCTGGGAACTGGGTATTGTTCTGAAACGAAATCTGAACAGCGGCGTCTATACCATGCAATTTCCGGACGGGAAAATCTACGGGTTCTCGGCGGAAACATCTTGGCCGGAACATTATGCACGATTGCTTTACATACAGAACGCCTCCGGCGCCCAGCTGACCCTGCAGTATGACGGCCTGGGCCGGTTGACCCAGGTGCTCGCCCCTTCGGGAGATGACCGTTACTTGCAGTTATACTATTCCGGAACCACCAATCGAATCATAACCGCTGAATTGCGTTCTGCGACCCAGGCGCTGGAGGCGGTGTATTATGACTACGATGTCAACCTGAACCTGGTGCATGTGCACCGGGGGGATCCCCAGGACCCCTATAACGACATCAGTTCATATTCGTATGGGTATGACCCGAATGTGCAGTACTCGTATTATCTGGCGAGCCTGACAGATGCTTCGGGGGTGACCAGCACCCTGGACTATACCTATGCCGATTATGCCTATTGGGGCTTCATGAGCGATGAGATCATTTTAGAGCGGGGTACAAATCTGCGGACACGGTATACGCGGCAGTCTGATCATGTCACGATTGTGGAAAACTTAAACGATAACGATGTCCCGCTAAACAAAATCGTATATACCGCCGACTGGTATCTGACTACGCTTGCAAGCGTTTCCTTCTATCTCACCCCCGGCGGATACTACCGGCAGCGCTGGCAGTATCTCTATAACAGCGATATGCAACTGATCGAGGTGCGTCGGCCCAGTGCCCTCAATGGCGATACCGTCCTCTATGAGCGCTATGCCTATAACGATAAAGGCAAAGTGGTTTCCTCTTCGCGCTGTATTAATCTGGTTGGCGAGATATGCCTGACCACTACTTTTGGGTATGATCAAAGTGGTTTGTTGCTGATCAGCAGAACCGACCCCGACGGGCTGTCCACGGAATATGACTATGACGCCTATGGTCGGCTGATCCAGGTGACCCACCCATCTCTGGGTGTGAATGGTATCCAATATACGTATGACACCCAAGGCAACCGTACTTCGTCCACGGACCCGTTGGGCAACACCACCACCTATGCCTATGATGCACGGGGCAATATGACGTCCACTACGAACGCGCTGAATCAGACCACCACCATGACCTACGATGATGAG
>JAKJCY010000138.1 GCA_022706235.1 Candidatus Hydrogenedentota bacterium | reverse complement strand
CTTCTGAACTCCTCAAGGTTATTCAGTCCATCCCCGTCCGTATCCTCAGTATCATCGTTGATGGAATCGGGAAGAAACTCATATCGGCGTTCATACCAATCCGGTAGACCACCACCATCACTATCTTTCCCAAATTCATAGGCTCCCGCATCAAACGCAGTACCTTGCGGACGCGGTTCCTTATCAATGTCTTCCTTTGAAGTGCTCTCGCCACAAAGATCAATGGCAGGTGAATCCCAGTTAAGTTGCCCGGGAGGATCAGCCTGGCGAAAACCAGGATGCTCTTCCCTGTTGCCTTCCCCCGGATAATTCCCACGGATTAGCGTACATTTAACTTGAACGTCCGCTTTGGTATTGTTTTGTGGGTCTATTTCAATACTTGGAAGCGTATCATCCCAGACTATTGAATTGGCTACCATGAGGTAGGTCGTGTTGTCGGTGTCTGGGGCAATGGATATCGGTACTAAGTCATTTTCCGCCATGGTACAGTGCTGGAAATCTGCGGTACAATCCTTGCCGAGAGCGATAACACTGTCTGTTCCCTCATTTCGCATAAACAAACAATTCTCTGCGGTCAACACCGTGTCATTGTCTGCTGCCAAAGCCCCATTGTGGTTATCGAGGAAACGGCTATTACGGAGACTCAGCACCGTGCCCGACGCCGAAACAGTGTACTGATGCATATTGGATTGAAATAGACAGTCTTCAAGGAATAGCGACGGATAGGGTGCTCCCTCGTGGTTTTGACAGATACCAAGAGCCGCCCCGGGAAGAAGACTCTCATTGCTTGTAAATGTACAATTTTGGAATCGTATTTCGTTTGTTTGAGACTCCCCCCCTTTGACAAAAACGGCTCCACCACTGTCGTTCGCAAAATTATTGTGGAACCAGCAGTTTGCAACAGTCACGGTCGCATTATCAATGTAAAGGCCTGCTCCGGATTGTCCTGTAGTCTCGTCAGTGGCGCGTCCCCCATAGAACATGAGTCCGTCCAGAAGATTCCTGGAATTGTGGTTGTTCATCACTTTTACCAAATGGCAGCTGTTGTCGGCAAAGTTACCTTTGTTGTCATCCTTGTTCAGGTCGCCACTGAGGATAACTTGGTATACCTTTGGGTTGCGTTGTTCTAGGCTTGTCTCCGTTCCCTCAAATCCTCCATAAAGTTTCACTTTATCCGGCAATATAAAGGACTGGGCACGGTCTTTCCCTCCCTTGTCCGGATAATAAACCCCGGTTTTAATCCATACTTCATATTTCCCATTCAAGGCTGCATGGTCCAAAGCTTGCTGTAAATCTTGAAAAGCATGAGCCCAATCAAACCCAGTGGCAGATTTGTTATTGGCTCCTGCATTAACGTAGGTGATTGAAGATTCGGTACCGCCTGCAGTAGCCACGCAAATCAAAAGTAATAGCCCAAATATCTGCATGTTTAGTAATTGCCTTTTAATTACGGTTCTTCTTCTCCTATGAGACCTCTGTTTGGCCATCGACCACTTACCAGGTCTGTATATCTTTCTTAATCGGGATTGAACTGAATGCTGACATTTATTCGGAAGTAATCATCCGTTTCCAGACCATTTTCATCCCGTAAAAGTCATATATCTACTATCTTATTTCGGGAGCGCAACTGGCAGCTAAACTGCCTGTTTTAAAAACAGGCAAAATGGGCTGCAAATATAAGAATAAACGTAATAACTTTTGGTTTGAAAGGTTCATAAAAGCATCGTCTTTGAATACCGTGGGATTAGAGCGTTTTAGCTACACATTCCGTCGACTGTGGTAAGCATTGGTATAGCACTATCCTCTATCGAGATATTACGTATCCTAAGTTCATTTAGAAATGTTGCTCTAAAATATTTTCTCTTTTTATCGGTTTTAAAATGGTATCCTAAACTCTATTTACTTTTCAAATGCGAAATGATAGTCTTTCTCTATGAAGAATGAAAGCCCTTTTAAAATCCGCTGATTTAACCTCCCCCCTTTATTCACGTACACGCACAGTGAAGGTCCCGCTACAGACTTCATCGTTCACGTCAGTTACGGTCAGGGTGACCGCGACTTCCCCCGATGTGTCAAACTTGCGGACCACATTTTCCTTGCGCACGCTATCGCCGCCAAAGTCCCATTCCACACGTTTGATCGATGCGGCCGGGTTATAGCGTGCGGCGGTGCCGGCCGGGAATTCCGGTGACAAGGTTATTGGCAATCTTCCTGAGGGCGCCTGAATCACCTCTCCCGCGTTAAAGGAGCGTGCCTCCCCGGCTTTCATGTCGATCGGAGCACCGAGAGAGAGTATGGAAAGGGGCGCATTGCCAATCAGGATGCCGGCCATGGCCTCCAGCGTCTGGGCGACCGCGATGGTATCGCAGTAGGCAAGCACCAGGGCGTCGGCGCTGGTCAGGCGGGCGGCGTTTTGCGGATGGCCGAGATAGATCACCACCACCCGGGGAGCGTTGGCTTTCAGGGCCTGCAACAACTCCATCTGGGTTTCCACACGGATGCCGTCCGTCAGTACACAGATCACGGTGCGTATCCCCCGCATATTTTTTGTCAGCCGTTCGATTTCGAAACGCTGTATCTCACCAATGTGGTGCGCGGTGGTGATGCGCTGCTGCACCACTTGTTTCAACTCCTTTTTCAGCAGGCTGTGCAGTTCATCAACGCCCACGGTTCCGGTAATGCCAACCGGGGTGCTAACCTTTTTTATCAGGGGAAGCACATTGCCGTCATTTTTGAGCAGTGTGATAGCATGCCGCTCCACCTTACGGCTTGTTTCGACCAATTCCTCCTGGCCCGCCTGCTTGGCCGCCTCCCGCTCGGTGACAGGTTTGTCAGGCGTGTTCAAAGACGCTTTCAGCGCGTCCAGACGCTCCAGGGAACGATTGATGCGTGCCTCGTCCAGCGCGCCGGTTTCCACTTCCGCCGCGATACGGGCTATGGCGTGGAGTACCGGCAACAGGCCGCCCTGCCAATAAAGCATATCGGCTCCGGCTTCCAGGGCCTGCAGCGCGGCTTCACTGGAATCGTAGCGTGTGCGCAATACCTCGTCATCCATGGGACCCGCAACCACCACCCCTTCAAAGCCCATCTCTCCGCGCAGTATATCCGTAATCACCACGGACGACATGCTTGCGGGCCGGTTTTCCGGGTCAAGCGTGGGTGAAAGCACATTACCCACGTGCATCATGCCGACACCCTGTTCCGCCAGTTTCCGGTAGGGCAGGGCGTCATGGTCGAGCAGTGTTTGCCGGGGTGTCGTCAATACCGCCGGGTTCCTGTCCGCACGGTTGGCGCCGCCGCCGGGGAATCCAGCCGGCATATACAGCACGCGGTTTTCCGTGAAGGTCTCGTGAAACAAGAGGCCGGCCTCGGCCGCGAAGTCGGGGTCGCTTCCAAAGGTATGAATGGTGTTTCTGGCGCCGGACAAGGTGGGCGCCAGTTCCAAAGTGGGACCGAAATGAAAATTAAATCCCATGAAATGCACATGCTGCGCCATTAAACGGGCCAGGTCTTTCACACTGCCGCGGTCTCCAGATGCCGTAATGGCCAGCAGGGACGGCAACTGTACAAATCCGGAAGGAACATGGCGCACCGGCTCGGTCAACCGGTATAAATCCGTCCCCACCAACAGGGGTTTCCCCGCGCTTTTCGCGATTGCATGCAACATATTGACATAGGCGGCAGCCGCGCTTGCCTTGGTCGCATGGGGTACCACCACGCCCCCGGGGAGCGTATCCTTGAGAAAAGCAAGATCATTTGCCGAGGGCGCGGTAACGCCTTCCAGCGTCACCAGCATGAGTTGAGCGATGCGCGCGATAAGGGGGCGTTCTGCGGTGGCGGTTTTCCCCGCCTCTCCCTCCGGGGCGACCCGCGGAACTTCCGGCATGTTCCAGTCCGGCGCGCCGCCGTCTGGATGAAAAGCGGAGGGCGGTATATCCGCCGCATCGCCGACGCCGCATAAGAAGAACAGCAACAAGGCGGTAGGCAGCAGGCTGTAGAAGAGGCGCATGGTCTTATTTCCTTTGGTAGTTGACGGTGTTTATCCTACCAGAGACGCCAGGCTGAACTGCAATTGGCACTGGAGTCGCGCGCCAAGGCTTCTGCTATAATGAACAGGCACTCCGCCTGTATGACAGATATCGCAAAGGACATGAAGGATAAAAGAACGGAAAGGACATCAAACACGAGAGAGTCTCTCGAACAAGATGTTCGGCTTTCACGGCGGAAATTGTTCCGGGACAAGGTGGATTTCGTTGCGTTTCGTCTACTCTGGCCTTTGGGCCTTGCCATCGGATTTGAATCCTTAACTTCGCTAAAAAAAATAATCGACGCATGTCAGTAAAATCTTATCAAGGAGGAAGAACATGATTTCCGCACTGCTCATTTCCCTGGTTGCTTCTGTCGCATTGCCCCAGGGCCCGGCGCCCGAGGCCCTGAATTTCGCCCATTTCCCGGACAGGCTGCATGCCTTTGTCTGGCGCAATTGGACGCTCGTGCCACTAGACCGTATGGCCGAGGTCGTTGGCGCCACGGAAGAGGACTTGCTGACCGTTGGTACCTCCATGGGGCTTCCGGTCCCCCCAAACATCCCGGAATCACAATTGCAGCGCACTTACATCACCATAATCCGGGCCAACTGGCACTTGTTGAACTATGACCAGCTGCTGGTTCTGCTCGGTTGGGATGCGGCGCACCTGGCATATACCCTGCAAGAAGATGACTTCCTGTTTATCAAGTTGGGCAGCCTGAAGCCGGCCTGCCCGCCGCTGGCCTGGGCGCCGCCGTCCGAAGCTGCCCAGGCCCGGGCTGCCCAAATTGCTGCCCAGGTCAAGGGACTCTTCGGTGATACGGCAGGCGTGACACCAGACCCGCCCCTGTCTTTTGTGGAGCACCTCTCCGCCCCGGTTAACGGAGGGTCGGAAGAGACCGGCGAATCCCTGTTTCATCCAAGGTTCTGTTACTCTTACTTCGCCCTGTATGGTGACCCCCTCATCGAACAGGATCCCTTCCCGGAAAATTACCTCAAACGGCTCCACGCTTCCGGCGTCGACGGTGTGTGGCTTCAAGGCGTACTCTATACCCTGGCGCCTTTCCCGTGGCAGCCGGATCTCAGTGTCAAATGGGAACAACGCCTGGAACGGCTGTGTGAATTGACCGAACGTGCCGCGGCGCAGGGCATGGGCATTTATATGTACCTGAATGAACCGCGGACCATGCCGCTGTCTTTTTTTGAGCAGCATCCCGAACTGAGGGGCGTTACCGAAGGCGATCATGCCGCACTGTGTACCAGTGTGCCCCAAGTGCGCGACTATATCCGGGAGTCTGTAGCCCGCATCTGCGCGGCGGCGCCGAAACTCGCCGGCTTTTTTACCATCACCGCGTCCGAAAATCTGACCAATTGCTGGTCTCATCACCGCGGAAACGAGTGCCCCCGTTGCGGCACGCGCAATCCGGGCGAGGTCATTGCCGAGGTGAACGCTTCCATTCAGGCGGGTATCGACCAGGCCGGAAGCGCGGCGCGCCTAATTGCCTGGGACTGGGGCTGGAACGACACATGGGCGCCCGATGCCATTGCCGCGCTGCCGGCCAAGGTGTCCCATATGAGCGTCAGCGAATGGAGCCTGCCCATCAACCGGGGCGGCATTGAAAGCACGGTGGGGGAATATTCCATTTCCGCCATCGGTCCCGGCCCGCGCGCGCAACGCCATTGGAAACTCGCCCGGGAACGGGGCCTGAACACGCTGGCAAAAATACAGGCGAACAATACCTGGGAACTCTCGTCGGTGCCGTATATTCCCGCCGTAGCGAATGTGGCGAAGCATGTGGCGGCGCTGCGCGATACCGGTGTTACCGGCCTGATGTTGGGCTGGACCCTGGGCGGCCACCCCTCGCCCAACCTCGAGGTCGTATATGAACTCGGCAAGAAGCGGGGGGACGGCACATATCCCTCGGCTGAAGAGGCGATGGAAATCGTGGCAACACGGCGTTTCGGCCCGGCCGCGCAGGAGGTGGTCGGAGCCTGGACTGAAATCAGCACCGCTTTTTCCGAATTCCCCTACAATGGCGGCCTTGTTTATTGCGCTCCGCTGCAGATGGGCCCCGCCAATCTGCTTTGGGCTGCTGCGACGGGGTACCGTGCCACCATGGTGGGCATTCCGTATGATGACCTCGATTCCTGGCGGGTCATCTATCCCCCCGAAGTCTTTATCGCGCAGCTGGACAAGGTGGCCGCCGGCTTTGACGCGGGCGTCCGGCGCATGCAGGATGCCGCCGAATCGCTCGCGGAACCGGAGTTCAAACAGGCCGTCCTGAAAGAGCATGACGTCACCCTGGCGGCCTATGTCCACTTTAAAAGCGTTTCTAACCAGGCCTTGTTTGTGTTGCTGCGTAACCGGCTGAATACTGATGGGCTTTCGGAAACGGATGCCAACGCGCTCAAAGAAGGCATTATGGAGATGCTGCGCGCGGAAAAACGCCTGGCTGAAGAAATGTACCACCTGCGCGCAAAAGATTCCAGACTGGGCTTCGAAGCCACAAACCAGTATTTCTACATGCCTCTCGACCTGATCGAAAAGACCATCAACTGTGAGTGGCTGCTGGCCTGTGACTGGCCGCAGAAAAGCCAGCAATAACACGACCGGTCCCGAGGCGGGCGCGCATGCCCGTGCTCCGGCCTCTTCAGGGATGGTTTTTAATGATGTCTACGGGTTTGCGGAGATGGTCGAACAGCCGTTCTTCGCCTCCGGAATAAATCAGGTGATTGTCAATTTCAAGGGTTTGTTCCGCCGATAAGGGCATGAAGGTGCCCTCGCTTTTGGCGTAGGTTTCTCCCTTCGCATCCACCAGCACGGCTTCCGTATAGGCGATGCGCTTGGTGGCCTTGCTTACCCTCGCGCGCACCTCGAGCCTTACTTTGGCGGGTACCAGCCGCTGGTACCGGATGCTCAATCTGCCGGTGACGCACATCAGGCCAAGGGCGCGCGTGGCTGCCCACGCCATGCACTCATCCAGCGCGCTGGCCACAATGCCGCCGTGGGCGACGTCCGGGTAGCCGCAATGATGATCCCGTATGGTAAGGGGCATGCGGACGGTATCGTCTTCCACATAAAAATGGCCCTGTAGCCCGGCGGGATTGTGGGCCCCACAAACGAAGCAGCTGGGAGAGATAGGCAAGGTCTTTTTTGAATTGGCTGTCACCTGGGTTTCTTCCTTAGGCATCCTGTCCCACACCGCATTCTCATCGGTGAGGGGAAGGCCGTTCTTACAGCAATAATCTTTTTTTTCACAAGGCCCCCGGGCGGTCCGGGACCGCGTTGCTATTGGGCGGGATTCATGGGAATGGGCCCGAAAACCGGCACGGCCATATCGGCTTCATCCGTAATGTTGACGCAGGGATCGAAACCACGTCCATACCAGAGATGGGGGTTTTCCGGAACACTCTGCAGCCAGAGCACGGCGGTGTCCGGCGCATCCGCCGGTAACTCGACCCTATACACGCACGAAATGGGGGGGCCGTCCGGGCCGCTGCTCAGGGTAAAGCCCGCGGGCCGGCCGACAGCGGTCAGGCGCCCGTTTACGCCCGTAAATTTCACCCGCGCCTGCTTGCCATACGGCGTATCCTGGAAGGTGATTTCGCCGGGCCGTGGGCCGCTCTGAACGGTGCCGCCATACAGGTCGCGCTCGGCCAGATTGGCCAGCCGTTTCCCAAGCCGTTTCAGCGAGGCTGTCCCGACGTGGATAGCATCATCGAGTTCCAAGTCGATGGCCGGAACCAGGCCCGTCCGGGGAATGGAGGGTTCGCATGCGCGTTGAATTTCCTGAATCCGGTTCCAGAACGCGGGGTCCGCCCCCGGATTCACAAACCGTCCAATCTGCACGTAATAAAACGGCAGGTCGGGATTTTCGAAATCCCGGCGCATAGCGGCAATGAAGCCCTCGAATTTTTCGCGGAAGACCGCCGCCGCCTCCGGATTGGCGTCGGATTCCCCCTGGTACCAAAGCGCACCGCGTACCATACCTCCGGCGCGCTGCACCTGGGCATACATGGAACCGTAAAGCGACGTACCACCCGCCTCGCGCCCGGCGGGATTCCATTGTTCCATGGACGTGCCGCCGTGGGCGGTACAGATCAGCCCCACAGGCCGACCGGTGCGCCGCACCATTTCCGAGGCGAAGGCCATCCCCAGCCCCGCGCCTTTGGGCCCGTTCTTGGCATTCTCGATGGCCGCCTGGCGTTCCTCTTCGCTGTTAAAGGTGCCATGCACCGTATCCGGCGACTCAGCCAGAATATGCAGCGGTTCCTGTGCGGGACGCCATACCCCGTTCATGGCGAGCATGTTTACCAGCGGATGGGGCGGCTCCACTTCCAGCATATTGCCTACGCCCTGCATGTTGGATTGTCCCGCCAATATCCACAAGTCACCGGCAAGCACGCCGTCGACCGACGTGATGGTATCTGCAATCCGCACGGCGACCGTATACGGGCCGCCCGCAGGGAGGGTGTCGATGATGGCCAGCCATTGGCCGTTTTCAGCCGCGCCCGCCACGCGCCAGTCTTCCAGAGGAACATCCTCCTTCAGGATGCGTACCGAGAGGGGGCCATTGCTCCCGGACCAGGTGCCCGAACACAAGATAAGCCCTTTTCCTTCGGCGTTGCATTGGGCCACCTGGTAGGGGGAAAGGCCCATGGTGATCTTCAGTTCCTGGGCAAAACCGCCCGGGCACAGGGAAAAGGCAATCACGGCTACCAGGGTCATGTAATGGATTCGGCGCATAAAAGTATCCTCCGTCTGTGTGTGGAAAACCGACGTTCCGCGGGTGCGGAATCTTCTTCAGAGTATA
Source organism: Candidatus Hydrogenedentota bacterium (assembly GCA_022706235.1). GTDB lineage: Bacteria > Hydrogenedentota > Hydrogenedentia > Hydrogenedentales > CAITNO01 > JAAYBJ01. The sequence goes on along the minus strand of JAKJCY010000138.1, from coordinate 3,018 downwards.
CCAGAACGAAGGATGCCGACACAGCCCGCCATCTCAATTCTTATGTCTCGATTCAAGGGAAGGAATATCCGCAATGGCCTCGAAGTGAAATAAAAAGAATTTTCCTTCGCTTGGTTGCACCCGGTTCGCGGATGGGGTACAATCCCCGAATCGGAGGTCATCATGAGACACATCAATCGCAGGGAAGCCATGGGACTTCTGGGCACCGGCCTGGCCGGCGGATGGGCGGTCCTGGACCGGGCGTCGGCGGAAACGGTCACGGCATCGTGCCCGAATATCATTGTCGTCTTCGCCGACGACTTGGGTTATGGCGACCTGGGCTGTTACGGCGCGGAGAAAATCAGGACGCCGAACCTGGACAGGATGGCACGCGAGGGGATGCGCTTCACGGATTTCTATTGCAGCGCCGCCGTGTGTTCGCCGTCCCGCGCGGGTCTGCTTACAGGACGGTATCATATCCGTATGGGCATCAATACCGTGTTCTTCCCGCAGAGCAAAGACGGCCTTGAAAGCTCGGAAACGAGCATCGCCCGGCTTTTAAAGGAACGGGGCTACGCCACGGCCTGCATCGGCAAATGGCATCTTGGACACCTGCCCGAGTACCTTCCCACGCGCCATGGATTTGACGCTTATTTCGGGCTCCCTTACAGCAACGATATGTTCGTGGAAAAGCGGGGCGACCCGCCGCTGCCCCTGTTGCGAGGAGAAACCATCATCGAGCAACCGGCGGACCAGCGCACGCTTACCCAAAGATATACGGAAGAGGCTGTTCGCTTTATCGGCGAGCACCGCCACCAGCCGTTCTTCCTGTACCTGGCCCACAACATGCCCCATGTGCCGCTGCATGTTTCTCCGGCATTTGCCAGGAAATCACAAGGAGGGCTGTACGGCGACGTCATAGAGGAAATCGACTGGGGTGTGGGTGAAATCCTGAACGCCCTCCGCGACACTGGACTGGATGAGAATACCCTGATGATCTTTACCAGTGACAACGGCCCCTGGCTGGTGAAGGGTGAGCATGGCGGCAGCGCGGGCCCGCTGCGCGAAGGGAAGGGCTCCACCTTTGAAGGGGGGATGCGCGTGCCGTGTGTCATGCGCTTTCCCGGGCATATCAAGGCGGGGCGCGTTGAACGCGGCATCGCCGGTACCTTGGATTTTCTGCCTACCTTCGTGCACCTTGCGGGAGGGGCGCCGCCCGAAGGCCGCATCCTGGACGGAGAGGACATCAGCGCGGTACTGCTGGGAACAGGGAAACGTGCCCGCGAGGAATTCCACTACTTCCACCAAGGGCAGCACCAGGCGTTTCGTTCAGGCAAATGGAAACTGAAACGGCCCTTCAAAGGGCAAGTTTACGGGAAGTCCGTAGAGCATCCCGTCTTGCTGTTCGACTTGGAAGCCGATTCGGGTGAACAAAACAACCTGGCCGAAGCGTATCCGGACCGGGTAGCCGACATGCAACAGCGTATGGATGCCTTCTGGGCATCGCTGCAGCCTTTACCCCCGAACAAAGCATAGCCTGCGCCCCGCGCCAGGTTGTACAGGAGAATTTATGCGTAAAGAACCTTCCGGAAGCCGCGATGGAAATGTGAAGCGCCGGCCGGTCCGGCGGATGCCGGAAAACACGCGGAAAACCGGTGTGAAATGCGTCTGGAAACCGGGTGCCATGTTGTTCCCGTTGCCTGTGGTCATGATTACCTCCATGGGTAAAGATGGACGCCCCAACATCTGCACCGTGGCATGGACGGGTACGATATGCAGCGATCCGCCCATGGTATCCATTTCTCTGCGCAAGGAACGGTATTCTTACGATATTATCCGCGGATCGCGGGAATTTGTTGTGAATGTACCTTCCGTCAGGCAAATACGCGTCACCGACTACTGTGGCGTGGTTTCGGGTCGCGAGGTGGATAAATTCGAAAAGACAGGACTGACGCCCGCGCCCGCTTCCGCCATTAAAACGCCGCTCATTCTGGAATGCCCGCTCAACCTGGAGTGCTCGGTGAAAAAGACCCTTGACCTGGGTTCGCATACCATGTTTATTGCCGAGGTGGTCGCTGTACAGGTTAACGCGGGCCTGATGACGCCCTCAGGGCGGCTGGCGCTGGAGAAGGCGGGACTGGCCGCTTTCGCTCACGGAGGCTATTACGCGCTGGGCAAGAAACTGGGTTTCTTCGGGTATTCGGTGCAGAAAAAGAAGAGCAACCGGAAATAAAAGTATCCTGAATGTCCGGCGCCTTCGGGCATCTGGCGGATTATAAGAGGAGACCGGCGTAAGGTCATGATGATATCGATGACAATAGGCTCCGCAATATGATTCACTTTGCATCGCTTGAAGCGGCGGGATTGCGAGTCGCCGCAATGTCCGATAAAAGTGACGGAGATTGCAGCAATCGTCCCGAAGCGCAAACCACCGTTGCCCGTTTCTTGAAAAGCCTTTCCGTGCCGCCCGATACCCTGGTGCGGCTGCGCCAGATACATGGGAACCGTGTTGTGGAAGCGCAATCGGCCATGGTGGGACGGCACGCGGCCTTGGAGGAAGCGGACGGGCTTGTCTCCCGGGAATCCGGCCGGACGCTCGGCATCGGCGTGGCCGACTGTACGCCCGTGCTTTTGTACGACCCGCACCACAAGGCGGTGGCGCTGTTACATGCGGGGAGGGAAGGCACCCTGCGGAATATTGCCGCCGCCGGGGTGCGCACCTTGTGCAAGCGGTATCGCTGTGATCCTGCCGCGTTGCGGGCTGCCATCGGCCCCTGCGCGGGAGAATGCTGCTATGAAGTTTCCGCGGAATGCGCAGGAAAATGGCGGGATGCCGGGCTTCCCTTGCGGGGCCGTCATCTGCGCCTTCAGGCGTCCAACTGCATCCAGCTTGAAAACGCCGGCCTACTCAGGCACAATATAGAGGTCGTGCCCCACTGTACCATCTGTGGCGGTTTATTTTTCAGTTATCGTGCCGGCGAAATATCCAACAGGAATTTGGTGGTAATGATGCTTTGAAACCGTAAGACAACAGCAGTG
>JAKJCY010000137.1 GCA_022706235.1 Candidatus Hydrogenedentota bacterium | reverse complement strand
CTCTTGATCAATTCGTTTTGGTCTGGCCATGAGACCAGTATAACATATTTAGTCTCGTTTTGAAAGCGAATTAGAATTAAAATCGCTCGTATGCACCTTGGCATAGGTGAACACGACTTCGCCGTGGCGGTCAAACAGGGTCAACGTATTCCGGGGCGCAGGTTCAAATTGTTCCAGGTAGGTCAAGCCTATTGCCATATCCAGCGCGCGGGCAAGCATGGCGAAACGTTGCACCGCTTCGTCCTGTAATGCCAAGGCATCTTTATAGAATTCCTCCCGAGCCCCTGGTTTCTCAGGATCAAACCGGGTATACCCGATGCTCCACATTTCCGGCATCAAGGCGATATCAGCATCCCTCTCCGCGGCGCGGCAGCAGAATTCCCCGGCCTTTTTCAAGTTTTCAGTAACGTTATTCTCATCCGGCTGCATTTGCAGAAGCGCAACTTTTAGGATAAAGGCGTCTGCACCGACGGTAAAGAAAACCATTGGCAAAATTAGACAGGCTTTGCACGAGATTGCGCACAACAAATTAATGCTCCACTCAGTCTTCATAGGCCGTGATGGCGTCTTCCTGAAAGACTGACAACATGATCGTGGTACGGCCATTGGTGGTATACACGAGGTAAATTTTTTCGTCTTCACTTTGGATAGCATAAGGATAGGCATAGGTGTTTTCACCGCCGGCAATGGTTCGCCGATACGGCCAGGTCTGTCCGTTATCATTACTGACGGTCACGGTCAGCGGGGTGCGATCATTCATATTGTCATTATAAATGAGCATCAGGTGTCCGTTTCTTAACTTTATTAATTCAACAGCGGAATTGGGATTGGGAAAATCCGTCCGTTCGGCATCGGTCCAGGTAGTGCCGCCGTCGCTGGAAGAAGCGCGCAGCATCCAACCGTCGTCCGTAGGCTCAAAACCGCCGCCACGCCGCAGAAAACAAAACAGGTCGGTCGCATTGATTTGCACGGCCTGTGCCTGCAGGTTCCCCCCGGGAGAATGAATGCGGTTGGTTTCGGACCACTCCTTCCGAGCGGGGTTGTACCGCAGAAAATAACTGCACGTATCCGCCTCACTGCGCTCCCGGTCATCGCCGGTTTCATGATACAGGGGCAAAAGATAGTCACCATTCATCAGGACAATAGGCTGGCCTCGCACCATGGAACCCTCTTCCATGACGAGGACAAACGAATCGGACCAGGTCCGAGCGCCATCACGGGAAATTTTCGCATGAACCCGCGCATTGGACCACGTGTCTCCATATTGGGTATTGAAAAACAACCAGACAAGTCCGTCCGGCGCCTGCCAGATAACGGGATTTCCGACGCCATGAAAGGGTATCGCGGCAATCGCTTCTGGAAAAGACCAACCCGCCTCCCCTTTTACTTGCCGGGCCCCGTAAACGGCAGTATCGTCGGAATATTCATTCATACCACCGTAATAGGCGATATACAAATCTCCATTCTGCAGTTGTGTTATGGAAGCGGGGTGTTTGTACGGCCCGGGATGCTCGGAACCGAAGACCCGAAAGGTCTCGATGTTGGTGTGAAATTCAGGCAAAACTAATTGACCCCCGGCAGTGAAAGAGACAATCACCACCGCGAGAACGCATGCAAAGGCATATTTCATAACGTTTCCCTTCCTTGTGTAAAACGTTTAAAAGGCGGCCGCCGTGCTTGAAAACTGGGACGGATCCGGCAGTTTGTCCTCATAAATCTCCACGCCGTTCTCCTCACGCAACAGGTGTATCATTTTTGATATCAGCAACGGTCGCGCCACCAGCGATTTCGCTAGATCATACTCGAGATTGCCGACAGGCTTATGTTCAAGCACCTTGAGAACGATATAAGCGGCGGGCATTTCCCGCCCCGTCCCGTCTTGAGCCACCTGGCGGTAAGAAGGCAGGTAGACCGGGCCCAGAATATCCCCCGGCTCCGCTCCGGAAGCCTCCGTCCAGAAACCCCGGAACTTTTCCAACTTCGGATTATTCATAATGCCCGATTCAAACACATACTCCCTGCCGTCGGCCACACCTTTCTGTTTATACTCCGCGGCCAGACTCTCAAAAGTCTCGCCGGCGCTGATGCGATCACGGGCCGCCGCAGCCTGCTCCAAAGCGTCTTTGTCCTCGGCAAGAAATCGTATGCCAGAAAATACCAGTTCTTCCATGGTAACCATCTGTTCCTTCATAAACCCATATTCGCGCTTCATTTCCTCTTCGTCGAGAGAGAGCCTGCCCTCTTTCAGCGCTTCCCCGGCCAGATATTCCACTGCCTGCTCGCCCTGCAGTTTTTCGATCATTCTGTCGGTGCTTTCCTCAATATTATCTTTATTGAATTGAAGCAGCTCCGGGGTAAGCCCGTACAGTTTCATCATCGGGGTGACCACACCCGCCTGGGGTACCTCCATGCGCCACATGGCCCGCAATTGCTCTTCTTCATCCCCGCTTTCCAGGAAAAACTGCTCCCGGGCCTGTTCCCGGTCCACGGCAACTTTGCCCTCTCCAGCCAATTTCCTGCCAAGAGACAGCTTTATCCTGCCGTCTATATGGGCATTCAAGATGCGTAACAAATCATTCCGCGTTCGAATTACAGGACGCTCCGTATCGGGCATTTCCCGTATAATTTTAAACAGGTCCCCTCGGGTAATGTAGCGTTCACCCATCTTGGCAACATGAATACGGTCTTTATCGGTAATCTGGCCACAGCCGCAGGCCAGCAGGACCGCCGCCAGCATGAGAATCCGTCCGGCATTTCCAAACCATAATCCGTATTTTTTCATAAGCCCGACACTCCATGTTTACTCCGATTAGCATACCAGTCTTACCATAATTGTTTCTACCCTCGTAAAAAGGTATTCCGCGCCCAGGAAAAGGGAACATGCATACGCGAAATTCCAGTCTCGTGCCCCATCCGTTCCAAAACGACCAGAAGATTACTTGGTACTCCCTATTCCGTTGGAGAGGCAATCTTCAGGGCGGCTGTGGTTTCGAGCCCGGTCAGGGAATCGTGAACACGAACGGTATACCATCCGGGCAGTTCATTCATGGCGAGAGGCAGATACACTTCCGCGATCCCGGCCGCGGCGGGAATACTCCGGCGGTACCAGGGCAAAGCGGGGCGATTGGCGGGCAACAGGTCGACCAGGAAAAGGTGCTTCCCGGCCCTGTCCTTTTCGGGTTGCACAATGATTCTCAGGGGCAGGCGCTGTCCCACAAATGCAACCTTGGGAACCTCAAGAACCAGTTCCTCCACTTCATACGACAAGCAGCTGACCACTTCCACGTTTCCCGGCTCCATAATAAATGTATGACGGTGCGGCCGGGATATCAATTCGCCGGTCAGAGCGTTATAAACGAACGAGTCGCGTTGAAGCGGCAGCCGTACTTTCTGCTTCGGCGCATCCACATCCGCCAGTACAGCATAAATGCGGGCATCCCCGAACTGATACTGACAAATACTGCCAAGAAAGGGTTCTGATGCCGTGGATAGCCGGTCCGCCATGCCGGGCAAGTCGCGCAGGAACACGGCTACCGCTTTCCCTTCCGCAGGAAGAATCCGGCGGTTTCCCTGCCGCTGCACGGCTCTGAACGGATGATTCAAGAGAAATGTATGCCCATTCCCGGCGCGATTGACAATCCATGCGGCGGTTTCTCCCGCCCTGGCCAGAGCGATACCGGCGCCTGCAACAACCGAGGCATCCACACTGGCCCAGCCTGCGTCTTTTGCCGCAGCGGAACCGGCATCTACCGGTTCCAGCACCGCCTGCACGACCCGGGCAGTATCCGCAGGGCTGATACCGAAAATGTCGTTGATGCCCTGTTCGGACACCCTGCGCCCATGAGAATCGAAAGTCCCCGGAATCACATCGGCGATAAGGGCGCCGCCGCTCTTCACATAAGCACGCAAGGCGTCACGTTCATCCTCATCGAGGGCGCGGCAAAAAGGCAGCACGAGCACGGGAAACACGGCTGGGTCTAACGCCACTAGCCGCGTCTTGCTCACGAATTGGAATGAAAATCCCGCAAACCGGAGCAGTTGCGCGGCCGCCTCCTGGGATTGACGGCACGTATCGGCATATTCATCGTTGACACCCGACAAATACCGTGAGTACGGGCTATCGTATACGGCGATGTTGGGCGGCCGTGTCTCCGCGGCATACAGCAAGGGGCCGACACTATCCCTGATGCGGCAAACCGTTCCAGCCAGAAGATTAAATTCCGGTGTCAGGCTGCCGTCCGGCCGCATCCATGCATAAGGCGCGGCATGATGCGCGTTTCCCCATAGCGTATCGAGCCAAAGCGCGCCTACCTGGTTAAGCGCCAGCCGCCAAGGCAGCCAGGAAAGCCAGGCGCCGTCTTCAAAGCACCGTGTATCCCGCAGGGTGATGCCGGACAAGGAACCCTGCGTAGCATACGAGTGCACCTTCTCGAAGAAGAGGGGCGAATAATCAGCGGAAATGAAATCAAGATATTGAAACAATCCGGGCCAATCATAACCGTAATAGATACTGGTATCCCCGGCAAACCGTGCCCCCACCTTGCCCTCAGCGTCAGCCACGGCGATCCGGTCGTGCGCCCAGTGATGAAACTCCGTGAATTGGCGGGTCATAAATTCTCTAAAGTCCATCCATGGGGACGGGGAGCCGCCATGGCCGGGACCGATATCCCGGGGCACTTCGACAAAGTCCCAATCCCCGAATTGGGTACCCCAGGCTTCATTCAAATCCACAATAGAGCCGTAGTCCTCCCGCAGAGTTTCCTGGAACACACTCATGCAGTACCCGCATTGACAGATATTCTCCTCCGTGCCGCCCAGGTAATTCCGGTTGCCCAGCGAATACCGGGTGCTGCTGCCCGCCCAATGCTTGACGGTTTTTTCTCGCAGTTCTATATCCAGCCTTTCCCGGTAGTCCGGGCTGTTCAGGCACGGTTCCCGGAATACCCCGTCCCGGGCTTGTTCCGCCGCCACCCGTGTCAGTTCAGGGACCAACCCGAGATGGTTCCTGGCGGCGACGACGATAGCCGCCTCTCCTCCCGGTGCATGCACGGCGGTAACTCCGGCCTCGGACAATGCTTTGAGACTGTGCCCTGCCGCATAGTCCCGCAGTTCCTCCGTAGCAGCAATCAATTCCAGGTTCTCAAGCCTGTCAGGTCTGCGCACGCTCAGGTATCGTAGTTCGCGGTAAGCACGGTGCAGTTCCCATTCTGAAAACGGGCGAGGTTCACTGTCCAAAGCAAACACTTCCACTTTAATCAACGAGGACAATAAGTCCGAAAAATGCAGGCGCAGGGTTACCGTTCCCCCCGAGTTGTCAACCCCCTGCACTGCGGAGGATACAATGCGCCCAAACCCGTCCTGAGCGCGAGCGTAAACAGCGGCACGCCGGTCAGGGCTGACAATTGGCCGCACCTTCAGGGAAATTTCAAGGGAGTCATTGGGTAACAGCCATTTCTTTTCAAGATACAGATCGTAAAACTCCGGCCAACCGGGAATCACTACATTGGCAGTAAACCAGTCCGCCACACCCGAACGCGTATAAAGCCATGCATCCAGGAGATACTCGCCGGGACCGGCGGGGATTTCGACCAAATGGGCCACATCCCCGCGCTGCAGTGGCGTTTTGTCCTGGTAGCTGATCTGCGTATCGCTGTCCTTTCTGCGCAGTTGTACCTGCACCGTATACCGCTGATCTGCTGGTTCATTGAGGAGTATCCGAAAGGGACGCGATGGTTGCGCCACCACGGAATCCCGCATGGACTGCACGAATTCAGGATAAAAGTCGGGGGGAATCTCCAGATCATTGGGCCCCGACGGGGCGACATCCTGAACGTTCAGGATGCGCACCTCGTTTGTGCGCCTTGCGGCAATGCACAAAGCCCGTATTACGAGCGCATAAGCATTGTTTTCATAGGCGGTATCCAAATCCACCGGGTCCGACGGCACCTGGATGAGGCAGTGGTTCTCCGGGGGGTCGCCCGGGTAGTCCAGTGTTACCACGCGTCCTTTTTCATGCAGTTGCACCGAACCTATCGTATCCAGCAAGGCATTTCCCGGAAAAGCGCATTCGCCGACACCTGCCGCAATCGAAGGCGCACCTTCCTCCTGGGGCAGCACCTGCAGCACGGTCATCAGCCTGGAGTCCGTGGCATCATGTAAATGGGCGGTCAGCAGGCCTGTGCCTCCTGCTACCTGGTCAAGAATTCTGGAGAGCACCGCATCAGGCAGTATTCGCGTGTTAAAATTCGCCAATACAATGACATGCCACCGCACATCCAGAAGCGCATCCAGGCGGGCCAGCATCTCCTCCGGACTGCCGTGCTCAGGCAGGGGGGTAAGGGCCACCGGGTCATAGCCGAGACTGGTTGCGGTCCATAGTCCTGCCGTTTCATACTCCAGATCGACCCGCACCTCCAGTTCGGCAACATCGCCCAGCGTGAATCGGGGAGCGATAAACAATACTTTCAACGGGCCGTCGGCAAGCGGCTTCGCCCAGGCAACGGCCTGTTTTGGCGATTCTTCCGTAAACTCTTTGGTAAAAGGGCTGGCTCCCCAGGCGCACCCCGGCCCAAGTAAAACTGCTGCTATCAAACAGCGCCACAAAAGATGATATGATTCGTGAGAGATGAAGTTCATCCAAAAATAACCCCAACGGCTTCAACGTACGGCAACGCCCCGAACAGGAATAGTGTAACATAAGCACGCTCCGAAGAAGTTCCTGCAATTCCGGGGGAAGGGAGAAATCCATGTTTAGCCGCCTTTCTAACCAGATGTCCATACCTGAACAACGGCATCGTGTAACAGTCCGCATGCCACAAGATGTAACAAAGAAAAAGCGGGCGCCGAACACGACAAGCGATTCCCACAACCGGAAATTTACACTTCGCGCCAGCGCCACCACGCACGGACAATAAATACGGAAAAGCCGATAATCAGGAGCGTTACCACAATCATGGTAAGCGGATCGAATCCATCCATATGGGTGGGGCCAACCCCCATTTCTATTTCGAAGCCGCCGGCTTTGTCACCATCGAACAGCCAGCCGACACTGCTTCCCAGGAAGCCATGAATGAACCCCAGGGCCACCAGGTTTCGGTTACGGTCCTCCATAAACAGCCAGGACAACACACATCCCAGCAGCCAGCAGACAAGCACCAGGGACCAGCTGTTGATATGGATAATCCCGAAAAATGCGCCATTTAACACCGCCACCGCCAGACGCACTTTCCAGACGTTTTTGGGGGATTGGGCAGGCGCGAAGCCCTTGCGCAGGCGTGTGCCGAAATACGAACAGAACAGCAACTGCTGCAATGCGCCCCAGAATATGTAACCGAACACATCCAGCGCGAATTTGGGCCCTTCAAAATCCGAAAAAGCCGACATACCCATTACCGCAAAAGCGAGAAGATACAACGCCGCACCCAAAACCAGCAGCACCTTGACTGCGGTAAACAGGGCAGAAAGGAAGTTATCGTAACGTATAACGCAAGTACTAAAGAACGCCGCAAGCGCCAGGCCGAGCAGGGTCACACCCACTTTGCCGACCGGGGTTGCGATAATGGATACCGCCGTATGTTCTTTCATGCCAAAGAGGAAGTCGGCCACCTCAATCCATTGCCAATAAACCACCCCTGCCAGACCGGCCGTCAAAACGAGTACAACGACCCCCGTCATGTAACTTCGCGGTCCTTTATCGTGCCGAATCGTCCGCCACAAGGCTTTCGGGTTTCCAAGCCCCCACGAATTCAATGTGTCCTTGTGCAGGAAAGGGCTGCCGAAAAGGCAATAGAGCGCTGCCACCGTCAGGAAAACCGCTGTCCCTTTATTTATCGCCTCATTATCTCCCAATACCCCGAAAAGGTACTGTACGTACCAGAGCACCACCAGCAGCACGGTCATCACCAGAAACGCTTCCAGCACGTTGAAACGGCGTGTTCGGAGTTCCCGTTCAAGTTCACCACTTGTATTGGGAATGGAGCGGGTCCAAGGGGTTTCGGGGGTATGAATGGCTGGCATATTTTCTTCAATCATCCGGGACAGCATTTCTTAGGGTTAATTTTGAACAACAACAATGACCTAAGGAAACTATGCTTCGTCCGGGACTTCGCCCGGAAGAAGAGGCGCCTTCAGCGCAACAAAAATCTATTATCGTCTTTCGTTACAAACAACGCCAACCACTGTCATTCCGGTTTTTTTCGCGAAGGTCGACTCGGGGCGAAGCACGGTACTGGACAACGCGAAAAAGACCGGAATGACGCGTGGTTTGTGGATGCTTGAACCAAACCAGAGCATATCGCTCCTCAAGGAAACGAACGGAACTCATAATGTTTTGTCAATTGAATCGAATTAAGCGCCTTAAGCGCCTAAAGCGTGTTAATACTTTGAGAAGCCATAGATTCCCGGCAGATAGCGGTTATGCCTCCGAAATACAATCCAGCGTAATGCCGATGCGGGGGGCGGCATAGGCGACCTCCTTGAGGTAATCGCCGTATACCATCATCCAGTGGGAGTCGCGCACTTCGTTCATCAGTTTCTTCCAGTCACCATGGATACGCACATCCTGCTGGGAACGGCATATTTCATAGAAGGGATTATCCTCAACCACGCCGCGGATGCCGACCCAGCGGCCGGTGGTAAACTCAGGGCTGATGAACGTGAGTTCCTGACCGACAGGTATCTCGACCTTGGGCGCCGCGCCGTATTCCGATTCGTAATGGGTCATGACGCGAACGGGATCATAGTGGACACCGTCCATGCGGCGCGGTCCGGTGCAATGGGCGCAAGTCACCACGCCGCCGTGGGGAAAGGTGGAGTTGTGCATGAACACGGGCTTACCACACAGGTAGCGCAGGAAGATACCAGCCGGCACAATCACGAAATCACTTTCGCAAAAGGCGGCATAGCCCTCATCGTTTAGCAGGCCCAGCGTCAGGCAGGCCGTTGTTTTTGACATCGGCAGGATGGTGCTCATGCATTCGTTGATGGTGAACAATTCCGCACCCGCCTCAGCCAGAATGTCTTTGAAAACGCCGTACAGGGCGAAGGCGTTCACCACGAAAGCGCGTTCGGTTTCAAGAGTGGTATTCGGCAGCGCCAGATAACGATCAGTCCAACGCTCACACAGGGCCATTTTTTCCTTGTCAGCCAGGACCGATCCTATACGCGCACCCAGGTCCTCATAGGATACATCCACAATATCGAAATGGAAGCGTTCCCGGACAAACTCCGGCGCGTTGTCAACATACTTGCCCTGCGGACCGCCGAGGGCGACCACACGGGCACCCATAAAATTTTTCACGGCATACAGGGCGCGCAGCCGCCAAAGCAGTTCCTGCGTGTCATCAACGACCACATCCTGGACGGATGCACGCCGTTCCGGGTCCGGCCCTTCGCCGTCTTTTCGGAGCTGCCGAACGCTCAGCGCCTCATACCAGTAATAGACCGGGCCGGATTTATGCCGGACAAAGATCAGGCCACCTGTTTCCGGCAACGCGGCCTGAAGCATGGAACCTGAGCCGGTGGCGGGATAGACTACGGTTGCGTCGGCACCGGATTCATGGACTTTTGCCGCCTCTTCAGGCGTAGTGACCCGTGCCACCGGCAGCATCTCGACAGCAAAATCCGCTTCGTTTGCGAGGCCAGAGAGTTCCGCTGTAATCCGGTTAACTTCCTCTGCTGCCGCATCTTGCGTCTGAATACCGCCCCAGGATTTCCAGGATGCCATCTCACGCCGGACGGGTATCCGGTACATGAGGACGGGTTGCACCCGCAACGGCTTGCCGAGCCTGAGATGCGCCCGGTCCGGATTCCACAGGGTTTCCGGCCATGCCGGCGTGGACGCAAAGGCACCCGGGGCCATGGTTGCGGCGCCAGCGGCCGCCAAAACCGTGGTAACGCCCAGAAACTCCCGTCGATTCATGCAGCATTGACACATAATTCTCTACCCTTGATACTAGTTGACACGGTTGGAAGAGGCGTTTGAATAGACGCATGAAACCGGATCACACCACCTCGAGCGTGGATGGCGGCTTGGAGGCAATATTATAGGTAACACTGACCACTCCCGGCACCTGCTCTGTAATATCACCGGCCATGGCCTCGAGCGTATCGAAAGAAAGGCGCGTAGGTGACGCCGTGCGGGCGTCCACACTGTCCCAGCAACGCGCCTCAATCTGCAGCCCGAATTCACGTTTGCCATCACGCATGCCGGTAACCCGGTCTTCATGCAGTATCGCCATATACTGAAACGCGCCGCTGTCTTTGAGAAACCTTTCGACAATGGCGGTCGCCTTGCGGACCGTTTCAATTCTTTCCGGGGTTACGGCGCCGACGACCCGCGCAGCCAGGGCCGGACCAGGGAACGGAATGCGGTCGAAGAGCGCCTCCGGCAAGCCAAGCGCCTTGCCCAGTTTACGAACACCGTCCTTTCGAAGTTGAATGAGCGGTTCCAGAATACGGTAACCGAAAGCCTGCTGCGTGTCAATGCCCAGCTGCTCGAATACATTATGCTGGCGCTTGATTCCCGCAACCGTTTCATCCACATCGGTCAAAATAGTTCCCTGAAGCAGGCATTTCGCCCCGCTCTCCCGTACAATCCTGCCGAACACCTGTTTGTAGAAGGTCTGCGTGATGGCCTCACGCTTCTGTTCGGGGTCCACAATCCCATCCAAGGCGGCAAAAAATTCCTTCCGGGCGTCCACCACCTCTACGGTAACGCCGAGTTTTTCAAAAAAGCCGACCACCTCCGCCGCCTCTCCCTCGCGCATAATCCCGTTTTCAACAAATACCGTGCGCAGGCGGTCACCCAAGGCTCGATGACCAAGCATGGTCACCGTAGAAGAATCGACGCCACCTGACAGGGCATTAATGGCGGTATCCCCTCCGACCGCCGCCCGGATCTCCTCCACTTTTTCTTCTATAAATCGGTTCGCGTCCAACTCCTGTACAGTAATCTCTTTTATCATGGTTTGCATTTCCATTCGTAGGTTGGCGTGAAAAGTTTCTTGTCCTGTTACGTTATAATCGTGCCGGTTTTTCCGGTCTCCAAGATTTGTAACGAGAGAATAATAGCATATGCCGGGACACAAATCGAATTAGATTATTGGTGTCTTAGAGGAGCGTTCCTAAATCCGCACGCAAGGAATGGCAAGAGCGTGGAAGCGGCAGGATGCTGCTTCTACGTTCCTTGTCCATGTTGGCTTTACGCCAACAACTCGGTTTCTTGCGTGCGGATTTGGGGCGTTTTTTTACTCTTGATTTACCGATACGATTCTGGTAGGATCATGTGCCTTTGTGCTCCGGTATGATTATAATTGTAGTGCAGAATAAGGACGTTGTTGCAATGACCAAGCCTGAGGCGCACGCGTCACCAGGCGCCAGACATCTGTGACGCGCATGATACTTCGTTAATAGGATACGGCATAGTATCCAATGCAGGAGAAATGATATTCATGGTATCGAAGGCAGATGCAAAACGTTTGAAGAAAATGCTTATCGAAGAACGGGACCGTCTTATTTCCAGCATACGCAATATTGAAGAGGCATCCCGCACCGAATCCGGTCATGACAATGGCGCGGACTTGTCGAGTTTCGCCGAGACAGGGACGGACAACTTTAATTTGGAAACAGCCTTGAATATAGCGGGAACGGAATCCAAGCGATTGCGGGACGTTATGGACGCCTTGCTGCGTATAGAAAAGGGCACCTATGGCATCTGCGAGGGGAGTGGAAAGCCGATACCGCTAAAGCGCCTGGAAGCATTCCCGTCAGCCCGGTACTGCGTGGAGTATCAGGAACAGCTGGAAAAAGAGTCTTCGTCAAACTTATATTAATCCCACGGAAGGGTTTGGAACAAAAACGCGACAAAATGTCGCGTTTTTTATTGACTCGGGCTTAGCGAATTCTAAGAACGTGTACGGAAAGTTCCTTTGACAGCCTGTGCAATTATTGCAAATCATTGAGACTGCTGCGCTTCACTCCTAAGAAACGCAACTCGTTACTCGAACACTTTCAGTAAGATAGGAAATCAATTGTTTGCCCTTAAACGATTGGG
>JAKJCY010000136.1 GCA_022706235.1 Candidatus Hydrogenedentota bacterium | reverse complement strand
CCCTGGCCGCGAATGGTCTTGAAGACGGATTCAAGGCGTTTAGCCAGGTTATCAAACATAGTAGTAAGCGGCCTTTTCCTGCTGTAATCACCCTGATCGGGGAAAAACACGTCACCCGCAGGCTATCTAAACTGGCGTCATACCATCTGCGTTCGTGTGAAATTTTGTCCGGAACGGGACACAGAACCATGGTACCCACGAATGATACGCCGAAATAACAAGGCGCGCACATTCAGCGTGTGACGACTGCCTCGCACGTTAGCGCTATAGTCTAACAAATACAACTCATCCGGGTCAAATTCAGGTACATCCGCGAAAATACCCTAAGACGAACGTCCTCTGTGAAACAAGATTCTTGAAAAAGGGTTGTTTATCTATTTTATCGGACCACCGGCAAACATCCCTGGACTGCGCCCATTTGGCCTGGCACCAACCACGATAAGGCCCATCCTCCCGCAGACCGATTATGGATTAAAATGCCGGGTAACCTAGTTTTAGCGCCCTCCTACCTTCTCTTACCGACCTCCCCTCCTCGACCGCATGCGTGGTTGCGCACTCTTCTGAGGAGTGTAAACTTGACACAGGATTTTCTTTATGCTACCATTCTGTTAGCACTCGTCTATGTTGAGTGCTAACATCCCCTTTTTCAAGAAATTGTTCGGAAATACAGATCGGCATAAGCCTACAAAGGAGATTTTCAATATGGCGAAACAACTGCTTTTTAACCAAGAGGCGCGCATGGCGCTTTTGTGCGGTGTGGACAAGCTGGGCAATGCGGTGAAGGCCACCCTGGGCCCGCGGGGCAGAAATGTGCTGCTCGAAAAATCATTCGGGGCTCCGAAAGTCACCAAAGACGGTGTGACGGTCGCCAAAGAGGTCGAAGTGGAAGACCCGTATGAAAATATGGGGGCCCGCATGCTTCGTCAGGCCGCCAGCAAAACCAATGACCTCGCGGGTGACGGTACAACAACGGCAACGGTGCTTGCGCAGGAACTGGTGCGCGAGGGATTGCGTCAGGTAACCGCCGGCGCGAATCCGATGCATTTAAAACGGGGCATGGAGAAAGGGCTCGAGACCGCGCTGGAAGCAATTGCCCATGCGGCCAAGCGCATCAAAAACCAGGAAGAAATCCGCCAGGTGGCAACGGTTTCGGCCAATGGCGACACGACCATCGGCGACATCATAGGAAGCGCTATTGAACAGGTCGGCGAAGAGGGTGTGATCACCATCGAGGAAGGCAAGAGCCTGGAAACGGAAGTGGAAATCGTGGACGGCATGCAGTTTGACCGCGGTTACCTTTCCCCCCACTTTGTGACGAGCAAGGAAGACATGCGCGTCGAATTGGAAGACGCCTATATCCTTTGTTACGAGAAAAAGGTCAGTAGTATTCGTGAATTGTTGCCCTTGCTGCAGAAGATCGCCCAGGCGGGAAAACCTCTGCTTATCATCGCCGAAGACTTGGAAGGCGAAGCGCTTGCCACGCTGGTTGTCAACCGCCTGCGCGGCGTGCTCAATGTGTCGGCGGTCAAAGCCCCGGCATTTGGAGACCGGCGCAAGGAAATCCTGCGTGACATCGCGATTTTGACCGGTGGCCAGTTTGTCAGTGAAGACCTCGGCATGAAACTGGAGAGTCTTGAACTCAGCCAGTTGGGTACGGCCAAGCGTATAGAAAGCACCAAGGACAACACGACCATCGTTCAGGGCGGCGGCAAAAAGAAAGAAGTCCAGGGACGCATTGAACAGATTCGAAAAGCCATCGAAACCACCACATCCGATTACGACCGCGAAAAACTGCAGGAGCGATTGGCCAAACTGGCGGGCGGCGTTGCGGTCATCAAAATAGGCGCGGCAAGTGAAGTGGAACTGAAGGAAAAGAAAGACCGGGCGGATGACGCGCTCAATGCCACCCGTGCGGCCATTGAAGAAGGAATCGTTGCCGGCGGTGGCGTGGCGCTGCTCCGGGCCGCGTCGAAGGTCCGTGCCCTTCAACTCACGGGCGACATGAAGACGGGCGCCGAAATGCTGGCCAAAGTCATGACCCAGCCTCTGGCCTCTATCGCCGAAAATGCCGGATTGGAAGGCGGGGTAATTGTCAATGAAGTCACCGAAGCCAAGGGGAATATCGGGCTGAACGCGGAAACCGGGGTCATGGAAGATTTGGTCAAAGCCGGCATCATAGACCCGGCGAAAGTCATCCGTTGCGCGCTGCAGAATGCGGTAAGCGCCGCGAGCATGATTATCACCACCGAATGCCTGATAACGGACGCGCCGAAAGAGGAAGGGAAAAAGTAAATCCTCCCGCATACAGGTCTGAAGCAAAACGCCGGAATGCATGCATTCCGGCGTTTGGTTTCAAAGTGTTGTTTTTCGCGGTTCAATCGTGGGCGAAGATCATTTCCTTGACCTCAATGCCGTCAATACCGCTCAGTTTATCCCGCAGCGCTTCACATTTGGCCAGGTCGCCAAACATCTCCAGAATCAATACGCCTCCGGTGGAACACATCTTTTCATCCACCTCATGAAGCCCGAGCCTCGTTTTGATATAGCATCCGTACTCCGTCAATACTTGCTGTACGCGAACGGCGTTTTCTCCGCGATTCTGGATGTGTACGCCATAAATCAGATGGTTGTTCATATGCGCTCCCTTCAATTAAGTGTTTTCGGCAACCAGGCCTCCCGTCCACAAAGCGAACAGGACAGCACAAAGGCATATTATACATAAACGTCACGGCCGCCGGCACGTACTTCTTCAACAAGGGCCTTGGCCCGCTTCATGCGTGAAGGGGGCATTTCATTCAACACGGTTTCCACGAGGGCGTCGCCGGTCTTTTTCGTTCCCGGCGATGCATAGTGTTCCAGAAATTCCGTAAAGGTGCTCAGGGCGTTAACATCGCAGTAATTTTTGATCAAACCGGGCTTGGCCAAATCCATAAAGTCTTTTCCTGTACGTTTCATGCGGTAGCACCCGGTGCAGAAAGAGGGGATATATCCCATACTGGTGACATCGGCCACTACTTCGTCCAGGGTCCGGTGATCTCCCAGAGAGAACTGGCTGGTATCGAATTGTTCATTGTCGTTATAGCCCCCGGGATTGGTTCGGCTCCCCGCAGATATCTGGGAGACCCCCAGGGCAAGCGTTTCATGACGCATCTCGGGAGTTTCACGGGTAGACATGATGATACCGGTATAGGGCACGGTAAGGCGCAAAATTGCCACCAACTTCTTAAACTCCGTATCCGTAACCGGAATCGGAGGACTGAGCGACAAATCAGAACCGACCGCAGGCTCGATTCGGGGCACGCTGATGGTATGGGGGCCCACCCCGAATTTTTTCTCCAGATGAGCGATATGCTGCATAAGGGCGAGCATCTCAAAGCGCCAGTCAGCAAGACCGAACAGAACGCCAATGCCGACGTCATCAATGCCCGCTTCCATCGCGCGGTCCATGGCGGAAATACGCCAGTCAAAATCACGCTTCTTACCCGCCACATGCACTTTCATGTATGTATCACGGTGGTAGGTCTCTTGAAACAACTGGTAGGTGCCGATCTTTCTGCCCTTGAGTTCCTTAAACTCATCCACGGTCAAGGGAGCTATGTTGACATTAACCCGGCGGATCTCCCCCCATTCCGTCTTGGTCGCATAGATAGTATCTATGCAGTTGAAAATGTAATTCAGTCCCTCATTGGGATAGGCTTCTCCCGCAACGAGCAGAATCCGTTTGTGTCCCTGGTCAAGGATAATCCTTGTTTCATTGGCAACCTCTTCCTGTCGCAGCGCGCGGCGCTTTACCGCCGGATTTCCTTTGCGGAAGGCACAATAGGTGCAGTCGTTTGCACAAAGATTGGAAACATATAGCGGAGCGAACAGGACTATTCTTCGTCCATAGATTTCCAGTTTGGCCTTTCGGGCCGTATCGAACAGTTCCTCAAGCAAGTCCGGAGAATTGACCGCCATTAGCACGGAAACATCATGCTCATCCAGACCCTTAAGTTGGAGCGCCTTATCCAATATTTCACGCACGCGGGACGCGTTTTCCACACCATCCTGAATGAGCCCCGCTATCCGCTCATTGTCGATGGGAACCGTCATTACTTCTTCAGTCATTCTTTTTTCTCCTAAATTGAAATAACAAGACCACAGTTAAGCGCCGACTTTCACAACCCTGCGCCAAACCGCAAGTCGGCATTTTCTGTGGGACTTTATACGTTTAACTCCGGCAGAAAAATTCTAAAAGCACCATTGAAATATACCGGACATGCTTCTTTTTTTTCCCCGTGGATCAGTTGCGTAGTCCTATCCCCCCCCTTATTACGGTATCTTATATATGCATAGAGCACTAACTAATCAATAAAATTACTGAAAACGCCCTACCTCTGTATAACCCGTTAATAGATTCTAATATTCCCCCGCCTGAAATTACTCCGGCATCCGGGCCAGACTATTGTCCCTGGCTTCGTGCCACACCTCGCTCCCGACACACAAACGCGCATTCTGATACCAGAAAAAGTCCACAGAAGCCGAATGGCGCATGTCCGGCCTCTTATAGATGATGTATGGATAATTCTGGCACCGTGACACATGCACCGCCCTATCAAATTCGTTTCCCGTAATACTTAACGCCCTGGCCGCCCGGGAGCCTCCCCTTCCTCGGGGAATAAAACGATACAGGTGCCACGCGTGCAAGCGTCCGCCGGAGGCTACATAGTCCGCGAGAAAATCTCCGATGCCGATAATATCGGGAAGGTTTGCCCGGGAGACAACGGTGGATACGGTCACAGAACGCCCCCATTCCCGGCACTGCCGGAGCCGCTTCATAATGACGGCATAATGGTCCCAAATCCGCGTGTCCGTAAACACCCTTACTGCGTTATGCCCCTCGGCACTGGAAGCATCGATGGGAAGCACATACCGGTCGATGGAGTCATGATGGATATCCTTGTCGGGCATATGAACACCATTGGTGCCGACCTGGACCAGAAAACCCATTTTGCGGGCTGTTCTTGCAGCATAGTCCACCCCCTCCGGCCACAGAAAGGGTTCACCGCCTCCCAGAACCACATCCTGAAACCCCTGTTCCCTTATTCTCTCGAGGGCCTTCCCGTAGTCGGTACGCGTCATGCAATCGAGACCAGCGTCCGTGATGCAAAAGCGGCACCGCATATCGCATCCGCCATGCAACATGATTACGGCAATCGTCAACGGCTTTTCGTTCATTACACTCCCCGTACACATGCATCACAGAACCGCTGCAATAAGATCAAGGCCAACGCTTCAACGGTTCATTGTGTTTCCGCATGCTGTTCCGGGAGCGCCGCAGGCACCGCGTCATCTTCCGGCTTGTAGACGTCCACGACATCCACCGGCGTGGATCGCACAACCAGGTCGAAAAGTTCTTCGACGTCGGTATTGGTCATTCTCGCGCAACCCATGGACGAATACTGCCCGACCGTGTCCGGTGCAATAGTTCCATGAATCCCCAGGTCTGTGGGCAGGCCCTCCTTCACGGGCACCATGGGCATCCATCGGGAACCCAATTCATTTTCCGGAGAGCCGGCTGGTATGGGCCCCGCACCGGGCTTGAACCAGGTGGGATCTTTTTGTTTGTTTCCCAGCACATAAGAACCCAGAGCGGTCTCGTGCCCGGTCTTTCCCAGCCCGACATGATACCGTTTGAATAATCCCCGGCTGTCTAATAAATACAGGGAACAGGTGGAGCGCTCAATGACGATACGGAATTCCTTCGGTGTGTATTTAATCCGCTGTCCCAAGGTTAAACGTGACACATCGCTGATATTGTTCGCTTTTACCAGCAACCCCTGGGTCGTGTTCAGTTTGATGCCGATGCTGATAAGGGAATCTCCGCTTTCCACGGTATAGTAACGGCTTTCTTCCGACTCGTCCGAAGAGAAGATGAGCTGCACATTCAGCCGACCCATTTCCTCCACCGCTTCATTCCAGGCCGCGCTTCCCCATGGGGCTCCGTCAACGGCTTCCCGATAAAGGTCACGCGCGGCAAACAGTTTTCCATCGCGCTCGGCCAGACGGCCCAGTCCCAGCAAGCCCGAGGAACGCTGTTCGGAAGGGGCATTATCCCGTACCGACTCATAAATGGACCTTGCTTCCTCGACCTGGCCTGCTTCCTCCAAGAGTTGCGCCTTTCTGGAAACCAGGTTCGGATATTCGACACTTCCCTGAAATGAATCACAGGCCTCCGACAATGATTTCAACGCCTCTTCTTTTTGGCCTCGTTGTATTTGTATGTCGGCCAGCAGCAGGACCGCACGAGGCGTAAATACGGGGTCCTTTCCTTTCAATAAAGGTTTAAGTGCCTGTTCCGCCTTGTCCGCCTCCCCCTGGTCAAAAAGACGTTTCGCTTCCGTAAACACGGGCTCTGCATCGGCAATGGACGGAGCGACAAAGGCGGGCAGCACCGTCCTGGTCTTCGAGTAAAGATACGGGCCTATTAACAACAAGGCAAAAACGAGACACAGCACCCCGATTATCACGAATAACCGCGGTTCCTGCTTCTTCTTTTTTTTGGAAAAATACAATTTGGTCATGAGCCTAAATCCTTGGTTCTGAAAGACGCGTAAGGTCCAGAAGCATCTCCGTGCAGGATTGATAGCGTTTTTCTATATCGCGCCGCAGCGCTTTTATGATGATCCTGTCCATTTTAGAGGTGACTTCCGAATTGAGGGAGGACGGCAGGGGCCACTTGTAGGATGAACTCAGGATTTGCCGTTGTATTTCCTTGGGCGTACTTCCCGAACAGGGGTGCTTGCCGGTAAATAATTCAAACATGGTGATTCCAAACGAAAAAATATCGGAACGCGCGTCAAGATTTTTTTTACGCAACTGTTCCGGAGACATATAGAGGCGGGTGCCACCCCCTTCTTTCATCCAGCGCATGCGCCAGTTGGAGGTCACCTTGGAAAGACCGAAGTCCACTATTTTCACCTGCTTGCCGTCCCGGGAAAACAGAAAGTTCGCGGGTTTGATATCCCGATGCACAACGCCGTTTTGATGTAAAAAATCCAACCCTTCACACAACCGGATAATTAAATTGGTCATCTGTTTCATGGTCAATGTACGGTTTTCAATGAAGTGTTTCAGATTGTAGCCGTCAATATATTCCATCAACAGGCAACGCCGCAGATTGCCGTCATTATCTTCCTGAATGATGATTTCTTTCTTCATTTTGATGACGGTAGGATGGTTCAAGGAAGCGGCAATCAGCACCTCCCGACCCAGATAATCCCGCTTGGCGCGTTTCTTATCCATGTCATAGCGGCGATCCAGAACCTTGATGGCAACGGTAACATCCCGGGCAGGATCCAGCGCCTTATACACGGTTCCCATACCCCCGCTGCCTATAGGGGCAATTATTTGATAGGGCCCCACATGAGAGAGTTCAAATTCAAAGGTACCATCATGCGGTCCGAGATTGTTACCTTCCAGTTTCGCGACTTTGCTGCGTGGTAAAAAACTCGGAAGGCCCCACTTGCGCAATATGCTCATTTAAACAGTGTATCTCCGTTTAGCCACCCTAATTGGTATTCGAAAGGTTTCGCGGTAAAGTATAGCATGAAAGGACAGGCGCATTCTATTACACGCCAGATGTCTATTCACGCCCCTTTTCGCCCGACATGGGTATTCCGGCGGGGACTTTCACCTCCTTGAGCACCTCGCCCAGTACAGCCTCCGCTGTGACGCGCCTCAGCCTACTTTCCGGATTAACCATCAAGCGGTGTTGAAGCACCGGAATGGCGAGAAACTTGACGTCATCGGGCAGCACGAATCCGCGCCCGGAAACGGCGGCGTACGCCTGGGCGGCACGAAACAGCATCATAGCCGCCCTGGGACTGGCGCCCAAGGTTAAATGCGAGGAATCTCTTGTACGGGCGACAATGCGAAGCAGATATTCCCGCACTTTTTCATGCACGAACACTTCACGGACAGCGGCTTGCATTTTGACCAGGGTCTCCGCATCCGCGACAGGGACCACATGCTCAATCGGGTGGGCGAGCCGGGTCTTTTCCAACAGTTCGGCCTCGGCATACAAACTGGGATACCCGATCGACAGCCGCATCATAAAACGGTCCAATTGCGCTTCGGGCAAGGGAAAGGTGCCTTCATGCTCCACGGGGTTTTGCGTGGCGAAAACGATAAACGGCTGCTCCAGTTTATAAGTGTGCCCGTCGATACTTACCTGTCCTTCCGCCATCGCCTCCAACAATGCCGCCTGGGTGCGCGGCGTGGCGCGGTTGATTTCGTCAGCCACAAGAATTTGCGAAAACACCGGGCCGGGACGGAAATTAAAGTCCTGTGTTTTGGGATTGAATACCGAAACACCTGTAATATCCGAGGGCAACAGGTCTGGGGTACATTGGATGCGATTGAAGGCACATCCGCTGCACAGGGCAAGTGTGCGGGCGAGCATGGTTTTTGCCACGCCGGGCACATCTTCGAGCAGCACATGGCCGCCGGCGAGTACGGCGGCCAGGGCCGTCTTCACGGTCTGGGACTTGTCCAGGATAACGGCGTTCATGCCGGTCATCAAGGCTTTTACGGTAGGCCTGAAATCACCCATTATTGCTCTAGGTCCTTCATCATGTTTACCACCCCCGGGTATTCATGGCATCCATGGATTCCCGGTCCGTGGCATGGGGAGGCGTATAGGAAAGGGCGCCTATTTCTTCACGCTGCTCCGGGCTCACTTGAATTTCCGTGCAGGCTAGCGTGTCGTGAAATTGCTCAAGAGTGCGCGCACCGATAATGGGAGCGGTAACGGCGGGGTGCGCCATAACCCACGCTGCGGCCAGTGCCGCCGGCGAAACATGTCGTTCCCGCGCATACGCGACAAACCGTTCCGCAATCGAGGCATAGGCGGGATTATCATAACGTTGTCGGTACATTTCGGTTTCGGTCAGCCGTCCCGTTTCACCACGCAAATACTTTCCCGTCAACAGGCCGGCGCCGATTACATTATAGGGAAATACGGCCAGTCCCTCATGGGCGGCCATGGGCAGAAGTTCCACCTCCGCCTGGCGCTTTACCAGACTGTACATGGGCTGGATGCACACGGGACCGGCCATAGGGTTAAGCGCGGCCAACCCGACCGCCTTTTCCACCTGCCAGGCTGCGAAATTGGAAATGCCCAAATACAACACCTTACCCTGTTCGATAAGCGTGTTGACCGCACTAAGCGATTCCTCCAGCGCCACATGCTCATCCCAATGATGGAGATACAGGATTTCGACCCGGTCCGTCTGAAGCCGCTTCAGAGAACGGTCCATGGAAGCCAGAATATTTCGTCGGGACAGGCCCCGGTCGTTACGCCCACCGCCGAAAGGAAAAAATATTTTAGTCGTTAGAATAATTTCGTCCCGGTGCGGACCCAGCCAACGGCCCACAATCTCTTCCGTCACGCCCTTGTTGTAATTATGCGCGCAATCAAAGAAGTTGATTCCGCGATCAAAGGCATCGTCCATGAGGGCCCTGGACACCTTCTCATCGGATTCATTGCCGAAGGTCATGGTTCCCAAACACACTTCCGAAATTTCGAGGCCGGTCCGGCCCAAACGCACGTATTTCATATTCAATGGGTACTCCGCGTGGGGTATCAAGTTGCATCCGCCCCTCATTGTATATATCTTACCCCTTATAAATGCAACTATTAGAAAAGCGTCAAGGAGAGCGACATGCATGGTTTACCTTCCCGAACAGCCTTTTCGGCCGCCTACGGTTCTCTCCGAATCCAGGGAGAACAGACCACGGAAGAAATCGCGTTCTTTGAAGACGAATTGCAGGCACTCTGGCACACCGGCGCTTTCCCGGACCGTTTATCGACACGGGAAGGACACCGGGTGCGCATCCTATCCCCGGGATGGTGGAACAAACTGCCGGGCCCCGATTTCACGAATGCGCAGGTGGAATTCAACGGAAACCTCTGCACCGGCGATATTGAAATTCACTCTGACGCGGCGGACTGGTATGCCCACGGACACCATAACGACCCCGCGTATACTAACGTTATCCTGCACGTGGTCCTGGCCCTCCCCCCGAAAAAAGCAAAACCGGCGGTCACGGCTGCGGGCCGGAAGATTGCAACCTTGGTCATTCCCGGAGAATTGCTCTCCAAAGCCCCGGGGCATCGCGCGGAGATTCCGGAACGCTGCGGGCAGTGCGCTACGGCACTTTCGCGCCAAGGCACCAGGACACTGGAATATTTTCTGGACCTTGCGGGCGAATGGCGCATACTGGACAAGTCCCGGCGCATCCGGGAACGTATGGCGCGCGTCGGCACGGAACAGGCCATCTATGAAGTCTTTATGACCGCCTGCGGCTACAGCCAATATAAGAAGTCCTTTCAACTTATGGCGGAATCGCTACCCTATGAACGGGCACGCCAACTGGCGCAACAGGAACCGATGGCGCTTGAGGCGGCCTTCTTCCGGATCGCGGGATTATGGCCGGAGGAATGGCCCGCTGATAACGATCCCCCCGAGCACTACCAGAGAATAACCGCGCTGCTCCGAAACGAGCTGCCGGGCCTTAAAAGCCTCGGGCTGATATGGCCCCGCTCCGTTTCCAGACCGGCCAACAGCCCGGAAAGGCGCCTTGCCGGCGCCGCCCGGTTTCTATCGCGCACTGCAGACCGTGGGCTGGAAAAACGGCTGGACCTGGTCTGGCGCCAACCCGTCCCCCCGATTGAACGGCGCCGCGCCTTGGAGCGACTGTTCGGAGGCGCAACGGGTTTCTGGGCCAGTCACTTCAGCTGGCAGGGAAACCGGGCCAGGAACGCCGCCGCACCGTTGGGCGAAGGGCGCATTCGCACCATCATCGGCAACGTGCTGATCCCCGCCGCGTTGGCCTTGACCCGTTCCGATAGGCCAGACCCCGTTCTGGAAAAAAATGTCTTTGAACTTTTTGTCAAATTGCCCCGGGAACCTGAAAATCGGATTCACCGGCGCATGATGCACTGGCTTGCCCTCGGGGATAACACGGTCAAAATGAATTTCCGCAGGCAACAGGGCCTCATGCAGATACATGAGGATTGGTGCGCCCACAACCCCTCCTGCCGTAATTGTTCTGTGCTGGCCTATTTGCGTTCTTTGGACGGGATTGAAAACCGGCGGGAAGAGGTTGAAGGGAAAGGACTCAAAGGACAGAATGGACCCAAAGGACCTGAAGGACAACAATAGCGGGGCGGCCGAAGGCGCTATCTTGCGGAAGCGTGTTCTTGTTGTTGTTTTATAATCTGGTTCCCAAATTCCTATTTGGGAACCCCCTGCGCATGGACTACAAGTAACGCAAAAGAGAAACATTAAAATCAACACGAAAATAAGAAATAGAATTTCAAGAGAGAGCCGGTTCCCAAATAGGAATTTGGGAACCAGGTTAATTTGGGAACCAGGTTAACAATAGCGTTGAAAGCGCAGGCGCTATCCCGGTGAAACATGTTTTTTATGTCCTTGCGCCTTTTAAAAGGGGGTTGTATTTTTTTCGCTACCGGTGATTAACGATTGTGCCAACTACTGAAAACCGCTATAATGCGCGCAGTAGAACAACACCCATCGAGATTACAGAAATACGAATGAAAACCCACTTATTTATTTTTTATTTGTGCCTGGTGTCTGCGTCATGCTTCCCCGGCTGTTCTTCCCGCTCCCCCGCCGACCAGAACATCCTGCAGGCGGGCAATGGCGCCGAAGTACAGGACCTGGACCCGCATGTGGTATCGGGGGTCACGGAACACCGGGTCCTGAGTTCCCTTTTCGAAGGCCTGACCGATGCCGACGCGGCCACGCTGGAACCGATGCCCGCCGCGGCGGACCGTTGGGAAGTTTCGGACGACGGGTTGCACTATACCTTTCATATCCGGCCGGAAGCGCGATGGTCCAATGGCGACCCCGTAACCGCCCGCGACTTTGCCTATGCATGGCGGCGCATCCTTTCGCCCACCCTGGGTTCAGAATATGCCTACATGCTGTACTGTCTCAAAAACGCCCGGGCCTATAACGAGGGTAAACTGCGGGATTTTGACCAGGTGGGGGCTTTCGCGGCAGATGTGGAAACACTGCAGGTGGAACTGGAGAATCCCACACCCTATTTTCTGAGCATGCAGAATCATTTCGCCTGGTTCCCGGTACATCAGCCGACCATAGAGC
>JAKJCY010000135.1:324-12189 GCA_022706235.1 Candidatus Hydrogenedentota bacterium | reverse complement strand
CTCGCCCTGCGCGTGCGCAACATGGGCGCGCCCGGCCAGATCGCATGCATCAGCCACGTGGTGCTGGCGCCCGCGCCGCGCGCCCGGGGCATCGTCAACATCAACACCACGGAAACCCGGCGCGTGGTGAGCGGCGTCACCAGTAATACACAATGGACAGTCGAGCTGTTCAACGCGCTCATGGGCCTGCCGGGCGTGGTGAACGCCCTGAACCCGCAGCGGGACCGCGGCTTACCGCCCTACCGCAGCGAGTCCCTGGGGCTGCCCGCGGTCAAATTCCCGAAAGACACGCCGAGTCTGGACGACCCGACGGCACCCATCGATCCCTGGCGCCAGCGCTGGACCACTGACGAGGAAATCGCGTATTTCGGGCCCACCGTACTGGGTCCCATGCCGCCGGCCATCCGGGACGGCATCGCGCCGTCACTGCCGGCGCTGGTGCGCAACAGCGATACGGGCTCGGCAGGCAGCTGGACGAATACCCTCCAGGGTCGCGCCATGGTCCGGCTGATGTCCCTGGTGGCCGGCAACCGGATGGAACACCCGGACGGGCGGTACTATATTAGCCCCGCCGAGTTGTTGAAGGGCATTCCCACGGGCGGCCTGGTAAAAGCGGACAGCCGCTATTCCGCTGATGACCCCCTTTACCAAAACGTTGATCCCTCCGCGCCATGGCCGTTGAGCAACCTGGGCACGCCGTACCGCGCCACCACCTCGGGCTTCGGGCCCCGGACTGTGGGCACCCGGCAGGTCGGCGAACTGTATGATCAGCGCTATGACGACATTGTGCGGCGTTTCAGCCAGATGTCCAACCTGATTACGACCCGGTCCGATGTGTTTGAAATCATCGCCACGGTGCAGTCGGGTTCGGCCTATCCCGATGTGAACGGCATCGTCGATTACCGGGGCGACGGGTTCTTCCCGCAGGCGGAGCAGCGCGCCCGCGTCATTTATGACCGCCGCGCCCGCACCGTGCGCCAGGACGAATCCGGGCAGTAACGGAAACAGGGTGGTGTAAGAGAAAAAGGACGTAAAGGACCGAAACGACATAAAGGACCCAAAGGACGGGCGGGAAAGCACCAAGGAAGGTGTTCCCCCCCCCCGGCGTCGGTTAACGTCTCATAAAGCGCCTGCGCAGGGTTTCGAATTCGGGGACGTTGAGCGCCAGGCAGACGGCGGCGAATACGAGGCCGCCGGTGATGCCCGCGCCGGCCAGGGCACCGAACCGGGTCGCCAGCGAATCCGCACCCAGCCACGCCGTGAACCCGTTCTGGGCAACATGCAGCGTGATCGCGAACAGGGCCGTCGCGCCCAAAACGCCGGCAAAGGACCGGGCGAAGGACGCGTCCCAAAGCCACCCGTACCGCTTCCCGAACATCAGATACAAGACGAGGAAATTGGCGGAGAAGGAGAGGGAGGTGGACAAGGCGAGGCCCTGGTAGCCCATGGGCCGCACCAGCACCAAATTCAGCAGGATGTTCAGCAGCATGCTGGACGCGGCGACGATCACGGGGGTGCGTGTATCCTGTCGCGCAAAATAGCCCTGCACCATGACCTTCACCCAGGCGAAGGCAATCAACCCGATTGCGGCGTATTGGAGGGCGCCCGCGGCCAGCGCGGTCCCTTCGGGCCCGAATTCACCCCGTTCGAACAGCAGCCGGATAATGGGCTGGCGCAGCACCAGCAGCGCCGCCGTGGACGGCGCGCAGAGGAAGAAGGACTGGCGCAACCCGAACAGCATCAACTGGTGCTGTTGCGCTTCGTCGCCCCGGGCATGGGCACGGGACAGGGCGGGCAGGATGGCGACGGCGACGGCGATGCCGAACACGGCCAGGGGCAGCTGCACGAGGCGGTTCGAGAGGTACAGGGCCAGCACCTTGTCTTCGCCGAGGGACATGGCGAAAAACCGCTCTATCATCTTGTTGACTTCGCCGGCGGCCTGGCCGAGTATGACCGGCAGCAGCAGCACCAGGGTCTTTGACACGGCGACATGGCGCAGGTGAAAGGAGGGCCACACCACGCCCACATGGAAAAACATGTCCAGCCAGAGCACGGCCATCTGCGCCACGCCGCCGAGCCATACCCCGATGACCAGGGCCCAGGCGGGATTCTCGAAGCGATTCCGGAATCCGTAGGCACACACGATAAAGGTGATGTTCAGCAGCACGGGCGTCCAGGACGGGGTACCGTAGCGTTTGGCCACGAAAAGCGGCGCCATGGCGAAGACGGCCGCGCCGATGAAGAAGAGATAGGGAAAGGTCCACTGCATGAGGCGCACGGTGGCATGCAGTTCTTCCGGGGACTGGGGCAGCGCCTTGCCGGTGAACGGTTCAAGCGCCGCCAGCAGCGCGGGCGTAACAGGCATGATCAGGACGGCGGCCACGGTAAGGCCCGCGAACAAGAGCAGCATCAGCGACATGACCGCGGCGACGGTGCGCCTGTACGCGACCTCATCCTGATGCTCGCGGGCCGCGGTAAACACGGGCACCAGCGCCGCATTCACGGCGCCCTCGCCCAGCATGTCGCGCAGCATGTTCGGCAGGCTGAAGGCGAACAGGAACGCGCCCAGGGGCGCGCCCGGGATGGTGTGGGCGAAAACCATGTCGCGTACCAGCCCCAGCACGCGGCTGAGCATGGTGCCGCTTGCGAAAACAGCGGCGAATCGGGACAACTCGCTTGTTTCTTTCGCGGAAACGGGTTGCGCGGGGGGATGTTTCGGTTCAGACACGGGCCGGGCCTTCCTTTGGTCAAACTGATACTAGAGTGTAG
Source organism: Candidatus Hydrogenedentota bacterium (assembly GCA_022706235.1). Classification (GTDB taxonomy): domain Bacteria; phylum Hydrogenedentota; class Hydrogenedentia; order Hydrogenedentales; family CAITNO01; genus JAAYBJ01. Next base: position 9,420 of record JAKJCY010000135.1, on the reverse strand, counting down.
TCTATTGAGGGGTGCGGTTCAAGCGGCGGGCTTTTTTGGGGTACAAGCGTATGGGGAAAAGCAGGCCCGTTTCGCTGCGTGCGCTGGTGTCAGTCCCTGCGTCCATAAATTGCGTCGTGTTTATTTAGTAGGCGTACCTTCCAGGTGCGCCATACGGGGTATTCTCCAGCACTTGCGGCATTTTGTCGTACCGGGGCGCATAAAAATTGTTGAGGTGAGTATGTATGCGGGAAGGCTTGGGGAAGTGTCTTTTTTGGCGCACCTGGAAGGTACGCCTACTGTGCGCCATACAGGGTATTCTCCAGCACTTGCGGCGCTTTGGCGTACCGGGCGCGTAAAAAGTGTTGAGGTGAGTATGTATGCGGGAAGGCTTGGAAATGTCTTTTTTGGCGCACCTGGAAGGTACGCCTACTGTGGGGTCGCAGGGACAGAACGGTTCGCCCGGGCTTCTCATGCTTTGGTTTACCGCTTGGGTCATGGTAAAATCAGGCGTTGCAAGCAAGGGCGTTTCCCAACCAACAGGAGAGAAGCGATGAAGCCGAGCGTACTGGCGTTCCTGGCGTGTTGTATTCTGGCCGCAGGGTGTTCGGAAACGGGCGTGAAACCGGGGGAACCCACAGCGCCAAAAGCGCCCGCCACGATCCCGGAGGCGGCGCCTGCCGAAGCGTCGCCTGTTCCTGAACCGCCGCCGCCCGCACCGAAGCCGGAACCCCTGGATATCGGCGACGTGGACAGCGGCATATTCATTCACGGCCTCCTGGCGCCGGAGTCGGCGTCGGACACCGTAACGGCGGACTATATCGAAACGTTAAGGGGTACCTTGTCCCTGACCACCATCACGGTAAAGGAACCCTTTCCTGACCAGTTGCTGGTGCGTTTTGAACTGAAAGCAAGACGGAATTTCCCGGGGCGCCCGGTGGTGATTCGCGCGCGGGCCTACCGCGGCAAAAGCGAAGTGATCGGGGCGGAATATGCCTGCGTGCTGGGCAGCGACGCCCAGGTTCCCGCGCGCGGGCCAAACCAGGAACCGTTCACGCACGCCTATACCGTCAATGTGTTGGAAGGGTTGGAAGCCATCCCCGACACCCTGCTGGTGCACGGGCAGGCGGACGCGTGGCTGATGCCGGAGGGCACCTCGGAAACACTTGTCGACCCGAAATCGGCGACCTCGCCGGACCAGGTGCCCCTGGTGGGCAACCCGGTCCGCATCAATTTTGTGAAAGCGGAAACGGCCCCATGAACCTGATTTGCATCGGCGCGCACCCCGACGATCCCGAGGTTTTCGCGGGAGGGGTGATGACGTTGTTCGCCCGCGCGGGACACCGGGTGCTGGCGGTGTCGCTCACCAACGGCGACATCGGACATCACGAGATGGGTGGCGGGGCGCTGGCGCAGCGCCGCGCGGCGGAAGCGCGCGCGGCGGCGGAAATTGGCGGCTATACCTCGCTGGCGCTCGACCATCATGACGGCGAGCTGGTGGCGGATTTGCCCCTGCGCCGCGAAGTGGTGCGCCTGATCCGGGAACATGAGGCCGATGTGGTGCTCACCCACCGGACCAATGATTATCACCCTGATCACCGTTACACCTCCCAGGCGGTGCAGGACGCTGCGTTCATGGTGACGGTACCCCAGTTCTGCCCCGACGTGCCCGCGTTGCGCAGGAATCCCATCTTCCTGTACCTTTTCGACCCGTTTACCCAGCCGGCGCCGTTTCGCGCGGATATCGTCCTCCCCGTGGACGGCGTCATGGACGTGAAATGGCGGCTCCTCGACGCCATGGCGTCCCAGTTTTACGAGTGGCTGCCCTGGCTTGACGGCCGGCTGGAGGAAGTGCCGCCGGCCTCGAAGGGGGAAACGGCGCGGCGCGTCTGGCTTGAGGGCTTCTTCGGGCCCGAACTCGAACTACCGGCGCAAGTGTGCCGTGAGCGCCTGCGGGCGCAGCTCGGAAACAGGGCGGACGCGATCCGCTACGTCGAAGCGTTTCAACTCTGTGAATATGGAAGCCGTCCCCGGGACGCGGTCGCGCTCGCGAGCCTGTTCGCCCCGGTCCTCAACCCCGATGGAGGCGCATCAACATGAATTCAAAACTCCCCGGCCCGTCCACTCTGCGCGGACGGCATTTGGTCCTCGCGCTTTTTGCCGCGTCCCTGGCGGTATCCGCCTTCGGACAGGAACCGCCGCCGACTATTGTCAGCACGGGCGAGGCAACAGTCTATTCGTCCGTCGGCCAGGTGGAGTTCCGCTTTGTGCGGCACTTTATCGCCGATACGCTGGAAGCGTCGATCACCGAGTGCCAGACCTTCCTCGAGGCGGCGCCGCAAGCCATACGCGGCGCGGACCTGCAGCCGCTGGAACTGAAAGCCTCGCCGCCGTTGATCACTTCCTTGTCCGAGCATCAGACGCGTGCCGTTGTGACGGTGCGCTTCGGCATGGCCGCGTTCAACGCGGCCAATACGGGGCCGCTCCAGTTCGCCGCGCTGTGCGATAAACTGGCCGACCTGGCGGACACCATGAAGGCCACCCTGTCCAGTCCCGTCTATTCCGCGGCACAAGAAGAGCCCGTGGAGGCCGCCGTGGTTTCCGCTGCCATGGAGAAGGCCTACCTGCCGGCGGAAGCGGCCGCGCAGGCCGTAAAAAGCGCCATTTACGCCGTGGACAGCATTGAAGTAGTGGAACTGATTTGGGAACAGCAGCCCGATCCGCAACCGGGAGACGTGCATCAGATTGCCTGTCGGGGCCGGGTGCAGGTCACCTATATTCTGACCCCGCAATAGGCCGACACGGGGCGACAGGACGAACCGTTCAGCCCTTGCGCAGGAGTTCGTCAAAATACGCGATAGTCCGGGTCAGCCCCTCGCGCAGGGACACGGCGGGATTCCAGTTGAGGCGCTCCCGGGCAAGGCTGATGTCGGGCCGGCGCCGGACCGGATCGTTTTCGGGCAGGGGATGGTATTCGATTTTGGACCGGGAACCGGTCAGCTCGATGACGAGATCCGCCAACTGTTTAATGGTGAATTCCCCGGGATTGCCCAGGTTCACGGGGCCGTGAAACCCGTCGAGGTCCATCATGCGCAGGATGCCCTCCACCAAATCGCTGACATAGCAGAAGGAGCGGGTCTGGTCGCCGGCGCCGTAGATGCCCAGGGGGGCATTGTTCAGTGCCTGGACCACAAAGTTGCTGACAACACGCCCGTCGTTGACGAGCATGCGCGGGCCGTAGGTGTTGAAAATCCGAATGACGCGGATATCCACCTTGTTCTGGTTGTGGTAGTCGAAGAAGAGGGATTCGGCCACGCGTTTGCCTTCGTCGTAACAACTGCGCGGCCCGACGGGATTGACATTGCCCCAGTACCCTTCCACCTGGGGATGTACAGCCGGGTCGCCGTAGACTTCGGAGGTGGACGCCTGCAGGATGCGCGCTCCCACACGCTTGGCAACGCCCAGCATGTTCAGGGCGCCCATGACATTGGTCTTGATGGTCTTCACGGGATTGTGCTGATAATGGACCGGGGACGCGGGACAGGCGAAATTGAAAATGCGGTCCGTTTCAATGACGATGGGGTTGACCACATCGTGGCGCACAATCTCAAAATGGGGATTGCCGAGCAAATGGGCGATGTTCGCCTTTCTCCCGGTAAAGAAATTATCCAGGCATAAGACTTCATCGCCCCGGTTCAGCAGGGCTTCGCACAGGTGAGAGCCGATAAATCCCGCACCGCCCGTAACAAGATTTACGTGTGCCATCTTACAGCGTCTCCTTCAACCCGATACCGTCAATGGGACTTGTGCGGTAATGCCCCTCCCCCTGCAGGGCTTGCCGATGACCATGCACCCGCGCACGGGCGCGTATTCCGTTAGTTCAGTCCGCAGCACCCCATCGGGGTACCGCTGAGAATACTCTTCGGAACGTTTGGTAATGCCATTGCTCATGGTGACTCCAAAAAAAACGGGAGTTGGGCAAAACACGCGCCCCGCGCCGTTGCCATGGAGCAACCATCATAGCACACCCGCGCGAAAGACCGCTACCCGGCTGCGGCGAGGAAACGGCAGATGAACTGTTCGCCGGAGGGAAAGGACCCAAAGGACTTAAGGGACGGAAAGGACAGAAAGGACGGGAACACGGAGGAATAACTTTCCTTTCTCCTTCCTTGTCCTTGATGTCCTTGATGTCCTTTGGAGATATTACAGCACCCGATGCGACCCGCGGCCTGTACCTTCCACCCCACGAAGTGGGGTATACTATAAACAACTTTCTCCAAGGTACAGGAGCGTATACCATGACAACGGACCCCCATCAACGTTCCCGGACGCGCACGCCCTGGCAGGGGCGGCAGCGCCGCATCCTGCTTATCGCCGGTGTCGTCCTCCTCTGCCCCTTTGTCGTATTCTTTACCGCGAAATACTACTCGGACCGGCATTACGCCGCCCGGCTGGAGGCGATACGGGCGGAAGGCGGCCCCGCCACGCTGGAAGAACTGATACGGTGGAAGAAGCGCCCCCCGGTCCCGGATGACCTTCAAGAGGGAGAACCAGGCACGGACGAACCTTCCGGGGAAGACCCTCCCATTACCCCGGAGGGTTCGCCGGAAAACACTTCCGAAACACCCGAGCGGACTTCTGCCGGTCTCCAGACACAAGTCTCGGAAGGCCTGGAAGCGCTGTATAAGGGACCGGACGAGGAAGAAGTCATGGATATCCTGGTGCGCCTGCACAAGGAAGGCATCATTTCGCCGGAGGACCAGGAAAAATTGAGGGTTCACCTCGAGAAATACGGGGACCTTCTGGAACTGTTACATGAGGCGGCCCTGCTGCCGCCGGGCGGGTATTCCCTTGATTATTCCAAAGGGTTCGAGATGGAGCTGCCGCACCTGGCCAAAACACGGTGCGCGGTGCGCCTGTTGCAGGCGGCAGCCACCTATGCGGCGCTGGTGGGCGATGTGGACGGGGCGTTCCATGCGCTGACCACGGCCATGGCAATCCCCCGACCGCTGCAGCAGGAGGACTTACTGATATCGTTCCTGGTCAGAAAGGCCTGCAGCGATATCGCCCTGGCCACGCTGGCGGAAACCCTGGGCCGGATAACGTACACTGACGCGCAGCTGTCGCACTTTCAACGCTTCTTCGCGTCGGAATACGACCCCGAGGCGCTGGCCAACGCATTTATCACGGAACGGGTATTCGGGTTCGAGGCTTTTAACGACCCGGCCAGATTCATGAATGCCCGCATAAACTGGCTGGAAGAAGTGTTGCCCGGCGCGTCGTTAACTGTGGTGCGGACCGCCAATGCCTTTGGATGGTTCACCCAGGACCGGGACTACTATCTCGACTCCATGGAGAGGCTGATCCAAGCCGCCCGTATGCCCTATGCGGAGGCCCGAAACGCCTTTCCCGATCTCGAAGCGGGGGGCGGGTCCGTTTTAACCAGCCTGAGCGACATACTACTGCCTGCCCTGGGCCGGGTAATTGAGGCCAATGCCGCCTATGAAACCCGGCTGGACCAGGGCGCCGTCGCCGCCGCTATTGAACGGTACCGTGTTGCCCAGGGCGCGCCGCCGGACCATCTGGAGGCCCTGGTGCCGGGATACCTCGACAAGGTGCCCCCGGACCCCTATGATGAACAACCGCTGCGCTACCGGCGCGAGGGTGAAGGGTACGTGATCTACAGCATCGGCGACAACCTCGCCGACGAGGGAGGCACCGAAAGCCCCCGTTCTTCGCGGGAAGGCGACCTGGTATTCCGGGTGCACCGGTAGTTTTGAAAGGCATGTCTGATCCGGCGGATCGGTCCGATCAGACCGATCGATGAACGCGGACTTTATTCAATCCAGCAGGGCGCGCACTTTTTCGACATCGGCGGCGATGGCGCGTATCAGGTCGTCATGAGAGGAGAATTTGTTTTCGGGACGCAGGCGCCGGTGAAACACCAGTTCCAGTTCCCGGCCCGTCAGGCTGCCTGAAAAATCGAGCAGGTGCGCTTCGATAACGCGGCGGGTGCCCCGAATGGTAGGAGCGATGCCGATATTGACGGCGGCCTTGTAGCGCTGCCCGCCGGTCCAGGCTTCGGCGGCATACACGCCGTGGGCCGGGACGGCGCCCGTGTCCAGCTCGAGATTGGCCGTGGGGAAACCGAGCGTCCGGCCGATACCGCCGCCGGATGCCACGGTTCCGCTCATGGAAAACTTGCGCCCCAGGTAGACTTCGATATCTTCAATCTCCCCCTGGACCACGCGTTCGCGGATCAAGGTGCTGCTGACGCGCTGCCCGTCTACGGTAAGGGGCGCTACCTGCCGCGCGCGGAATCCGCAATCGCGCGCCATGGCCTGCAAAACATCAAAATCCCCTTCGGCATGCCGGCCGAAAGCGAAATCATGGCCGACCACCAATACTTCGGCGCGGCAGCGTTCCAGCAGGATGGTTTTCACGAATTCGCCGGGGCTCAGGGCGGCGGTCTGCCGGTCAAAGGGCAGGGTATAAAGCACTTGCACACCCAATGCTTCCAGGAGCCGATTCTTGACGGCGGGAGGCGTCAGAATATTGGGCGCGTGTTCGGGAGAAAAGAACAGCCTCGGATTGGGCTCAATGACCATGACGGCGGGCGTGCCGCCGAGGGCGCGGGCTTCTTCAAGAAGGCCGCGGATGATTTGTTGATGGCCGAGATGGACCCCGTCAAAACAACCGACCGTCACGACGGTATGGTCGAAAACTTCCGCGGTGATTCTTATGTCCTCGATGGTGTGCACGGAAAAGACTCCCTTACGCCGCGATCAGGGCGCGAACACGCTTTTGGGTTGTATGCGCGGTCCCGCGGCAGAGGGACAGGTCAGGGCAAGGGCGATGAGTTTGCCCCGTTTACTTTTCACCTGCACCAGGCCGGTGTGACCGGACGCGGCGCTTTCAATGTCCTGGCCGGACACGGTACCGCCCGTCCGGATCATTTGTTCCTGTGTCCGGTCTACAATCACCACGGGCAGGTCCAGCGCGTTGTCCATGGACACCAGGCGCTGTTCCACTGTTTCCGGCGATTGAAAGGCGTCAAGCGAAAGCGCCCCGCCGATGTCATAATTGCCCACGCGCGTGCGGCGCAACCGGGAAAGCACGGCGCCGCAGCCCAGCAATTGACCGGCGTCATGGCACAAGGTGCGCACATAGGCACCGCTTGTGCAGGACACGATCAAATCGGCGTAGGGCGGTTCCCATCGGGTGACCGTAAAGGCGTGGACCGTAATGGCGCGGGCCGGCCGCTCAATTTCCTGTCCCTGCCGCGCCAGTTTGTACAGGCGCTTCCCGCCGATCTTGATGGCGCTGACCATGGGCGGGACCTGCTGAATATCGCCGATAAAGCGGTTGCAGACCGCCTGAAGGCCCTCCCGCGTTAAGCCGGGATCCACGGGCCGCTCCTCTACCACTTCGCCATCCAAATCATGGGACCGGGTCGTCACGCCCAGTTGCATGGCGCCTTCATAGGTTTTGTCCAGGCCGGACAGGTATTGGGACAGGCGCGTCGCCTGGCCGAGGCACATAACCAGCAGGCCGGTTGCCCGCGGATCGAGGGTGCCGGTATGGCCAATCCGCCGCAGACCCGTCACTTTGCGCAACACATCCACCACATCGTGCGAGGTCATGCCCTGGGGCTTGTCGACAAGAAGAATTCCGTCAAACTGCATAGTGTTGAAAGACTCCCATGAAACGGTGTTTTCCGGGTACGGCGGGTGGGGTTCTCAGGCACTCCCGGTCATGCCTTCCTGACGGGCCAGTGCGGCAAGCAGGGTTTCGCGAGCCTGATCCAGCGGCATCTCCAGGGTGGCGCCCGCGGCGCGGGCATGTCCCCCGCCGCCGAAATCGCGCAGGAACAGGGCACTGTCAAAGCTGATGTCCGACCGGAGGCTCACGCGGGTAACCCCGGGTTCAAACGCTTTGAGGAGCGCGGCGACCCGCACCCCTTCCACCGCCTGCCAGAGATTAATCAGGTTTTCCGCGTCTTCGGGACTGCCGTTCACGGTGCGCAGATCTTCTTCATTTAGCCAGGACAGGGCAACAGCCCCGTCGAAATGCGTCTCCACGCGCGCCAGAGCACGCCGCATCATCTCGAATTTGGCGGCACGCATGTCGTTGAAAAAGCGCTGGTTCAGCAGGCCGACGTTGATGCCCGCCTCGATGCACTCGGCGGCAAGACGGTGGCTGAGGGCGGTGGTATTGGAAAATCGAAAACAGCCGGTATCGGAGGCGATGGCGGCATACAGGCACGCGGCGGCGTCCAGGGTAAAGGGCAGTTGCGCGGCATGGAACAGCTCCGCTATGACTTCTCCCGTGGCGGCGTATCGGGCATCCACGATGCCCGAGGCGCCCGCCTCGCCGGGTTCCGCATGGTGATCAAAAATCAGGAGGCGCCGGCCGGGCAGCACGAGATCGGCGATTTCACCCAGCCGGGCAAGACGCCCGCAATCCACCAGCACGGCAAGGTCGTACTCCGGGATGTTGGCACCGCCATTAACGATGGCAGGCGCCCCGGGAAGTTCCTTGTACATGCCGGGCACCTCATCCTGGAGCGCGCAGGTGATTTCGGCCACGCCCAGGCGCTGCAGTAACAGGCGCAGCGCGAGCATGCTTCCGATGGCGTCGCCGTCGGGATTCTCATGGGAGGCGATAAAGCAGCGTCCGGCGCCTTTGAGCGCGTCCACGGCCTCCGTCGGGGTCAGCGCCAGCATCGGCTGCTGATGCTGTTCCGCGTGTATCTCCTCAAATACTTCCTCGAGGTGATACACCTTGTCCAAGGTATCGTCGGGGAAAAACCGGATTTCGGGCAGCGTCCGCATGTGGAGGTAGCGGCCCACCTCGTGCCGGATCCATCCTGCGGAATGCTGCAGCCCCACGAGGGAACTCTTGCGCTCCGCTTCGGAACCGAAGAGGCTGACGTAGACGTTGGCATAACGCAGGTCGCTGGACATGCGCACATCCATGATGGAGACAAACCCAATGCGCGGGTCTTTCAGCCCCTTGGTGATGAGTTTGGCGATTTCTTCCTTGATAAGCGCCCCAACGCGGAGCGTTCTGCCTTTGGCTTTCATAGCATCTCTATCCTATAATCGGCCAGGACGG
>JAKJCY010000135.1:0-314 GCA_022706235.1 Candidatus Hydrogenedentota bacterium | reverse complement strand
CCCCGCCGTTTCCTTCGACATAGGCGACGATGCTGCTGAGCTGGCTGTTGACGTGGGCGGTTTCACCGCCAACGACGCAGACGGCTATGCGGCTGCGCCGCCAGGTGTCCTGGTATTCCGTTTCCGCGACCGAGCAATTGAACCTGTTGTGAAGCCTGTCCTTAAGGCTTTTGAGGACGCGCCTTTTGTCCTTGAGCGAATTGGCTTCAGGTAAAAGCAGGTCCAGCTGAAGCAAACCGATGGTCACGCGTTTTCCTGTTCCAGCGTTTTTGCAATGGATTCATGTTTGTAGCATTCTATGACATCGCCGGTGC
>JAKJCY010000134.1 GCA_022706235.1 Candidatus Hydrogenedentota bacterium | reverse complement strand
GGGACTGCCCATAGGCGGCCATGGATTTCAGCCGTTTTACTGTAAGGGTCTGATGCACGCCGAACACTAGAGCGGCCAGTAATAACAGGCCCAATACAATATTAAGGCGATTCGGGTTCATGGAGACCGCCTCCTTCCTCGACACTAAATAACCTTGTTGGTTTTTTTCGAACGCTACGCCCGTGTAAACCCACAGAAAGCCCAATCGTTCCTGCGCGTCCTTTGGCGAGGACTGCTTCCGCGTAAAGAACTGCCGCGATTTCAATAACTTCAGGAAGGGAACATACAGCGCCTGCCTCTTCCCTGACCTGTACTTATATAACCATGCCGACCGGACTTCAGTTGACAGGCACCTCAATTAGTGCCTCCCTGTCCTCACCGCATGAAGCGGAAGTCCGAAGGGCCTGAAGCATGTTTACCGTTCACATGAGTGGAGAACGGTTCATTTTGGTATCATGATGACCCGAAACCACGCGGCCCTACGGGTCGCCTGACCAATACATGAGCACATAATTTTACCCGGGAGCCTCTATGAACACAAAACAATGGTATGAAAGTCTATTTGAGAACTACGGACGCACCTACGACAAAGAGTGCTTCACGCAGGGAACGATTGGAGAATGTGACTTTCTTGAAAAGGAATTTCAGTTTGACAAATCTCTAAGAATACTGGATGTCGGTTGCGGGACGGGGCGGCACGCCATCGAATTGACAAAACGCGGCTATTCTGTTACAGGCGTTGATCTGTCAGAATCCCAGCTGGCCCGGGCTCGGGAAAAAGCGGTCGAGCAAAACCTGCGCATTGAGTTTCAGCGGCATGACGCCCGTAACCTTCCGTTTAACGGGGAGTTTGATGCGGCCATCATGCTTTGTGAGGGTGGATTCCCGTTAATGGAAACGGACGAAATGAATTTCAGGATATTGAAAAACGTGACCCGGTCCCTGAAAGACAGGGGAATGTTTATCTTTACGACACTCAACGGCCTGTTTCCCCTCTTCCACAGCGTGGAGGCTTTTTGTGCCGAAGCGAAGCAGGAGGGTAATGCCGCCTATAAGAATAACACCTTCGACCTGATGACATTCCGTGATTTCAATATCACCGAGTTTGAAGATGACTCCGGTAACAAGAAAACCCTTTCATGCAATGAACGCTATTATGTGCCGAGCGAGATTACCTGGCTGCTGAAAACACTCGGCTACGCCAGCATCGAAATCTTCGGCGCAAAACTGGGGGCGTACTCCAGGGATGATAGACTGACCCCGGAGGATTTTGAAATGCTGGTCATTGGACACAAACCCTGATCCTTCCAGAACCGAATTGAGTCGTAGGACACACGGAACGGGCCGGGGAGTCCTTCGCCCCGCTCATGCCCTTTGATGCCATTCTTTAACTGTGTACTGCGCGATTGACATATTGCCATATTCTATGATATGGTTCCCCATATGAAAACAACCATCGATATTGCGACCGACCTATACAATGAGGTTCGCCGTGTGGCACAAGAGGAAAAGGTTACGGTTAAAGCCCTGGTTGAAGAGGGATTACGCCGCACCTTGGCCGAGCATGCGCGGCGCGCACCGTTTACATTACGTAATGCCACATTTAATGGCGATGGACTTCAACCCGAATTTTCCGAGTCCTCCTGGGACCAGATTCGGAATGCTACATACGACGGGCGCGGCGGATGATAGCCGTTGATACCAACCTGCTGGTGTATGCCCATCGTGAAGACGCCGCGTGGCATGATATCGCCAACCGCTGCATCCGCGAACAGGCGGAGGGCCACCAGCCTTGGGCCATTCCCTGGCCGTGTATTCATGAATTTCTCGCCATAGTGACGCACCCGCGCATCTACGCACCGCCCACGCCCCTTGCCCGCGCTGTAGACCAGGTTGATGCCTGGCTGGAATCGCCCAGTCTTGTGCTGTTGGGGGAAGCGGACGGATACTGGAGGCACCTGCGCACGCTGGTGTTGAACAGCCGCATCGCCGGGCCCAGAGTACATGACGCGCGTGTGGCGGCGCTTTGCATCCAGCATGGCGTGTTGGAAATCTGGACGGCCGACCGGGATTTCGGCCGTTTTGGGGGCATCCGCACGCGTAATCCTCTCCTGTAATCCACCTAGACCACCTTAGCTTCTGGGAAGGTTCTGAAATATCCGCGTTCCCGCTCCAGTTCAGGATTCGCGGGACGCTTTTTCCCAGAGATAGCCAAACAGCCGGCGCTCGTTAACGCTGAAATACGCCACTAACGCGCGGAACGCGACGATGACGAGGATAAACAGCACAGCGGCAACGCGTCCCGCCTGCAGGTTGCTGACAAAAATTCCCGCGAAAAGTACGCCCCAGATGTGTACAAAACAATACCCGGCATATTCATTCGAGGGTCCGGATAAGCCCAGAAGGGCCAGGAGCCTTTCGCCTTTATTTTCCCGGGAAGCACGACCCAGAAGGTTTCGGCCAAAGTAAGGCAGTTTGCCGAGCACCGCAAGAACGACAAAGACCCACAATTCGCGGGTCGTAAAGGATTCTCGTACCGCCAGGGGCACGACCAGATATTCAAAAGGCCCTTCTTCATCGAAGGTTACCCCGATCATCAAAGCAATCATGACGAGCAGGAAACTGTAGAGCGCCACGAAGGCAACGGTGGACTTTACCGCCCTGAACAGGCCGGGACGGCTCCCACTCATCTGTTGTTCCACCTCGGCTACACGGGCCGCAGTCGCCCAGCCCCAGCGCACCAGGAGATTGGCAAAACGCCGTTCGGCCGGAAGCGGGTCCGCCGGCAGGGCCATCATTCTGGCCCGGTCCACCGCCGTGTAGGCCAGGCCGAACAACCACAGTACGAAGGCATCCGCCCATACCAGCGCCGCGAAATTACGCGCGGTCAGGCCGAAGAACAGCGCTCCTACCAGGGGCGGCACCGCAAGCATCACCACATCAACGCCCCACGCCCACCAGATGCCGAATCCGGCTTCGTCATGAAAAGCCTGTTTCTCTTCAGGGGTGATTGTGGGAACGGGCATCCCCATCGCTCTTGCGTTCTCCATCCATGATTTTTCCGGCTTCTTGGTGGTCATAGGCTTTTCTCTTTTCACGCAGGTCTGTATACGTGTAATGTGACGCGAATATGATGACACGCGTCAAAGCGTACCATTTCGGGACAGGGCCCGTTTCAACGGCGGCCGCACGCGATGGTGGTACGGGTCGTCTGTTTCCAGTTGGCAATGGTACAGTTCCATCAGCCGGAGCAGGGCGGCTTCAGCGGCAGGGCTTTCCAGGCCGTCTCCCCCGAAGCGTTCCCGATCGAGCACCGTTCGCAGTCGCAAGAGTTCCCAGCGCCAGCTCTTTTTGCCCCAATCGGGCAGGCGCGCCTCCACGGCCTCCGCCGCCGCGCAGGCCCGTCGCGCCGCCTCCGGGTCCACGGGTTCCTTCCGATACGAAGTGGCGGCGGCGCTTTCGAGAAGGCCGATGATCTCCAGTACCTGCTCCTCTACCCCGGGACCGAACTCGTAGGCCATATATTCCCGCAACGTGTCCGCGGCGGCCCGGTCCCGGTCCCAGTAGCATTGCGCGACCACGGCCTTGTTCATGTCTTCGTAAATGCCTTCGCTGTAGGGGAACCCGCCGGTCACGGTACCTTTTACCTGGTCCCACAGGCGCTGAAAGCGTGCGGGCAGCGGGTTGGCGCCGAATCCGCCCCAGGGCGAGTTGCCCCACATGCTGATCTCCGGAAAGTTCAGGAGCGGCAGTCCACCGGGCACGCCGTGGTCCAGTGGATAGCGCGGGAAGTCCTCATGGGAATCGGCGAGGATATAATCCACCCAGCCGGGGTCTTTTGCGAGGGCGTCCGCCAGGCCCTGCCATTCGCCTTCGGGCGGTGTGTCGAACATCCACGTGCTCAGGACGGTCTTCAGCTTCGGGAAATATTCGCGCCCCAGCTGCGTCAGGTCGCGAGACAGGCGCAGATACCCGTTACAGCCCCACGGGGCGCATTTCGCGCAGGCGCAGCCCCCCTCGTCATAGGGCCAGAAACACACGATGTCCAGTCCCACGTCGGCAAGGTTTTCGAAAAGGCGGCGCGTATTGTCCAGGATATACGCGTGGCCTTCCGCGAGGCTCGGGCACACAGGGTGGCCGCTGTTGCCGCGCCGCCGGGTAGGGTCCGGCAGCGGCGTCGCCCGGAGGTGGTCGGGCGTCCCGATAAACATGGTGTTGCCCAGTCCCGTGGTGAACTGGAGGCCCAGCGCGTGGGCGGCTCGTGCGTACCGCTTCATCATGGACAGGGCCGCCTCCATCTGCGGGTCGTCCCAGCCCTGAAGGTTAATCATCGGGAAGGCGACCATGATGGCGTTGATGCCCCAAAGCGCCAAGTCTTCCAGGTACCGGGACACCTCCGCGTCCGAGGCCTGTTGATGCCAGTTGTGGAAATGGGTGGCGAAATACATGCCGCGCAGGGTGCCCTGCGGCGAGGAAACTCCCGTCCATGACGAAGGCAGGAACCCTTCCCCATAGCCGCTGGTGCGCAGGAATTTCCCGACACCGTAGAGGAGGCCGGGCGGCGCGCCGCCCGTAATACGCACGGTCCCGTTTTCAGGGCCCAGGCGGAAGGCTTCGGGAGCCAGGCCCGGGTCCAGCGCCAGGACAATCTGAGCACCCTCAGCGCCCCGTGTCACCTTCACCGGGCAGCGCAGTTCTACCCGGTCTTTCAACATATTGAAGGCCGTGGAAACAAGCGGGTCGTCGGGGGCCTCCACCCGGACAACAACCTCCTGAAGAATTTCTGTTCCTTCCCTGGAAGCGTTATCATGAACCTCCAGTAGACCAGGGTCGGCGGCAGGCGAGACCTGTTCCTGCAGGCCGAAACCCATAGTGCCGGCCGCGGCATACTTCAGAAATGTTCTTCGGTCATGGGCTGGAATTTTCATGTTGCGGGGCCTTTATAGTTAATGCAAATATTTTAGTAGGCGTACCTTCCCAGGTGCGCCATGGGGGCACTACCTCGGATTGTCCTCCTCCCCCCTGCCGCACCTGGGAAGGTACGCCTACTAAAGATTTAAGTGTTGTTGCTTTAATTCTTTAGGGAACAAGTGACCCATGAACAACCAGTATATTCGTATAAGACCGGGACAAAAAACAAACGGTGGCCCGGTTTGGAGGCTCTGTTATCGTCCTGTATACTGACCATGCTGAAAGGATTATCTATGAACAGGTCTGCTATCCGTTTTCTTCTTGCGGCGCTGCTGGCGTTGGGATGCGCTGTGGCGGCATCGGCGCAGCAACCCCGGTTTATCATGGGGGGCCCGCCCCGTTTTAGAGGGTTGGATGTGGATGCGAACCTGTTCATCACCAGGCAGGGGGCCACTCTTGCCGCGTATGATATTGATTCCGGGGAAACGCGTTGGACGTATGAGGCTTGGCCGTTTCCCGACTTGTATCTTGTTGAACACCAGGGGAAAGATCATGTGATTTTGTTTGGGGAAGGCGAGAAGCAAACCAAGACCGTAGTGTTGGAGAAGGCATCGGGGAAAATATGCTGGGAACGCATGGAACGGAGCGGCGACCCTTGGCGGTACGGGATGGTCCTGCCGGACAGTGACTGGTTTCTGTTGCATTATGCCCGGGGCAAGTCAGAAGGGAGGCAGGCTGAGGAGGGCTACTTTCTGCTCTTTTCGCCCGATGGCGCCGGGCGGTACCGCGTACCGGAAGGCTTGCGGCCCCAGGAGTGGCGGGAAGAGGGAAAGACGCTTGTACTGACCGGGACGGCGAAAGAGGCCCTCCGCCTGGTATATTGGGACCTGGGAATCGATACCACGCGGGATATCGGCACTTACAGCGACGGGCTTTATGGTGGACGCCTGCATGATGGGAGCATCCTGCTGTACCGCTATGTTAAGGACAAGAATCCACAGACCCTGACGGTGGTGGACGGTGATTCGGGGCGGCTGTTGCGCCAGGTGACGTTGCCGGAAGCCCTGGGCGCGAAGCCGGAGGTGGTCCGGGGTGGAAAGGCGGTGCTGATACTTGGCGAAAATGAGGATCGGTTGTGGATGCTGGATCCGGCGGAGGATAAGGTGCTTGCGGCACTGCACCATCCCAACCATGAATTTCTCCTGGAGTCCGTCAGCGCGGACGCTTCGGGCCGCATCTGGGTTGTTTCCCATGACGGGGAGCACCATTACTTTCTTTGGCCGGTGGAAAAGGGGGCAGTACCCCGAAAGGTTTTTGACCGGGGCCCGTTTTTTCCCGGACAGGTCTGGAAAGTGCTCCCGCCCCATGTGATTACCCTGACCCGAAGCAAGGAAGGCAGTAGCACCCTTCACGCCATCAACTTTGAGGAGCGGCGCATTGTCGCCGTATGGAAACCGTCGGCGTCCCGCAGTTTTCACCGGATGCTCCCATGCGCTTCCATGCGGCGCTGTGCCGTGATGCTGTCGGGAAGCGGCGCAGCCGAGGGTCGCGGCGGCTATCAGTGGGAGATTCTCGAGGCGGGCGGCTCCGAAGCGCTCTTGAAGTTTGAGAACGCCTGGCACCTGGCCTTGTCACCCGACGGCGAATATGTGGCGACACAAGACACCCTGGAGGGCTGCACGGTACTGGTGCAGGTGTCCACGGGCGAAACGCTCTATGAATTTCCCCGCTTCGAAGATTATTGGTCCTCTGCCGCTTTTGCTAAGGATAGCCGCACTGTTGCGGTATTTGCCGGATACGATGCCTTTACAGTAATCCGCATCAAGGAGGAGGGTATTACGGAAACGCCGCTGGAGTTTCCCGAGGAGGCCGGGCTTTCCTCCTTGTGCTTTTCTCCGGACGGCACGCGTCTGTTGAGTGCTACGCGTGGTAAGGCCTGGCTGCACGATACCCTCACCGGCAATCTGCTGTATACCTTTGTGGAACCGCAACAACTGCGTTCCGAGCATGTGCACACTCCGGAAGTATTCGGTATCAAAATGCCCTTTGTGAATTACCTGGGTGATTTGGCGGGCAACTTTACCAACCTGGCCAACAGTAAACCCGAGCTGGAAGCCGCATTTATCGGCAATGGCGCTCGGGTGGTAACGGTGGCGGAAGCGCAACTGATACGGGTGTGGGACGCCGGAACCGGCCGGAACCTGCACACCATCGAGCCGGGCTTATCCAACACGCGAGACGAATATGGACACATGCGGAACACGATAACGCTCAGCGAAAACGGCGCCTATGCGCTGGCGGCCAACAGTTTTGATACCCGTACCACCTTATGGGATCTCACCACGGGCGCGGCCGCCAAAAAATATACCGACTGGAAAACCATATACCGAACCATGCATGTCTCCGATGACGGGAAATCCATCTACCTGGCCGTTTTCCAATCCCTGTACTGGCTGGAGGGAAGGTAGGTGAGGGGGTATCCCTGGGCAGAGGGTGGATTAACCACCATAGGGAAATGATACATCGCTTCAGGCGTCTTCCGGGATAGTACTGTTGACGTACAGCCAGATACAGGACGTGTTTTATTTAGTGATAGTCTTCATGAATAACATCTTGGTTAAGGGCAAGGCCCGTGTTCACCTTATCGGCCCACATGGCCTATAAAAAACAAGAAGTTGAATCTGAATAGCCTGAAGGGCTTACATATCAAAGCCCAGGGTTGCGGTACTCCGCTACCCTGGGTGAATGTACGGCAATCTCCCTATTCTACCCTGAAAGGGTTACGTAACGCAGACTTACGTAACCCTTTCAGGGTAGAGGCGGATTGTGGCGCCGGTTCCCAGGGTAGCGGAGTACCGCAACCCTGGGCTTTGTTGTTCAATCCTTTCAGTATAAATAACAAGGCTAAAGTACTACAAAAACAACTTCAACAAAAAACGCACCGACTGGGTTGCGGGCACGGCCCGTGTTAGAATTACAGGATAGAAGCAGTGTTCGAGACTACCTCTGGGAGCAACGCAATGAAATCAGTTCTGTTTAACCGACGATCCTTTATTCACTATGGTGCGGCTGCGGCCGTTGTGACAGGTTTCAATACAGCGGCCGCTGCGGGAACGGCATCCGAGGCGGACCGGACGGTGCGGGACCGGCTCTGGATATGGGGGCAAATGGCGGGCGCCCACAACAAGGAATGGAACCTTCCCCGGCCTTCCCGCATGACGCCCGCGGAGGGCGCCTTTTACCTGGGCGTGCCCAACCTGATGATGGTCCGGTACAATAAAGAACCGGAAATGCCTTTCGACCCCTTTGCCATCTCCCTGCGGCCGCTGAAACGGGTGGTATGGTCCATGACCGGTGCCGGTGGGGAGACTAACGCGGAAGTACGCAACCATGTGTTTGACCTGGCGCACCGCTTTCCAAACATTACCGGCTTTATCATGGACGACTTTTTCAAGCCTGACGGACAGGGGGCGCTTACAACAGAACAGCTTCAAGAACTTCGCGGCCAACTGGAGGCCGATGAGATTAAACGTCCCCTGTACGTGGTGCTGTATCGCCATCAACTGGATCTGCCGGTTCAATCCTCTTTGGCGCTTTGCGACAAGATCACCTTCTGGACCTGGAAATCGGAAGACCTGCATCACCTGGAACACAGTTTTGAACAGCTTGAAACCCTGGCGCCCGGGGTGGGCAAACTGCTCGGCTGCTATCTGTGGGATTACGGCAACCGCGCCCCGATGCCCATGGACTTGATGGAAAAGCAATGCGCGCTCGGGCGCGAATGGCTGCGGCAAGGCAGGATTGAGGGCATGATTTTTCTCGGGAGCAACGTGTGTGACATAGAACTCGAAACGGTGGAATATGCCCGTCAATGGATTGCCGCGGTGGGGATGGAGAAGGATGAAGCGGTACGGCCGTGAAGGGTAAGAACGTTGGGGATGTTCTTTGGTCACGGGAATGTTTTACAGGGCAAATGATGTGACAGGTCTGGAACACGGGGTCTGACCTGATATCCAGTAGTACCGGTCTCCAACGGATTTACGGGGGATTCATTTTTATCGTTGCTGTAAAGGACTGTTCCCTACTGCTTCCGGTGTTTTGTAGCGGTCCTTCCCGTCGGTCAGCCATTCCAGGGTGAACCGGACAAACCTGTTCTCTTTGTGGTTGTCTTTTTCGAACAACAACCCGATGTCGCCATTTTGCAGGACCGTCAGGGAAGAGTAGGCTGCATCGCCAATATAAATGGTCTTGCCTTCCGTCCAGGTCTTGCCCTCGTCATAACTGATGCGTACCGTCATGTTCTTCCGCTTGTTTTTGCTCTTGGCGTTAGAAAACAGAAGCCGGTTCTTGTCGTGCCCGTCTGCCGTGCTGGTGTAGCGGAGGATACTCGCGTTGCAGGCAGGATCTATCAGCGCCGGTTCCGGGGCGGTCTGCCAGCTTTTACCCATGTCCGCGGAGATATGCACATAGCGCATTCCGGCACCTTTCACCCGGCTGTTAATCATCCAGCGGCCGTCGGCCAGTTCCACCAGTTTAGATTCGTCCCCCGGACGGATGGGCGTATCTATGCAGTCCCAGGTTTTCCCGTGGTCCCGGCTACTGAAAATATGCAATCCCCTTTGAAGGTTCACCAGCGTATGCAACAACACGCCTGAACGCGTTTGAATACCCCGGCCTGACGTGATGAATTTGAAGTCGGTGCGCCATTCCGGTCTGGTAATCTGGGCGGTGATGTCCTCCGGTTCGCTCCAGGTCTTTCCGTGGTCCCGGCTTTTTATAACATGCAGGGAATAAATATCAGCCTCATTTTCCAGGTCCATGAAGTTATAGAAAAGGAAGAGTTCCCCCGTTTCCCGGTCGACAATCAGGGACGGGTCGGAAGCGGACTTTCCAAATTCATGGTCCACGATGGTTTCCAGGTCGGACCACGTCATACCGCCATCGCCGCTGCGGCGTCCGACGATATTTATGTCCTTATTGCCGCCCAAGTCGGCGCAGGACGTGACGCGTTCATCCATGACAGCAACCAGGTCCCCGTTGACAGCGGTGACCAGTGCCGGAATGCGGTAACAGGCCACGCCGTCCCGCATGGAAGTATTGAAAAGGTCCTGACTGGTGACAAGTCCCGAGGCGAGAACCGATGCTTCTTCCAAAGCGGAAGCGTTCACGGCGGATACGCATATGCAGATATAAATCAATTTGAACATGATGGTAGTTCCCTGACCGTTCGGGTCGGTCATTACAGGTAGCCGGTTCATAGCCGGTTGTTGGGCACACATGGATTATAGTACATCCGCAGGTTTTTACCCGGGCGTGTACGAATAGTGATTCTGTTTCTATTTTCTGAGACCGCCGAGGTCCGGTTCGATACGTTTATTTTCCGCCATCATCTCCGTCCAGGTGAACGTACCGCGGCGCAAACACGCTTCGCGTCCAAGGAGTGCCGCCAGGGTGGCGTTTACGCTTGGGGTTACGGTGCTGTTGTCATGGCGCCCTTCCCGGATCCGGTCGTGAAACGCGGCGATATTGCGGCGAGCACCCTGTTCGTAGAGCCCGTGTATAGTGCCGCCGGGACCTTCTCCCTCTTTCGGGTGAAGACGCGCTTCGCCTTCATAGGCGGCTTCGGCATAGCCGTCACGGCAGAAGGCGGTGCAACCGCACGTGAATCCGTGCCGGTTGGGCAGGTGTTCGCCCCGGTGGTTGAGGAGCAGTCCATCCGCGAATTCATAGGTGAGGGAATAGATGTCGTGAGAGTCGCCATGGGGGTCTTTACGTGTCCGCCGCGACCCGCCTGTGGCGCTGACCGGCAGCGCATCCGCCATCCACAAGGCGACGTCCAGGGCATGAATACCGGCATTGACCAGGTATCCGCCACCCAGGTCGTCATCATTTACCCAGACGAGATTCCGCAGGCGGCTTTCCGCGTTTTCCGTCCTGGGCGGGTCGGCGAAGCCTTCGTCCGTATAAATGGCGGTCAGCAGCGCGGCCGGTCCGATGGCGCCTTCGTGGAGTTGCCGGATTACCTCAATATTGAAGGGATCTGTTCGGGTCTGAAAATCCACCAGGAATACCCGCTCTTTCGCGCCCGCCCGCGCTCCGGCTTCGGCAATACGGGTGCATCCCGGAACATCGCAGGCGACCGGCTTGGCCATGAACACGTGGAGTCCGGCTTCCGCCGCGGCCATCGCATGTTCGGGAAAGCAATAGGGCGGGGTTTCAAGGAACACCGCCTCGACACCGGAAGCCATCAGGCCTTGATAGCCCGAAAGGCCGCTGTAACACTGTTCCTTCGGGACATCGAATTGGGCGCCGGCCCCTTCAGCCAGTTCCTGAAAGTACTCCGCCACGGCGGTGATTTGGAACCCGCCGTGGTCCCGCACCATGGAGGCGATCATGCGCCCCCTGCCGCCCAGGCCGATAATGCCCGCCTTGATGCTGCTGTTGGCGTTGGTGCCCAGCGCCGTGCGCGGCGAGAGCAGGGCGACGGTGGCGGCCGATGCGGCGCTCTCCATAAAACCGCGCCGGGAAAGGGCCTGTTTCGCCCGGATTTTGCCGGAGGGAGTGGATAGATTCATATCGGGTTCCTTTTCTTTGCTGAAACCAATGCCTGCTGGCTGCTCCGTTTGACTGTTCAGCCCCTTCGGCGGTTGCTTTTTTCTGCCAGTATTTTCTGTGGTACTTGCCGTTCCAAGTGAGGCGGTTGCCGAGGTGCGTGCTCTATAGACCGGACATTCACTGAACTACACCATTCCCATTATGAATCAAGGACGTCTCCGGCGCACTATTTATGAATCGCCTGGATTTTCCTTTGAAGAATGCCGGCCAGGAATGTATACTGAAAGATAAGAGACGTGGATTATCCCGTCCCATAATTTTATCGTCACAGGAGGCCTGAAATGTACAAAAACGCTGGTTTTATCCCTGTATTCCTTGTCATGTGCTGCTGTTCCCAGTTCCTTTTCGCTCAAGACCTGGTGAAAGAGAAGGATATCATCATCTACCAGGATGACCATTTCTACAGCGCGTTTCCTTCTGTTGTGCTGCGTCCGGATGGGGAACTGGTGGTGGCGTTCCGGCGCGCGCCGGAACGGCGTTACCTGGGAGAGCCCCGGTCAAACCATACTGACCCAAACAGTTATCTTGTGCTGGTGCGTTCAAAAGACAATGGGGAAAGCTGGACGGCGGAACCGGAGCTGATTTTCGCCCATCCTTTCGGCGGCTCCCAGGACCCCTGCATGACGCAATTACGCGACGGCGCCATTGTCTGCAGCAGCTACGGGTGGGCGTTGCTGCGCGGGGATGCCGCGGAAAAAGTGCCG
>JAKJCY010000133.1 GCA_022706235.1 Candidatus Hydrogenedentota bacterium | reverse complement strand
TACCTGCCCCACCCGGCCCACAAGGAATTCGGCGCGCTACTCGGGCCGGTCCTGGATAAAGTCCTGGTAATTGACTACTGGACAAAGCCCTGAACAACGGGGACTGTCATCAAGAAAGCAGTAGGACGTGTAGCACCGGCAGGTCGTGTAAGATAAATCAAGGACGGTCTGTAAAACTTTCTGCCCTTCCCATCCTGCACGTCCTGCCGGTCCTGCGCGTCTTAATCACAGCGTTGTCTTGAATACCTCCGCCGGATTTTCCGGAAATCCTGTAACGCCCCGGGACCGGTCGAACTGGTAGATCCGGGTCAAGGGCCGTGCTTCAAAGGGAAAGGCCTTCAATGCGCCATTTTCAAGGGCACGGTCTGCGTTGGGCCGGCTCAAAAAGGCGACGGCCATATGGCGCATTTGCGCCGCCACCTCCGGGTCGGAGTCCAGGCGCTGGGTCAGTTCGCGGGGGTCTTCACGCAGGTTGAAGAGTTGCTCCCTTCCACCGTTGGCCATGAAGATGTATTTCCAGTCGCCCGTACGCACCATGACTTTGAATAAAGGGGTGCCTGGCGTGCCATAGAACCCGGTAAGCGCATCGCGCGGCGGCACCCAACCCGAAACCATGCCCAGCACATCCATACCGTCACGCGGTTCCACCGCGCCCGAGGCCGCCGTGGCAATGGCAAAGAGGTCGGCCAGACACACCAGTTCTTCGCGTCGCACGTTTTTCGGCAGGCGCACGGGCCAGCTCACGAGGAGAGGAATGTGGCAGGCGGCCTCGAAGTAGCTCTCCTTCTGCCAGGCGTTGTGATCGCCCAGGTGATCGCCGTGGTCGGCAAAGAAACAAATCAGCGTGTTATCCGCATCGCCCCGGGCTTCCACGGCATCCAGGATCTTGCCGAGGCACTGGTCGATATAACTGATTTCCCCGTAGTAACGCGCGCGCAGGATTCTCGCGTGGGCATCGTTGATAGCCTCCGCCCAGATGGCATGGTTCATCCAAGGGATCTGTTCATCCATGTGATCAAGATCGAGGCTGCCGCGCACGGGATTGGGCATACGGTCAGGATCGTACATACGGTTGAACGGAATGGGCGGCGCCAGGGGCGGATGGGGGCCCACAAAGGAAACAAATCCGAAATAGGGCTGTGCGCCCGGAGCCCGGATCTGTTCCACCGCCCGATCGGCCGCCCAGGCCTCCACACCGACGTGGGCCGGGGTCGGGCTCATCTGGGGCATGTAATACATTTCCGTGCGTTCGCCCATCAACCCCTCGATGAAATCATATTCCGGATGGTGCTCGCGGATAAAGGACGCATAGTCATCACGTCGGCGATGCGCGGGGCTGCCATAAAGTTCCTCGCTATGAAGATGAACATCATAGCCCAGGTCTTCGTCCCAAGGCGCAGTATGAAACTTTCCAATGCCGAAGGTACGGTAGCCCCGCGACCGCAGTGTCCGGGCCAGGTAGGGGCCGCAGCGTTCCTCCATATCTTCCGGCTGTCCCGCGACCAGGTCGGGCCGCATGTTGGCGTAGATGCCCGTGACCGGCTCACGCCGCCCTGTGCGGATGGTATAACGGGACGCCACACAGACGGGACAGCTGGAATAGGCGCGGGTAAAGGACAGGCCCCGCCGCACCAGCCGGTCCAGGTTCGGCGTATAGATGCCGGTATTGCCCAGCGCGGCGATGGTATCGAATCGCTGCTGGTCGGTCATCACAAGCAGGATGTTGGGAAGTTTAGAAGCGGGCGCTTCCGCATCCGTGCCACCCTCCGCCGCGGCGGTTAAGGCTGTCATGCCCCCGGCAACGGCGCCCATAAAGGCGCGACGTGTGTATTCTACGTTCATATAGCCTCCTTTCACATAAGAGCAATCTATACCGCTAACCAGTGTACCCGAAATCTCCTTTTGAGCCAAAGGCGGATAACATGCCGGGCCTGCCGCATTTCGCTCCCCCGGAATCACTGTGGTATAACGGTGAACCATACAGCGTTTACAGGGCAAAGGAATGTTCCATGAAACGAATAACGCGCCGCACATTTATTCGTGCCGGAGTTTATGGCGTTACCGCCGCCTGTCTTGTGGAAGGAAGCCTTATTGAGCGCAAATGGCTGCGCACATCGCATCTGCGCCTTTCAGATACTCCTTCGCTTCGACTGGTTCATTTCACGGATTTACACTATAAAGGGGACAAGCGCTACCTCTCCAGGGTCATTCAACGCATCAATAATGCCGCGCCGGATTTGGCCTGTTTTACGGGCGATATTGTGGAGAACACGACGTACCTTTCCGAGGCGCTTGACCTGCTTTCCGGGCTTCAGTGCCCCTTGTACGGGATACCGGGAAATCATGAGTATTGGAGCCAGGCCCCGTTTGCGGAAATTGAGGCATGCTTCCAATCGACAGGCGGGGACTGGCTTCCCAACCGCGCCGTGACCACCCGTGATAACCGGTGTTTGATAGAAGGCCTGTCCGGTGTTACCCGGCCTGTGCAACTGGACACTTCGGCCCGCCTGTTTCCAGAGCAGGATGCCGAAGACGAATCGGTAAAGACCGGAGAAATCCCGGAAGGCGTCAGACGCATTTTGCTTACCCATTACCCCGCAACAGCGAATCGTTTGGGCACCTTGAAATATGATTTGATTCTTGCCGGTCATTCCCACGGCGGACAGGTGCGCCTGCCTTTTTGGGGGGCTTTGCTTGTACCTGGAGATGTGGACGGATATGACGCGGGGTTGTATGACACGCCCGCCGGGCCTTTGTACGTTAATGTGGGTATCGGGACCTGGCATATTCCCGTGCGATTCTTCTGTCGTCCCGAAATCGCCATTATTGAACTATGACGGTCACCCAGAGCGACTCTGCTATACACAACAGGAGATATTTTCAGAACCACAAGCAAGAAACTTTGCCTATATAGCAGTGAGAAATGGGTGTGCGGTAACCGGAAAAGAGAAATACCGGTTTTTGTTCTCTCTCTGGCCCCCGGCCAAGCCCTGACTCATTGTGTTGGAAATGTTGGGCGGAGGTTACGTCCTCTGCTATGCTGAATCTGTGGGCGAGAAATAACGTTACCCTATACCCGCGAGGAGACACCGACATGATTCTGCTCAACCCCAGGCATCACGACAGGTATTATCCGGATGAACGCTCCCGTGAAATCATGCTCAAGACCATAGCCTTTTTTGAAGGCAAGGGACTGGACCAGATCAAGGAAGATGATCGCACCTTCAAATGGTATAAAGACTTCCTTGAATTCCAGAAGCGGGAGCGGCTGTTCGCCACGCTGCTCACGCCTGACGGATATGGCGGTGAGGACTGCCGCTGGGATACCTGGCGTAATTGCGAGTTCAACGAGATACTGGGCTTCTATGGGCTGCACTACTGGTATACCTGGCAAGTGTCCATTCTCGGCCTCGGTCCCATCTGGATGGCAGAGAACGAGGCGCTGAAACAGCGCGCCGCGAAGCTGCTCGAGGACGGCGCCATTTTCGCCTTCGGCCTGTCGGAAAAGGAGCACGGCGCGGACGTGTATTCCACCGAGATGCGCCTCGACCCCGACGGCGCGGGCGGGTACAAGGCCAATGGCTCGAAGTACTATATCGGCAACGGCAACGAGGCGGAGATGGTATCCGTGTTTGGCAAGATAAGCGATACGGGCGACTATGTCTTCTTCAACGCGAACTACCATCACAAGAAATACGAGTTGATCAAGAATGTGGTGAACAGCCAGTCCTATGTTTCCGAATTCGCCCTGCACGATTATCCCATTCCGGAATCGGAGATCCTGTGCCGGGGCCAATACGCCTGGGACTGCGCGCTGAACACGGTCAACATCGGCAAGTACAATCTCGGCTGGGCGTCCATCGGCATCTGCACCCACGCCCTATACGAGGCGATCCGGCACGCGGCGAACCGTACCCTGTACGGCATGAAGGTGACCGATTTCCCCCACGTCAAACAGCTCTTTACAGACGCCTATGCCCGGCTCGTGGCGATGAAACTGTTCGCCCTGCGCGCGGCCGATTATATGCGCGTCGCCTCGCCTGAGGATCGCCGCTACCTGCTCTACAATCCGGCCGTCAAAATGAAGGTCACCACCCAGGGCGAGGAGGTCATCAACCTGATGTGGGATGTCATTGCCGCGAAGGGATTCGAGAAAGACATGTACTTCGAGATGGCCGCCCGCGACATACGCGCCTTGCCGAAACTTGAGGGAACCGTCCATGTCAATATCGCGCTCATCATCAAGTTTATGCCGAACTATTTCTTCAATCCCGGTGAATTCCCGGCGGTCCCGCAACAGAACGCGGCGCGGAATGACGATTTTCTCTTCAGCCAGGGGCCGACGCGCGGCCTGGGCGGCATTCAGTTCCACGATTACACGGCCGCCTACGACAGTTATGATCTGCCGAACGTGAATATTTTCAAACAGCAAATCGCCCTGCTCAAGGAGTCGCTCATGGCCGCGCCGCCGTCGAAGGAACAGCAGAAAGACATCGACCTGCTGTTGAGCATGGGCGAGCTCTTCACCCTTGTGGTGTACGGACAACTGGTACTGGAGAACGCCCGCATCTACGATATCGGTGATGACCTTGTGGACCAGATTTTCGATTTCATGGTGCGTGACTTCTCAAAGTTCGCCCTGCAGGTCCTCGGCAAGCCCAGTGCCACGCCCGAACAGGTCGAGTACTGCCGCAAGATGATTATGAAGCCGGATTTCGACGCGGAACGCTACCACCGCGTCTGGAACGAACAAGTACTCCCGCTGAAGGATGCCTACGAGATGAGCCGGTAACTCCGTGGGAAACATACCGACTTCTTTACTTCGTCAAAAGAGGACTGACAGCTAACCCTAACCAGCATGTGCCTTATCGTAGGCCGGAAGGTGTGGAACCCATGGCAGGCCGTTAATTTTAAAAAGGGTCTGAAGTAACAGCAGGTACGTATCACATGCATTCGACAAAGCGAAACCCGTCTTCACGTACTGGTGGTGCAGGACCGCATTGTCGTCCGAGTCTGGGGCGAAGATGACACGTTTTCATAAGCGCAGAACTGTTTTCTTCATGATTGCGATGGCGCTTTTTCTCACAGGGATGGCATCCCTGATAACCGGTGTGAATCTGGCAGAAAGACACCACCGATGGCGCCAGGCCAGTCCTGTAAATTTTGCCGTGGACCTTTCACAAGTCGGCGTGTTTTCCGGGGCATTCCATCATACCTGTCCGGTTGCGCAAGGAACGGTTTTAGGGCTTGAAATTTCTGAAGGCATAGCGAATTACATGTCTTATACCGAGGTGCTGGAACCACTCCAATGTACTTGCAGGATAACCGATGCCGATGGCAACCAGGTGGCGCAATCAAGTCGCACACCTGCGCATCTATGGGAAGAGGGTTGGTTCTACTGGGCATTTCCAATAGCACAATTATCCGCCCACCCTGAGGGAAACTATACCCTTTCCTTCACGGTGACACGGGAGGTGCAGGAACTCGCGGATGTTCCGGTTCGCCTGATTGCCCGCTATGAGCTAGGCGATGCCGAACTGTTGCTGGAGGCATTGGCCATGCTTCTCGGGATCGCCTTACTTTTCGTGGCCACCCTTATTCCAATCATAACAGGAGTACGCATGATCATTGGGCGGCACAAGAATAAATTACATTCGCTTACGGGTATATCAACGTAATCAACCTTTGAAACTGACAGGAAGCGCAAAAAAGGAGAATCTGCATGACTGCCGGATGGACCGGGATAGTGGTTGCACTGATCTTTAGCCTGGCAGCCACACTTCTGGGGCTCTATCACACGTTCAAATATGCGCCGGGAGTGGGGGAAAGAAAAATAGTGATCCGGACCACTATTGCGAGTGGATGCGCTACGGCCTTGTTCTTGGGCTTTTTATTTTCCCTGCCGAATCCATATCGCTATCTTGTCTGGATTCCGTATGTGAGTATAATGGCCTTGATACATCTCGTTGGAAAACGAGCCATGAAAAGGATCAGGCTTGAACAGGCTCAGAACCGGGACATACCCGTGCAAGAATAAAATCAACGTTTATTGTGTTTGCCCGGATTTCAAAATCACGTTCCGCAAATAAAAGCCGCACCCTTGTTCCCGCCGGTCATTGTGTCCACAGTGACCAATAGAAGGAGTTTGCGTGCAGCATCGCATAGCAGGCTCCCCGCGCTGAGGCCTTGGCATCTGGACTTGACCCGGGTTGACCCTTTTCAGGATTATCCTTATACTTAGGGCCATCGGGGCGTACCATTACCGGGGAAGGACGGCCCGGACGCAACGCAAGCGGTTCATACGAAATTAATTCAGCGGAGAAGGTAGAATGCATATACGGCGGGCTGATGGTTGGGCAACGCGCTTTGGACTGATCATGGCCATGGCGGGCAATGCCATCGGACTGGGTAATTTTTTGCGTTTCCCGGGCAAAGCGGTTCCCTTTGGCGGCGCTTTCATGGTGCCTTACCTTCTGGCGCTGGTACTGTTGGGCATTCCTCTGATGTGGATGGAATGGACCATCGGCCGGCATGGGGGCGGATATGGTCATGGCAGCACTCCCGGTATGTTTCACCGCCTGTGGCGCCATCCCATCGCCAAGTACCTGGGCATTTTCGGCGTGTTGCTTCCGGCCATGGTCGGCGTCTATTACATCTACATAGAATCCTGGTCACTGGGCTATGCCTGGCAGACCATGACGGGCAGTTATTGGGGACAAACCAGCAACGAAGAAATGGGCCGTGTGTTCTCAACTTACCTGGGCATGAACGGCGGCTTTTTCTCGTTCAACGCCGTGTCTTATTTTTTCTTTCTATTGACATTCGCGCTGAATATTTTTGTTTTTAGCCGGGGTATTTCCAAGGGAATCGAAATTGTCGCCAAGTATTGCATGCCTACCTTGCTGATAATCGGTGTCATTCTGGCCGTGCGGGTGCTGACCCTGCCGCCGGTGGAAGGGCGCACCATATCGGACGGGCTGGCGCAACTCTGGCGCGTCGATGACTGGGGCGTGCTGCTGAAGTCGGACGTCTGGATTGCGGCTGCCGGACAAATTTTCTTCTCCTTAAGCGTTGGGCTGGGCATGATACATACGTACGCCAGCTACCTGAAAAAACGCGAGGACATTACCCTGAGCGGCCTTGCCTCCTGCGCCACCAACGAATTTGCGGAGGTCATCCTGGGCGGCACCATCGCCATCCCGGCCGCCGTGCTGTTTTTCGGGGTGGCCCAGGCAAAGTTGACGGCATCAGCAGGCACGTTTTCCCTGGGTTTTTTCGCATTGCCCGTTATCTTCCAACAAATGCCCGCGGGCCAATTGTTCGGAACGCTGTGGTTCCTGCTGCTGTTCCTCGCCGGGCTGACCTCTTCCATGGCCATGTTTACACCGTTGCTCGTGTTTCTTGAGGACGAACTCCAGCAGACACAAAAACGGAGCGTGATGCTGGTTGGCGCGGCCGTATTCCTGATGATGCAGCCCATGGTGCTTTTTATACACCACGGCATGGTGGATGAGATTGATTACTGGGTGGGGGAATTCGGCCTGGTGTTGTTTGCTGCCATTGAAACGGTGGTGTTTTCCTGGGTATTCGGCATGACAAAGGGATGGAAAGAAATGCACCTGGGGTCGGACTTGAAGATTCCCTCTTTTTTCTACTATGTCATGAAATATGTAACGCCGACCTTCATGATTCTGCTGGTCGCATGGTGGGCCTATGATGGGTTGATTGACCATGTATTCATGAAGGGGGTCGCGGAAGCATCCCACCCGTACCGCTGGCTGGCGCGCTTCATAATACTCAGCATGGCCGCTTTTCTGGTTTGGGGCGTCCGACACGCCTGGAAAACCCATCCGAAATTTTTTGAGGAAGTCGAGCCCCTGCAACAGGAGGACGCTGTATGACCGTGTTATCCTGGCTCTATATGGGAGTGGTCTGGGTGGGCATACTCGCCCTGAACATCTTTTGCTTCTTGCGTATTTTTCGCCGGAATAAAACAAAGGATGATGCGGAATCGCGCGCGAACGGCTCTTAAGGGCATTCGCCCGTATCCCCAAAGAAAAGGACTCAGTTGACTGCCGGGGCCGATGCGGCGGCGGCATGGTCGTCGGCGGAACCGGAGCTTTGCTCAATCACGTCAACCGCTTCGGCGGGCGCTTCCACTGCTGGCGCTTCGGTCGCAGGAACTTCCGCAGCGGGCGCTTCGGCCGGGGGCGCTTCTACCGCAGGAACTTCCACTGCAGGCGCTTCGGCCGGGGGTACTTCCACCGCAGGGACTTCCGCAACGGGCGCTTCGGCCGGGGGTACTTCCACCGCAGGGACTTCCGCAACGGGCGCTTCGCCCAATTTCGCGCGGATACCTTCAAGCAACGCCTGAGCGGGGCCGGGATCCGCCTGTTTCCTGTCATGCCAGTTGGGATGGGTCAGCAAGGTAACGCCGTACACTTGGCGTATACTTTCAATGGAAATGGCGGTCTCTTGGGGAGATTTTTCAACCAGATCAATGGTGAACTTGGTCCGGCGCGGTTGGGCCCAAAGTATCCGTTTCATGGGAGTATAGGCGACAAAGGTGCCGCGCTTGTCCCGGGTGTACAGGTCGTAGCCCTGCTCTAGCGCCACCCGTTTCACGGCATGCCACGCCTCCTGGAAGGGGGCGTTTAATACGCTTTCCTCGCGAAGCGCAAACCCGGTGGTGTCCCGGGCGGCGCGGGCACACCCCAAATTGCCTAAGCAGGTTACCAAGACTGCGCACACCATCGCTATCATGAGTTTTTTCATAACCTGATCTCCCTTAACGTTTCGCGCATTGTACCTGTTTGCACCGATGTCGATCAAAAAGAGATGCCGTCATTCCATGGGGTAGCGAAGGCCCCACTGGGCGCGCGCCGCGTCCAGGATGCCCATGAGTGCGACGGTATCGTCCAGGGACATGTCAGCACATTCTGTTTTTCCCAGATGTATACACGTCATTACCGCTTCCGCCTCATAATTATAACCGTTTCCGGCGAGCGGCAGGTGATGGGTTTCAAGGTCGCGGCCGGGCAGGGTGAGGGTTACGGCTTCAGCGCGCCAGAAAGGAGCGTGCAGGGTGATAAACCCCTTTTCCCCGATAATATGCGCATCCTGGGGTGTTTCCGTGCGGACAGCGCTGGCGGTCAGGGCAAGGGCGCCGTTTTCATACTGAAGCGCCACCATATTCT
This sequence comes from Candidatus Hydrogenedentota bacterium, assembly GCA_022706235.1. Lineage (GTDB taxonomy): Bacteria > Hydrogenedentota > Hydrogenedentia > Hydrogenedentales > CAITNO01 > JAAYBJ01. Next base: position 3,049 of record JAKJCY010000133.1, on the reverse strand, counting down.
GATCGTCCACGCCCGTCGGGCCCAAGGTGGCCATGGCCGTGATGTTCACAGGATGAACCCCCAGCACCATTGCCGCCAGGGAGATAGGATAGATGCCCACGTCAAGCAGGGCGCCGCCGCCCATTGCCGGGTCAAACAGGCACGGTTCTTCGTCATACCCCGCCCGAAATCCAAAATCCGCCCGGACCATGCGCACCTCGCCGATGCGGCCTTCCTGAATCCAGGTTTGCGCCTGAAGCACCGCCGGTAGAAACCGGGTCCACATGGCTTCCATAAGGAAGCGGTTGTTTGCCCGCGCGCAGGCTACCAATTCCTCCGCTTCGCACCGGTTAATGGTAAAGGGTTTTTCACACAACACCGCCTTGCCCGCGTTCAGGCAGAGCATGGAATTATCCTTGTGCAGGGGATGCGGCGTTGCGATGTAGACCACATCCACTTCCGGATTAGCCGCCAATGCCTCATAAGAAGCATGACAATGGGGAATCCCGAACAAGGCGCCGAAGTCCTCCGCAGTTGCCGCCGTGCGCGACCCCACGGCCTGCAGCACCGCCCCACGCGCCGACTTCAATCCTTCCGCGAATTGCCGGGCTATGTTTCCGGTTCCCAGGATACCCCAGCGGATAACTGCCGCGTTACCTTGGTCATTTGAAAGAACCGACCGATTTAGTCCCGTCATCATTGCGCTCCGCCTTTCATGCCTGTTTCTGTATGTTTCCAACTTCGCAGGTGCCTGTAGTTGTGCATAAAGGACTGTCCGTTTCTGCGGACTACCCTGGTACGATTGCCCTATGTTGGCGAAGTATTTCATATACCCCTTTCATGTCCACATTCATTACCCCGGTATTTTCCCGGACAGCCTGTGCGGCCAGCACGGCGGCGGCCTGGCCGCAGGCCATGCAGGTAGCCTGCACGCGGAGCGCGGAGTTTGCCTCCCGGTCGCTGGAGAGGCAGCGTCCCGCCGCGAGCAGGCGCCGGCTGCCTTTTGGCACCAGCGCGCCGCGGGGCACCGTGGGCACCGTGCCGGGCTGTAGCGGCCGTGTATCGATGCCGCCGCCCCGGGCATAGTGCAGGTCTATGGGGTAGAAGCTATAACATACTGCGTCCTGCCAGAGGCGCCCGCTGACATAATCCTCGTGCGTTATCGTAGCCTCGCCTTGTATCGTCACGGTTTCCCGAATGCCGCACTCGGGCGCCATGAAAGCGATTTCCAGGCCTTCAAGCCCGGGCTGGCGCCGCAGAAACCGATAGACGTGCAGCAGGCAGGTACGGCTGCGGAGTTCGGCCTCGCTGCGTCCGGTGCTGGTGCGGCCGTTGATGTTCGTGACATGGGTGCAGTTGTCGCCGCGCGCCGCCAGGAAACCCACAATATTGCGGCGCACGAAGGTGTCATCTTCCGGGGTCAGTTCGCCTTTTTCTACAGCCTCTTGGAAAACCTTGCGGAGGTGCTCCTTGTCCAACGCATCGAAATCATAGCCGGCAAGCGTCAGGATAAGCGAACCGGGCTGAAGCGTGTCATGCTCGACCAGGGGATACCCCGCGAGACCAACCACGTTTGCGTCGCCCGTGGCGTCAATAACTACTCCTGCCCGCAGCGTCTCAAGGCCCGTCTTGGTGCAAACAGTTAAAAGAAAACCCTCCTCCTGTTCTTCCACCTGCGCCGGTATGGTATGGAATAGTACCGATACCCCCGCCTGTTGCAGCGCTTCACAAAGCAGGGACGCATAAACGGCGCGGTTCACGCGTACCTGATGCTGCGGGTGCCGTTCGGGAACCACTGTGAAATCGGGAAGTTGCCCGCCGCACTCCGCCACGGCGCGGGAAACCAGTTCCCAGCCGATGCCCGCAATCACCTGCCGTCCCCACGCGTGAAACAGCCCGGGAAAGTTCACGGCCGCCACTGTGGTCGTGCCACCCGGCATGCCGTTCTTTTCGATCAGCACGGTGCGCAGGCCCAGCCGCCCCGCCTGGATGGCGGCAATGGCGCCCGCCGTACCCGCGCCCACCACGGCAATATCATACCCGGCCTTGACGGGTATCTCCCCGGCAGACGCCTCCGCTTCCTTGCCAACAGCCTCGCCAGCCGCCAGCGTGCCGCCGACAATAGACGCGTGTAAAAATTCCCGCCGTGTATTTGAAACCATAGCAAAATCTCCCGAGCGGAGGCAGTAAATTTCCTCCAACTCTAAAAAAATCCTTTTAGTACTTGAGGTACCCGTAAATGAACAGCCACGCGAGAACGCATCTATAGGCGGCAACAGCTGCAACCACGCCAAACAGCATCCATAATCCAACGGCTTGCGCTTTGTAAAGCCGACCGGGCTTCCGATAAAGCCAGTGGGTCGCCACCGTCAGCCCGAAGGACAACAGGAATATGAACAAGGGCTCACCCCAATGACTGCGGGCATCCGACCAACCTGTCCACGGCACCAATACAAGTCCGATAAAACTCCCGAAGATAAAGATACATAGAAGGACAAGGGCGTGTTTCCATTTCATCCGATTTTTTCCTTGCAGCCAATTCAAGACAACATACCGTAGCATTTGAAGGTTCATGACAGGCTCCTTTCCATTTTCAAAAAGTGTTTACCGCCTAGCACGATTTTCCATCTTGTTCACGGCTTCCAATCCAGTTTTAAGATGCGCACGTCCAACGGTTTCATTTCCACGGTAGCGGTCACCCCGTCCGCCGCAAGCGTCACGGGCTGGCCACCGGCGAAATCGGTAATGGCTGCCGGGCCGTCGGGCGCCAGCAGCTTTGCCGCTCCCGCTTCGAGGCTATTATTGACCAGTACCACCCAGGTAGTTCCTGCGGCGTGTTTCACGAGTACGTTCAGCCAGGGTGCAGGTTCCAGCATCACATTCGGCGGAGGTTCCACGGACAAGAGGACGGGCGCCATCTCCTTGATCTCCCGGGCGATGGTCTTGACTTTTGCCCACTGTTCTTCAAAGGGGGTGGCGGGATCCCGGCGGATATCGAACCAACTGTAGAAGACCAGGCCGTTGGCCCCTTCGGCGATACTCTGCCAGGCCATGGACCGCATTTCTTCAA
>JAKJCY010000132.1 GCA_022706235.1 Candidatus Hydrogenedentota bacterium | reverse complement strand
GTAAAGATGGGAAACCGGTATCTGTGCCTGTACATACGCCCAACCACAACGAAGTGCTTCTTCGTGTGGACGCGCTGGGCCTGTGCCTCTCCGATATGAAGATTATCGCCCAGGGCGGCAATCATCCCCGTCTCCGCGGCCGTGATCTACAAAAAGATCCGACGGTCTTGGGCCATGAATGCGCCGCGACAATCGTAGCCGTCGGTGATGATTGGAAGGACAAATTCAGCCCCGGACAGCGTTTTATTGTCCAGGCGGATATCTATTACAAGGGCTTGGGGTATGCCTTCGGTTATCTGATCCCGGGCGGCCTTGCCGAGTATTCCTATATGGATGAGCGCGGGCTGGACGGAGACGAAGGATGTTACCTGCTGCCTGTTCGGGAAACCACGGGTTACAGCGAATCCGCACTGAGCGAACCCTGGGCCTGTGTGGAAATGTCCTACGCCCTGGAAGACCGGGTGGAACCCACGGGCGAAAAGCAATTGATTGTGTCCAACGATTGCACCGCATGCAAGGAACGTTTTCCCAACGCCACTTTTGTCTCCCCCACGCTTGAGGGCCTTCCAGAAGGGACATTTGACGATATCATCATCGCCCATCCCACCCCGGCGCTGGTGGAAACTTTGGGGGAGCGGCTTAATCCCAATGGCGTCTTGTTTCTTGTGGGCGCACCCGCGGAGACCGGTGATGCCATGATTGACGTAGGCGCTGTTCATTACCAGAATAAACGCTATCTGGGCGGCGGCGACACCCTGGAATCCATAGCGCAGGCCAATCGTCGCCAGGACCTGCGTCCCGGCGGCACCGGCTTGTTTATAGGCGCAGGCGGGCCCATGGGCCAGATGCACGTACAGCGGGCCATAGAAAAACAAAACGGCCTGGGACGGGTGGTGGTGACGGACCTGGACCGGAAGCGGCTGAACCATATTGAAGATCGCTTCGGAGCGCTGGCACGCACGCGCAATGTGGAACTCATCACGCTGGCTCCCACGGATTTTGACAGTCAGGATGCCATGAACGCGCGCATCAAAGAACTTGCCGGGGCGGACGGGTATTCCGATGTCGTTGTGCTTGCCCCAGTTCCCGCACTGGTGAGACAGGGTGTCAGCCTGGCCGGTGCCAACGGATTTGTAAATTTGTTCGCCGGACTGGCTACCGGAACCAAGGCGCCGGTACCCGTTGAACAACTTTGCCGGGGTGTGAAAATGATAGGGTGCAGCGGCAGCCGCATCCGCGATTTAAGGGCCGTCCTGGCCATGGTGGAAGCCCGGGAACTGGAAAGCAACCGCAGCGTGGCCGCTATCGGCGGTTTGGACGCCGCCCACGACGGCCTGAAAGCCGTCAAGGAAGCGGTCTATCCGGGCAAAATTATTATCTATACACAGGTGCCTTCCTTTCCGCTTACACCGCTGGATGCACTCGACAGCATTGCCCCGGACATCGCCGCAAAACTTACGGAAGACGGTTCCTGGTGCAACGCGGCGGAAGAGGCCTTCCTGGAAAAATATCTTCCCTGACACAAATGGCAATTATGAATTCTAACGCGGGCTTGCCCCGCGTTTTAATGGATGCGATCAAATATCCTGCGCTATAATGTTAGTCTAAGGTGAATGCTCCGTTTGCTTCACCCAGGAACAATGTCCTCTTTACCATAAAAGGAATTTATAGATGAGTTCAATTCCGGAATCCAAAGACAAACCGTTATTTACCCCCGGACCGCTTACCACCAGCCGAACCGTCAAACAGGCAATGCTCAAGGATCTGGGTTCGCGCGATTTCGCCTTTATCCAAGTCATACAAGAAATTCGCAACGGCCTTCTGGCGCTTGCGGGCGTCGCCAAGGGGGACTACGAGGCCATACCCCTGCAAGGCAGTGGTACCTATGCCGTGGAGGCCGTTCTTACCTCAACAGTGCCCCGAGACGGAAAAGTCCTTATTTTAATTAATGGCGCGTACGGCCATCGCATGGTGAAGATATGTAAAACGGCGGGAATCGACCATACATCGTTGGAATTTCCCGAAGACGCCTGCCCCGAAGTCGCCCCTGTTGAGGAACTGCTGGACGCGGATGCCGCCATTACCCATGTCGCCGTGGTACATTGTGAAACGACCACCGGTATAGTCAACCCCCTGCGGGAACTCGGCATGATGGTGCGCGGCAAGGGCCGTGTCTTTTTTGTGGATGCCATGAGCAGTTTCGGGGCTGTCCCCGTGAATGTCGCCGATTGCCGGATTGATTATCTTGTTTCTTCATCGAACAAATGTGTCGAGGGGGTGCCCGGGTTCTCGTATGCGATTGCACGGCGGGAGCCGTTTATGAAAACAAAGGGATTTGCGCGAAGCCTGAGCCTCGATCTGTACGCGCAATGGGAAGGATTGGAAGCGAACGGCCAGTTCCGATTCACCCCGCCCACGCATGCACTACTCGCTTTCCGCCAGGCGCTCCGGGAACTGGAGGACGAAGGCGGTGTGGCGGGGCGCGCAGCCCGTTACCGCGCCAACTACGATGTAATGATTCAGGGCATGAAACACTTGGGGTTTCAAACCTACCTCGATGAAGAAAAACAGGGCTACATTATTACTTCGTTCCGATATCCCAATCACCCGAACTTTGATTTCCAGGTTTTCTACAAACAGTTGAATGAAAAGGGATATGTTATATATCCCGGTAAGGTCAGTAATGCCGATTGTTTCCGTATCGGCACGATTGGACGTATCTTCGAGCCGGACATGAAGGCGTTGCTGGCGGCAATTCGGGACACACTTGACGAGATGGATATTACACTTTAACCCAGGGAGATGTTTAACATGGAGTTCTATTTTCAACGCACTTACCGGGGACCGCTCAAGGCCGTGCTGCTTGACTGGGCGGGCACTACCATGGATTACGGTTGTTACGCGCCGGCGGTGGTGTTCGTGGAAATCTACAAGCGCTTTGGCGTGGAGATTTCCATGGCGGAGGCGCGCGAACCCATGGGCGCCCATAAACGGGTGCATATTCAACAAATCTCGCAACAGGACGGGGTTCGGGAGCGTTGGACCGCTACGCACGGCAAGCCGCCCACGGAGGAGGATGTGGACCGCATGTTTACGGAGTTTGTTCCCGCCCAGTTAAAGGTGCTTGCGCAGTATGCCGACCTGATACCGGGCACGCTCCAGGCGTGTGCCAATTTCAGGGAACGGGGCCTTAAAATCGGGTCCACCACGGGCTACACGCAGGAGATGATGGACCTGCTCTATAAAGAGGCGGCGGACCGTGGCTATATTCCGGACTCCAGTGTATGTGCGGCGGAAGTGCCTGCGGGGCGCCCCGCGCCCTGGATGTGCCTGAAAAACGCCATAAACCTCGGGATTTACCCCATGGAGGCCTATGTGAAAGTAGGCGACACGGTCCCGGACATCCTTGAAGGGCTCAATGCGGGCATGTGGACCATCGGCCTGGCCATGACCGGAAATGAGGTGGGCCTGAACGAAGCGGAAATCGCCGCGCTCGACCCGGAGATACGCGAACGCAAACGGACGCGCGCAATCACACGGCTCGCACAGGCAGGCGCTCATTATGTCGTAGACGGCATTTGGGACGTTCCGCCGCTGCTGGACGCCATTAACGCGCGCCTTACGCGAGGCGAAAGACCCTAGGCCGCACCATACTGTCTCCAGAATAATATCAGGTTCTGCATCATCATAATCGCTGGTCTGAAAGGAGTCGGCCATGAATATTGATGTTGAGGATTTTATCCTGATTTTATGCGCCATGGTAGGGGCAGCCATACTCCAACGCGTACACAGGCCCCTTTTGGAACCTGTGATGACGGACACGGGGAGCCGTATGTTGACAGGTCCGCCCGCCGAACGTCTCCAGAAATCGATTCGATGGGGATATTACACCTTCCACCTGGCGCTCCTGACGATCTTCCTTGTTGCGGCCCTCGTCGATTTGAACCGCTATCTCTCGACATTCCTGTCTATTTACCTTTTGGTGTTCGCGCTTTCCTTGGTGTTGGCTGCCCTTGCGATGGGAGCCGGATTTGTGGCGTTCAAGCGCCCGTATTATTCCTCGCGGCTTATCGGTTTCGGCGCAATGCTTGTGCTCCCCGTCTTTGAAGTCTATGCCGTCTTAAGCGTGCTCTATATCCTGCTCGAATTGCTGTATCCTGCCTTAGCGCTATTCTAATGCGGGAGATGCCCAACACCCGGGAGGAATCTATTCAGCTACGTTGTTATGTCTGGATTCGCTTTTCTTCGATTGTCCGCGGACGACTCAACAAATACTAACAATAGCAGGCTGATACCGACATTAAGGCCTCCGATAGTGATACCACGGATAATGGCAGCCACCGTCCGAGGTGCGGCATCGGGCCGGAGATCTGCGTCCTGGTGGCGGTTGGCGAAGATCTAGCGTTGCACGGCCCATCCCGGGCCTGCGAGCAAGCCGCTCTGTGAACCTCCGTATCCGGAAGGACTCCGGATGGCCCAGAAAAAAGCGCCCATAAGACCCATGATGAGCGTGATTAGGGTATATTCCGTCCCCTTCATTAAAGGATAGCGTCTCAAAGGTGCGAACACGATTTCAGACTTCATACAGGTTTTCTGATATCAGTGCCTCCTGCGATGAGACAGTCCTGTTATTTTCTATCTGCCTGCCCTATACTATACGTTTAGGTCGGGACATTGTTAACCGGGCCAATGCGCGGTCAAGTCTGCTACTTTTTCGTTCCGGATCGTTTATGTTGTGAAGCGCCCCGCCCTTAACGTATGATCTTGTACATGCTGTGCTTTTAGCTCCGCGATAGGCATCCGTTACGGCAATGAACAACGCATTTAGGCCCATCCATCGGGCCTTTTTCGTATAAGAAAGGTTACATGGGTACGGCGGCGGCCCCGGCTTGGCGCAGAAAATATGCAAACAGTGTGTATTCAGCCGAATTGGAACGCGGCAGGACTATCAACGCTCTTCTGCCGCACTGACAAATACATGGACACAGGAGAAGCGGTAGATGTTTGAACAGATTGAAATGGCACCGGCGGACGCGATTCTTGGGTTGACAGATGCGTTTAAAAAGGATCCGAATCCCAATAAGATCAACCTGGGAGTGGGCATTTACAAAGACGGGGACGGCGGCACACCAACGCTTGAATCCGTAAGGAAGGCGGAAAAACGCATTTTTGAACTGGGTGGCACTAAAACCTACCTGCCCATCCCGGGAAGTCCCGCCTTTGGAGAAGCCGTGCGCACTTTACTTTTCGGAGAAACGCATCCCGTAATCCAATCGCGACGTGCCTGTACCGCTCATACGCCGGGTGGCACGGGCGCGCTCCGTGTCGCTTCTGATTTCATCCGTCGCTGCTTCGGTCCCGTGCCGGTATGGGTATGCAATCCGACCTGGGCGAACCACGCCGCTATCTTCGAAGCGGCGGGACTGTCGCTTAAAACCTATCCCTATTATAACGCCGAGGCTAAAAATCTGGACTTCACCGGGATGCTGAACGCCCTGGAACGGGCCGAAACGGGAGAAGTCATTTTATTGCATGCCTGCTGCCACAATCCAAGCGGCGTGGACTTGAACCCGGATCAGTGGCGCGAAGCAGCCTCGCTGATTAAGCGCCGCGGGTTGCTTCCTCTTGTGGATTTTGCCTACCAGGGTTTTGGCGACGGTCTTGATGAAGACGCCGCAGGGGTGCGCCTCCTTTGCGAATCTGTGGACGAAGTCCTGGTTTGCACCTCTTATTCCAAGAATTTCGGCCTGTATCGGGAGCGGTGCGGTGCGCTGACACTGGTTGCCGCCTCGGAGGACCGTGCCGAACGGGCATTCAGCCATGTTGAAAAGGCCATTCGCGCCAATTATTCCAACCCGCCCGCCCATGGCGGCGAAATCGTTACCACCGTCTTGAACGATCCTGAATTGCAAGGTCTGTGGAGAAACGAAGTAACAGAAATGCGAAACCGTATTAATGGTATGCGTGTCTTATTGGTGGATACGTTGAAAGATTTAGGCGTCACACAGGATTTTTCTTTCATAAAACAACAACGCGGCATGTTCTCTTTCTCTGGATTGTCTCGGGAACAAGTGGCGGCCTTGCGCGATCAGTATGCCATTTATATCGTCGGTTCCGGGCGTATCAATGTCGCGGGTATCACAGAAACGAACGTCCTCCCCCTTTGTCGCGCCATAGTCGATATTTTATAATTAAATTCTTATAGAGCCATACGTTCCACGTCTACTCTGAAACAGCCGTTGTGTTCCTCTTATGTGGAGAAACATAGTGCACGATGCGCTTACCAACATACTCTTCGTTTTGTTTCTTTTCGGTATCGCCATTCTTGCGGTGAGTCTTTTCTTCTATTACAGGATGCTGCAGCAACGCACCTTTATCGACATTGCCCGAAGCCTCGGATTCCGCTACTATTACCGCAGTTATGCCATTCCCCGCCGGTTTGACTTTCTCAGGCTCCACCGGCGGGGGCGAGGCAGGCATGCTTCCAACATTTTCCTTGGACGCCATGCCGGTTCTGAAACGGTGGTTTTTGACTATATGTTCAACCGGGGCTTAAGCACGGGTAAAAAATGGTATTACGGCAGTTTCTCCGTTATGTATCATGGACGGAACTGCCCCTCCGTACGTATTTTTCCCAAAACCATGTTGCCCATGCTGGGCGCCGTTGTGGGATATAGTGAAATTGCCCTCGATGGACATCCGCTCGCAAAACATTTTTCCGTATATACGACCAACACCGCGTTCGCCCGCTCTCTGCTGCGCGAACCCCTGGTGAATTATTTATCGCATCATCCTGGCCAGTCGCTGGAGATTGATGCGTTGTGGTTTGCTTTGGGTTCTCGCAACAACCTGGAGCCTGAAGACCTCCCGAACAGGCTCAAGCAACTCGAAATAGTACGAACCCTCTTGTCGTTGTGATGCCCTGATATCATCCGGGGTCAAAGGTCGGCGGAAACTGTTTCGGCATAGCAGGCCGCGTCCCGCATGAACTGGATGGCTTGGACTATTCTGTCCAAATCCTCAAACCCATAGGACACGCGCAGCTGATAATACCCCGTTTGCGCCAGGGAACCTTCCGGGTGCACACAAAATACCCCGGGGATATATATAACACGAGGATTTCGGGTGCCTGCTGGTCCGTCTATGGCGGCATCACCCGTAGACCGGGCAAGAAACCGAAAGAAGGGCGATGTTTCGTCCGTGGTTATGCCGCGCAGCGTCAGGTAAAAATAGAATCCCCCCTGACCGCCCCGCATATCCTCCAGCCAAGGGCCCATAACCTCTTTCAGGACTTTTTCTATGCAGGCCGCCTTTTCACGATACCCATCCTTGACCCGACGCAATTGTGCGCCCATGCGATGCTCAAGCATGTACGCAGCAACCTCCTGATTGGTCAAGGGGGCGCTGAAACCGGTGTCGCTCGTTTTCTGCGTTATGCCCTTCAGGATGCTCCCGCGCGGCCCCAGTATGAATCCAATCCGCAACGCGGGCGCAAGCACTTTTGATAGCGTGCCTATCTCGTAGGCCAGCCCTGCCTGGTCCATAAGCAGGGCTGACAAAGGCTTTTCAACGCTGTCATCATGAATCAGCCATTCATACGCCTGGTCAAAAAAAACAGGCACCGCGTGCCCGGCTCGGGTGGACCATTCGGCCGCTAGATTCACTATCCTCCTCTTTCGTTCATTCGTTAAAATAACCCCGCTCGGATTGTTCACCGTCACGATGTAAATAAAGGCAAGGTCTTCTATCTCACACCCAAGTTTTTGAAGCCGCTCCTCCATTAGATCGCAGCGAATACCGTCGTTGTCTTCCGCAACCGTAATAACACGAAAGCCTTTACGTTCCAGATAATTACAGTAGATATAATACATGGGGTCGGCAGTTATGACGATGCCCGGACGAAAAATATCCGCGATCGCATCGAGGATACTGGTCGCGCCACTGGGACCTATGGCCAAATCGTTCGCGTTCCAGGCATCCTCGGTCATGCCTCCCAGGCGTTCCGAGAGATAAAACCGCTTTAGCGCCCGGATGAGATTGGGAGAGCCTTGCGGACCGCCGTAATTAAAGGCTTGCCGGTATCCTTCCGGATGGGCAGTCACCTCCCCCATGGCTTCCAACAATCCGGTTCTCGGGATAGTAGCCTCATTTACATAGCCCACGCCAAGATTGATATCCACCCCGTCGCGAAAGTCCGACGCGAAAGCGTCCATCATACGGTTTACCGGAGAGGGTTCCGCCGCTGAATCACCGTACCGGGACAACCGATAGTTCATGTTTTATATCTCCTCTACAGGGATACGGAAGACCGCTGCACGTTATTTTAAACCGCATGCGCGCAAAGATACAACCGCTGCGATAAACTGGTTTGGAGCGACACCCTTTCGCTATGCATGGTTGCTTTCTTTTCCTGTGTGCGAAGAAAAGTATCTACGCTTCGTCCGGGACTGCGCCCGGAAGAAGTAGCGCCTGCGGCGCAACAAGTTGCAGCGCTATAGACAAAGAAAAATAAAGGGAGAGTAAAAAACGCCTGTATCAACCTATTTCGCCTTTCCTTATAAACAGCCGTAAACACGGTCATTCTGGCTTTTTCGCGATCGCTGGCCCGGGTCGAAGAACGGTACTGGACAACGCGAAAAATACCGGAATCCAGATTGGGCCAGCTGCAATGAATACCCAGTTCCCTTCTCGAAGAACACAACGAATGCGTCCAATCCCGCAACCACGGTCTCAGGAACTGGATTCCGGTCTTTTCGCGGCCTGGCACCCGCTCCGCGACACGTCCTTTTTCCACCGCGAAAAACCGGAATGACGCGTTGTTTGTGGATTCTTGAACTCAACCGGAACATAACGCTCCTCGCGGTAAGAAACTGAACTCATAATTATGTGTCAGCAAAATTGTCCTAAGCGCCTAAAGATTTTGTAAAGGAAAATATTCCCGTCTAAAAACTTTCGGGCTCGTTGAGATTCATACGATTGTTGCCAACCCAATAATAGACCCCCTAAATAAAGGAGTCCCCCGCGGACATCAAGTCCGCGGGGGAAGCAAAATGCACTATCGGTTTAAACTTACAGGTCGGAATTGAAAATACCAATCACACCGGCCAGACTCGGCAACACAGGCTGGGTAGCGCCCAGGTCCATGCTAACGCTATTGTCCTGACCGGGGGCGGGCGCCACATAGGGAATCCAGTCCACGTGGCCATCCATGAACAGCACGTTACAGCCACCGGGAACGTGGTTGAACAGGGCGATGCCGCCGCTATTGCCGAACAGGTCCATCATCGCAAAGAGCGTGCTCTGGGCCATGGCGGAGGTCTGCGGATTGTTGACATCCGTGATCATGAATCGCTCATTGCCTTCTTTCAGGCGATAGACGGTATCGCCACCGCCGTTGCCGATTCCCGCAGGAACCTTGACATCCTCGTTTACGACACGGAGCATGGAAATACCAGTAGGCGGCCCCGTTTCGGTAAGTACTTTCCGCAGCAACTCATCAATCGTCGCACCAAACTGGGCGGAAATATACCCATCTTGCGGTGCTGGCAGGTTCAACGCCGTGGTGCCTGCGACAAGGTTTGTAAGTGTGTTCATCGCTACCGGCGGCAGATAGGGCCGGTTCAACAGGTCGAACATCCAGCCGACATAAAGATAACTGTATGTGTAACTTTGGTTAGGCTTGTAAAAATCCCAATCGCCATCGGCATTTTTAAGATCGTCAATATCGTTCTCGGCATCTGACGGGCAAATCAGGATGGATGGATCGCTGTTATAATTAGGATACCAGGCGGTATACTGCGGCTGGGCGCCAATATCCAATTCATCCAAGAGGTTGCCGTTGGGCCAGCCATCACGCAAAATACTGGTGATTTGAAGGGGTGGCCAGTAATCCTTTTGTTCGTCGGCATAAAGTTTGAAAATGGTGCCCCATTGTTTCAGGTTGTTTTGACACGATTTCCGGCGGGCCGCTTCGCGGGCACGAGCCAGGGCGGGAAGCAGTATAGCCGCCAGGATGCCGATAATGGCTATCACGACCAACAATTCAATTAACGTAAATCCACGACGCTTCATAATGAACTCCTTCGTTTAGATATAAACACACAAAACACAATCCAACACTCACGAATCTGCGTTACGCCTGAACTACACACCTCCTTTCTTCGCATAGCGACAGTAACCTTTTCATTCTGCAATAACGATACCATAAAATTCATTAATTTGACAAAAAAAATTACCACGTCATGGCTTGCGGAATTGCCGGGAAAGGCTGTTTGACCATCTAAAAACTGGCTTCGTTCACAAAAAGACCTGGAATGGACTCTGAAATCTGCTTGATTTCGTAATGCCAGTATACCGGTACCCTTACAAACAAGTATCCCCTGCAACCGTAGGATTGCAGGGGAAAATAAACGGAAACAGGGTTAAAGATTAAATCTCGGCATTGAAGATTCCGATAACGCCGGCCATGCTTGGAAGCACAGGTTGGGTCGCGCCCAAGTCCATGCTCGAAGTACCGTCCATACCCGGAGCGGGGGCCACATAAGGAATCCAATCCACATGACCATCCATGAACAACACGTTGCAGCCGCCGGGCACGTGGTTGAACAGCGCCACGCCGCCACTGTTACCGAAAAGGTCCATCATGGCGAAGAGGGTACTCTGCGCCATGGCGGAGGTCTGGGGATTATTGACGTCGGTGATCAGGAAACGCTCATTGCCTTCTTTAAGCCTGTAGATGGTGTCGCCTGCGCCATTGCCCAGGCCAACAGTAACATCGTTGATGTCCTCATTCATGACACGCATAATGTTCACGCCGCCGGGCTCGTTCACGCCCATCAGATCTAACAATTTTTTGTCTAACCCGACGCCAAACTGCTGGGGAATCATTCCGGAGCCCGGCGCGGGAAGGCCGAGTGCGGCGGTACCGGCCACCAGGTTCGGCAGCGTGCTTACTTCAATCGGCGGCAGATAGGGACGCTGCAACAGGTCGAACATCCACCCACAGTAGAAGTAACTGTAGGTATAGGCGGCCTTTCCACTCTGCGATTCCGGTTGGTAGAAGTCCCAATCACCGTCGGCGTTCTTCAAATCGTCAATGTCATTTTCGGCATCGGACGGACAAATCAGGATCGAAGGATCGCTGTTGTAATTAGGATACCACGAGCTGATTTGAGCCTGGGCTGCGGGAGCGACATTGTCGATGAGTGTACCCGTCGGCCACCCTGGACGCAGCATATTGGTCATCTGCATGGGCGGCCAATAATCCTTTTGTTCATCCGAATATAACTTGAATATGGTGCCCCATTGTTTCAGGTTGTTCTGGCAGGACTTACGGCGGGCTGCCTCGCGGGCACGGGCCAGCGCCGGCAACAGTATCGCCGCAAGAATACCGATAATGGCGATCACAACGAGCAATTCAATCAATGTAAACCCTTTTCTCTTCATCCTAGTAATTCCTTAAATGTTTTGTTTCCATTAAATCCTCTTCAAAGAACATTCATTGTTAATCCTAAGAAATCAAATTCCGTATCACCTCCTTCCTAATCACTACAATCTTTAACGTTAGAAGTTTTCTTACGATTAGAATAACATTTTTTTTATTAATTGTCAATGTCTTTTTTTATAATGATATTTATAGGATCTTTGTTTTTTACTAACATACTGAACAAAAAAAAGGTAACAGGAGGGTGATGTATCAAAAAATTGGGGGGTATTTACGGTGCAGATGCTTTTAAAAATTCACTATATGTGCCGCAGCACTGAATAGTTATGAGAGGAAGGAGACCGGCAAGAAAAAATTCCGCACGACCATGACCTCAGGCATGCCACCCGGACAAATCCACGTAGCAGCTTCAAAACCGTGTTTTGCCGTCATGGCGAAGGGCAGCGCGCAACAAAGCGGTATTCCAGCGGCGCGGATGGCGATGACACCAGATTCACTGTCCTCGAAGCCAGCCACGCGATGGAACCGTTCCGGGGGGACCCCAAGCGTGTGCAGCGCAATGGAATACAAATCGCGATGGGGTTTTAATCTAATTTCACTGGAATCACTTGCGGTAACGAAGGCATCGTAGAAGCGGGCGGGATCTGAAAACCGTTGTTGAATCTGTCCGCGCAACTCCGGCGACACTTCCCACTCCTCGATTTGGGAGGCGATAACACGAAATACCTCTCGTAAAACAAGTTTGGCCTCAGTGGCGATGGAGGAAGTAACCAAAGCCAGTTTGACCGGGTATCGTTTGAAATAGGCGCCCAAGGGCCCCATGCGCCGCTTACCC